>NZ_JBJORY010000012.1:0-188987 GCF_046562815.1 Neobacillus sp. 204
GTTAATAAAGACCTTCAACTCAACTTATAAATAATAAAAATAAGTGGTGAAATCAATGTTTAAGCCAAAAGAGTCTAGCCAAAGTGAATATGAATTTGTATCTATTGATGAATGGGTACCTGATGTCCATCTTCTTCGTTTGATTGATAAATATATTGATTTTTCGTTTCTTCTTGAGAAGGTCCGTCCTTATCAAAGCGATTGAAGAATGTGAGCGAACAGGCTATTCTTACTGCAGCCTGCCAAAATAAAAAAAGATTGTGACACACTTAGCAAGGATAGAAAAAGTGTGTTGCAATATTTTAGGTTGATTTGCCTCCCTGTTGATTGGAGCGGAGGGCACTCGACTCCTGCGGGATAGAGAGGTCACTGGAGACCCCGCAGGCGCCAAAGCGCCGAGGAGGCTCCAGGACCTCCCCGCGGAAAGCGAGTGCCCGGAGCGGAAATCAACAGGCCCATTTGCAGGGATAATCAATAAATTTAGTATTTAAATTTTGACAAAAAAAAATTGCCGAGAAAAATACCCTTTCTCGACAATCTGAGCATCGGATACGATCCGATGCTTAATTTCAACCCCAATAAAAAGGAGTCTCTTGGTAAACATAATAATTGAGCCAGTTTGAAAAGAATAAGTGGCCATGTGATCGCCAGCGGTTGATTGGAGGTTGGGTTGGATCATTATTTGGAAAGTAGTTCTCTGGTATATGAATTTCAAGACCCTTATTCAAATCCCTTTCGTACTCCTGTGCGAGCGAATCTGATTCATATTCCAAATGCCCGGTAATCATAACATGCCTTCTGTCTCTTGATGCAATTAATAATGCTCCTGCTTCCTCTGAAGCAGCAAGTAATTTTAATTCTGGATGTTCCTTAATAGCTTCAATCGATATATCTGTATAACGAGAATGAGGCGCATAAAACTGGTCATCAAAACCACGGAGCAAAATATCATTTTGTTCAAAAATCCGGTGGGCATAAATGCCTGAGCATTTTCGCTGTAATTCAAATTTGTTAATATCATAATGATAATTAAGTGCCGCTTGTGCTCCCCAGCAAATATGTAAGGTCGAAGTAACATTTTCATTAGCCCAGTCCATAATTTCTGTTAACTCCGCCCAATATTTTACTTGATCAAATTCTAAGAGCTCCACAGGAGCACCAGTAATAATCATCCCGTCAAATTTTAGGTTTTTCACTTGGGAAAAGGTAGTATAAAACTGTTCGAGATGCTGTTTACTTGTATGGGTCGATTCATAAGAATTCGTTTTTAAAAAATTAACATTAACTTGTAAAGGCGAATTTCCTAATACTCGTAAAAGCTGTGTCTCCGCTTTCTCTTTTTCAGGCATTAAATTTAGAATGAGGATATTTAATGGTCTGATGTCCTGAGCAATCGCACGTTCATTGTCCATGATGAAGACATTTTCTGTTTCAAGAATTTCCCTTGCTGGAAGGAGTTTTGGAATGTTAATTGGCAAGTGACCATCCCCTTTATCAGGTTTAATTTAAGGCGTTTTTATAATGACTACATCCATTAATATAACTACCTACGACAATAAGTCAATGAATATTTAAAATATTTAATAATTATATTATAAACATTATTGTAATTTCAGAAAAGATAATAATTTATTCATATTTAAATATCGGATTGAATGCGCCTATTTGATACAATGATAACGTAGGTCTAATTCTATATGCAGAATGCGGGGGATAAAGGTGGTATTAAAAACAACAGTGAAGTCAGACATTGAAATTGCCCAAGAATCAAAAATGAAGCCAATTGTTGAAATCGCCAAAAAAATTGGTTTGGAAGAGGATGATTTAGAACTCTTTGGAAAATACAAAGCAAAGATTTCAAATGAAACTCTTGCTAAACTCAAAACAAAAACAAGCGGGAAAATTATTCTTGTTACTTCCATTAATCCAACACCAGCAGGAGAAGGAAAATCAACTGTGACCGTTGGGCTGGCTGATGCGTTTAATCAGATAGGTAAAAGAACCATGATTGCAATCAGAGAGCCTTCCCTAGGACCAACAATGGGGATTAAAGGCGGAGCGACTGGCGGCGGGTACTCTCAAGTTCTGCCAATGGAAGACATCAACCTACACTTTACTGGAGATATTCATGCGATTACAACTGCAAACAATGCCCTCGCAGCATTAATCGATAATCATCTCCAACAAGGAAACGAACTTAACATCGATCAACGCAGAATTGTCTGGAAACGAGCGCTAGATCTAAATGATCGTGCCTTAAGAAAAGTGATCATTGGTCTGGGCGGTCCACTTCAAGGGGTGCCGAGGGAAGATGGCTTTGATATTACAGTAGCATCGGAAATTATGGCTGTTTTATGCTTAGCAACAGACTTAAAGGATTTAAAATTACGATTATCACGGATGGTCGTTGCTTATAATTTTAATAAGGAGCCGGTTACGGTCGGTGACTTAGGGGTGGAAGGCGCATTAACATTATTGTTAAAAGAAGCGGTTAAACCTAACCTTGTTCAAACCATTGAACATACGCCAGCTCTTATTCACGGCGGTCCGTTTGCGAATATTGCCCATGGATGTAATAGTGTAATTGCTACAACAACAGCGGCTAAATTAGCGGATTATGTCATTACAGAAGCAGGTTTTGGTGCTGATTTGGGTGCTGAGAAATTTTTACATATTAAATCGAGAAGCGCAGGGATTAAACCAGAAGCTGTTGTCATTGTTGCGACGATTCGTGCCTTGAAAATGCATGGTGGTGTAGCGAAAAGTGAGTTAGCTCATGAGAATATTCCGTCTTTAACTCTAGGATTTGCAAATCTAAAGAAACACATCGAGACAATTCAGAGCTTTGGATTACCCGTTGTTGTTGCGATAAATAAATTCATTACCGATACCGAACTTGAGGTAACAACATTACTAGAATGGTGTCAAAGAGAGAATGTGCCAGTTGCCTTAACCGAGGTGTGGGAAAAAGGCGGAGCAGGCGGTATCGATCTTGCTAACACGCTTTTAGATTTAATGGACAAAAAAGAAAACAACTTTAAGCCGCTATACGACTTATCGGATTCCATCGAGAAGAAAGTTAGAACGATTGTTCAAAAAGTGTATGGTGGAAACGATGTAGAATTTTCATCAAAAGCAAAAAAACAATTAATTGATTTTGAAAAGTTCGGCTGGTCTAATTTGGCCGTTTGTATGGCGAAATCCCAATATTCGTTGTCGGATGACCCATCAAAATTAGGAAGACCATCGGATTTCAGTGTGACGGTCAGGGAATTTAAACCATCTATCGGTGCAGGATTTATTGTCGTCTTAACCGGAGATGTCATGACAATGCCGGGTCTGCCGAAAAAGCCAGCAGCCTTAAATATGGATGTAGATGAAAACGGAAATGCAATCGGGCTATTCTAAGAGGAGAGTAATGGTAAATGTTTGATCCAACAGCCTTCGATAATATGAAAGTAGTAGTTGAAGGGGCACTTTATGACTTGGATATTTGTGGTGAGATTGTGATTACCGATCGCAACGACTTTATGAACATGGCTAAAATGGCTCGGAAATTTGACGTTTCTTTTCAATTGCCTCATAAAAAGGTTACAGCGAAAATCGAAATGACATCAAACCTTGTTAATCTAGGTGCTGAGCTTCTGCCAGCTTTACTCTCAGAGAAGAATGCAGGTTGTCATTTGAACCTTCAATTTTTTACAGAACATGAAGACTTAAATATTGACTTTGAAGCAGTTGAAACCATTCTAATGAATGTTTGGGGGGCCACGAGAAAAATTACTCAAACCATTCAGTATGACCCGCTTAAAATTGAAAAAAATCATACTCATGTCATGACGGTTGAATTTGATCGATTAATCGGAGAAGACCAAATGGATGATTTAGTTGAAATGGCGGAGTTTATCATCACAACACTCAAGAAACTTAGCGAGAAAATTAACTAATCAAACAAAACCAGCTTTTTCATCGAAAGCTGGTTTTGTAAGCGCTTTTATAATATTTACAATATTCTAATTTTTATGTACGATGAATTTACAAACTTGTAGAATTTTTAATATAAAGGGGAGATGACGTTGGTCAAAACGGCTTGGGTCACAGATAGTACTGCCTATTTAGATGAAGAATTAAGAAATCATCCAGATTTATATACGATTCCACTAACAATTTTACTAGATGGTGATGAATTTTCAGATGGGATTGACTTAACCTCTGCTCAATTATTCGAGCGATTAAAGCAACTTAAAAATCCTCCAAAAACATCACAACCTTCCATTGGTGCATTTCAAGCATTATTCGAACAACTATCTAAAGAATATGACCAAGTGGTTGCCATTCTTTTATCAGGAAAATTAAGTGGTACAGTCTCCTCCAGTGAACAAGCTGCAAAACTTGTTGATATTCCAGTTATCACGTTTGATTCTAATATTCTTACCTATCCAATGACGGCATTACTTAAAGAGGGAATATCATTACTAGAGGGTGGGGCTAATCTTGAATCGGTCATCGACCAACTTGAAAGGATTAAGAAGACGAACGAGACCTATGTGCTTATCGGCAGTTTAGAACAACTCCACCGAAGTGGAAGGATGTCCGGTGTGCAATTCTTCCTTGGCAGTATGCTTAATGTTAAACCCATTATTTCTATCGTAGACGGAGCATTGAGTGTAAAGGAAAAAGCAAGAAGTGAGAAAAAAGCGAAAGAGAAAATATTGGATTATTTACGATCGTCGTACGAGCAACATCATTTTAAAGAAGTATATATTTTATATGGCTTGCACGAGGAACCAGCTGCTAATTGGAAGAATGAATTAAGAAAGGAATTTCCGGAGCTAGAGATTATCTGCTGCCCACTTGGTGCGGTAATCGGGGTTCACGCAGGTGAAAATACACTCGGTGTCAGCTGGCACAATGAATTGAAATAACTTAATATCGTACTGAGCATACTAACATTGCATTTGAATTTAGATGAGAGGAAGATGCACTATTAGTAAGCAAGGTAGACAAAATCCGAACCAAACAAGAGAGCAAATTGAAAAACAAGACAAAAGAAATGATATTGAACTTGGCAGCGAGTTTCAGATTGGTAATAGCAAGTCTCAAAGCCAGAAAAAAAGTGGACGTCAAGCCAACAAAAAATAATCCCGAGCATTCGGGGTTATTTTTTGTTGGTTTTTCATGATAAAATAGCAAGGATGAAAGTGGGTGTGCGGAAATAATGAAGAATCAGATGATAGAACAAACAAAAGTTTATGTACGTAACGAATTAGGGGAAGATGCCACAGGCCATGATTGGTTCCATGTTGATCGTGTCCGAAGAAATGCCCTACATATTTGCAAGGAAGAAAAGGCAGGAGATCCGTTTATAATTGAAATGGCGGCCCTTCTCCATGACATATCAGATGAAAAGTTAAATGAAAGCAGCGAAAAAGGGGAAGTAAAACTAGAAACGTTTTTACAAACCATCCCGCTGACTGATCACGATAAAACCCATATCAAACAAATTATCGCAACGATTTCCTTTAAAGGTGGACAACATACAACGCTTGCAACGATTGAAGCGAAAATTGTTCAGGATGCAGACCGATTAGATGCGATAGGAGCAATCGGGATTGCAAGGGTGTTTGCATATGGTGGCAAGAAAGGACAGGCCATCTACGATCCAAGCATTAAAGTAAGAGAAGAAATGACCGTAGAGGAATATCGAAAGGGTAAATCAACAAGCATTCATCATTTTTATGAAAAATTACTTAAATTGAAAGACTTGCTTAATACCGAGACTGCTCGAAAAATGGCAGAAAGCCGTCAGCAAATGATGGTCACATTTTTAGAACAATTTTACCAAGAATGGGATGGACAAGAATGAAAATGCTCACAGTTGAAAATGTTTCGAAAACATATGGGGATAAACAACTCTTTAACTCTATATCCTTCACGATCGGCGAAAAAGAGCGTGTGGGGTTAATTGGAATCAATGGGACCGGTAAATCATCCTTATTAAAAATAATTGCTGGACTCGACACACCAGACGAAGGCAAATTAATCACTAGTAAAGACTATTCAATCGCGTTTTTAAACCAGCAGCCAGAATTAGATGGGGATAAAACGGTCCTAGAACAGGTCTTCCATGGCGAAGCCCCCATTTTAAAACTAATGCGCTCCTATGAAAAAACTTTATTGGATCTTTCTATTTCCCCAAATGAATTAAAAATCCAAGATGAACTTTTTCAATTGCAAAAGCAGATGGATGCGCTAAATGCTTGGGATGCGAGTACGAATGCCAAATCGATATTAATGAAATTAGGAATTGAAGATTTCACAAAAAGAATCGGTGAGATGTCCGGTGGGCAGAAGAAACGTGTTGCCTTAGCGCAAGTTTTGATAGCTGAGCCCGATTTACTTATTTTAGACGAACCAACAAACCATCTTGATTTTGATTCGGTGAAGTGGTTAGAAGATTACTTGAGCAGATATAGTGGCTCGATTCTACTAGTCACCCATGACCGTTACTTTCTCGATCGAGTAGCTAATCGAATGTTTGAACTCGATGGCGGGCAAGTTTACAGCTATAAAGGCAATTATGCGGCCTTTTTAGAAGCAAAAGCGATTCGTGAAGAGAATGAAGCAGCGACTTTTGAAAAAAGAAAAAACCTTTTCAGAAGAGAATTAGAGTGGATCAGACGCGGTGCAAAAGCCAGAACAACCAAACAAAAGGCTAGAATTCAACGATTTGATGAGCTTGATGAGAAGGTTGCTAGTGGGAAGCCAACCTCTGAAAAACTGGATATTTCTTTAAATGGCAGCCGGCTTGGTAAACAGGTATTTGAACTGAAGGACGCTTCCAAGCGATTCGAAGCAAGAACGATTTTAAATCACTTTGATTTGCTTGTGAAGCCTGGTGATCGGATTGGTATTATCGGTAAAAATGGGACGGGAAAATCAACCCTTTTAAATATCCTGGCCAAACAGATTCCGCTTGATGAAGGTGAGTTCATTATGGGGCAAACGGTGAAAATCGCTTATTATACTCAGGAAAGCGAAGATATGGATGAAAATAAGCGGATGATTGAATACATTAAAGAAACGGCCGAAGTTGTTAATACATCGGATGGAAAAACAATCTCAGCAGCGCAAATGCTTGAACGCTTTCTATTTCCTCCGTTTTCGCACGGCACACCGATTCGAAAGCTGTCAGGCGGAGAAAAACGACGTTTATATTTGTTGAAAATTTTGATGACCGCACCAAATGTGCTCTTGTTGGACGAACCAACCAATGACCTGGATACACAAACATTGACCGTTCTGGAAGATTATTTAGAAGATTTCCCTGGAGTAGTGATTACTGTTTCCCATGACCGCTATTTCTTGGATAAGGTGGCCGAAGAGCTTCTCGTTCTCCAAGGAGAAGGGGCGATTGATTCTTTCTATGGAAATTATACCGAGTTTCTTGAAAAGGAATCGGCTCTAGAAGCGCAAAAAACGGTTACAGTTACGGTCAAGCCAACCAAATCAAACGAGAAAGAAAAAAAGAAACGAATGACCTATGCTGAGAAAAAAGAATGGGAATCAATTGATGAGGACATTGAAAAAACTGAAACCCGCTTAGAAGAAATAGCTTCCGAAATGGCGAAGACCGGGAGTGATTTTACTAAAGCTCAGGACTTAATGAAGCAGGAAACAGAATTAAATGAAAAGCTCGAGTATTTAATCGAGCGCTGGTCATATTTAGCAGAGCTTGCGGAAAAGGAATAAGGTGAGATCAATGAGAATTAAGGCAATTGAACCAACGCCAAGCCCAAATACAATGAAAATCAATTTAGATGAAGAACTTCCCATGGGGAAAAGCTATAATTATAAGAAGGAAACAGCTGCAGTTGCACCTGTTGTGATTCAAGCTATCCTTCAAATAGAGGGCATAAAAGGTGTGTACCATGTAGCCGATTTTCTTGCTGTTGAACGGAATGCGAAATACGATTGGAAAGAATTACTGCCACAAGTACGCCAGGCATTTGGAGAAAAAGCGGCCGAAGTTGCCAAAACCAAACCAATCGATGAACATTTTGGTGAAATTAAGGTTGAAATCCAAATATTTAAAGATATACCGCTTCAAGTAAAGCTTACCGATGGTACGACTGAGAGACGGTTTGGAATGCCAGAATCCTTTTTAAAGGCAAGAGAGAGGGCGCAGCTTCCTAATGATCACTATCTTTTACTCAGAAAATGGCAGAATCAAGGCGTCCGCTACGGTGATTTTGGACAGGTTGGCCAAGAGGTTGTTGACGAACTGATTGCCGCCTATCCACAGGAACGACTCGAAGAATTGGTTGCAAAAGCCCAATCAACTGATTCTGCATCAGAGCAAAAAATGAGTGTGGTTCGCAAAAAAGTAACGCTCGCAGATTTACAGAATCCCGATTGGCAGATTCGCTATCAGGTCCTCGAACAAATGGATGACCCAGAGCTAGCGGATTTACCTGTCCTTAAAAAAGCCTTATCAGATGAAAAGGCTTCGATTAGAAGGCTTGCCACTGTGTATCTCGGGATGATCAAGGAGAAGGAAGTACTCCCGTTACTTTATAAGGCACTAAAGGATAAAACTGTGACCGTTCGAAGGACCGCAGGTGATTGTCTATCTGATTTGGGATTTCCTGAGGCAGCCGACGAAATGATGAAGGCCTTGCAGGATAAGAGCAAGTTAGTTCGCTGGCGGGCAGCTATGTTTCTATATGAAGCAGGCGATGAAAAGGCCCTTCCGGCTTTAAAGGCTGCTGAGAATGATTCTGAATTTGAAGTCAGTTTGCAAATAAAAATGGCCATTGAAAGAATTGAAGGCGGCACAGAGGCTAAAGGTTCTGTTTGGAAGCAAATGACGGAGGCTAGGAAGACCACCGAATAATTGCAAATACCTAATAGATTAGGTATTCTAAACATGATGATTCTTGAAACGGAGTGATTGTAAATGTCAAATGCATATGAAGAATATATGAAACAAATGGTTTTACCGATGCGGGAAGAATTAACAAGAGCAGGATTTGAAGAACTTGCTACTGCACAAGATGTAGAACAATTTATCGAAAATGTGAGCGGAACAACACTTGTTGTCGTCAATTCCGTGTGCGGATGTGCTGCTGGGTTAGCTCGTCCCGCTGCAACGCAAGCTGTCCTAAATAGCGAGAAAAAGCCCAACCATCTAGTAACCGTTTTTGCTGGACAAGATAAAGAAGCAACAGCAAAAATGCGTGAGTATTTTGAAGGAATTGAACCATCATCACCATCAATGGCATTATTAAAGGATAAAAAAGTCGTTCATTTTATTCCGAGACATGATATTGAAGGAATGCCAATGGAATCAGTAATGCATAATTTACTTGGGGCCTTTGAAGCCCATTGTTAATTAGGATGTCAGCCGACATCCTTTTTTTTAATTGCTGGGTAGGACGGAATATTTTCCAATTCCTCGTAAAAAGAAGTATAATATTTTCTATAATAACTAATTTCAGAAAATAGTAGAAAATAGATGAAGAATAAGGTGATTAATGATGAACAATTGGATTCGAAAAACGTTATTTGTACTAGTAACTGTTTTAACTTTTGGTCTCGTTACGCCAACACATTTAATAGACCAAGTAAACGCTAAGAATCTAAACGATCATGATGCGTTTGAAGCGCCAAACACAGAAATCGCCTTTGGACAATCGAATACCTTTGAGCAAGAAACGGAGTTTAATAAAGAAAAATTTTTAGAGGAACTTTTGAAACAAGCAGAAGTTCAGTCTTATCAGAAATTTGGTACTAAAATAAAACCTGTTATCGAAAATGAATTCAGGGAAATTATTTTGCCGAACATCGAAAAAGCCCTTGAGGAAATGGCTGTCCAATTTCCTGAAGAAGATCTAAAAAATCTCACCATTACAGAGCAGCCTGGAACCGGTCATTCTGAAAAAATATTTAATATTAATAATCGAGGAATCGGGAAAGATGTCCTTCGTTTTCATGTGAGACGGGATAATCCTCCGCAAGCAGGCTACTGGTTTAATTTTCATTATCATACCTATCATGATGATTTCCAGAACCATCATGAATTAGGGTCCATTTATTGGGCCAAAAATACACCACCCAAATGGATGAGTTAGAGTGATTTGCTATTAGGTACAAAAAAAATTTATTATAATAATTGAAACCTTTTTATGACAAACTCGTATATAGACTATTACCTAAAATGGAGGAATGAAAAATGGCAGTAAGTTTATCAAAAGGGCAAAAAGTGGATTTAACAAAAACTAATCCAGGATTAACTAACGTTGTGGTTGGACTTGGATGGGACACTAACAAATATGATGGTGGAAATGACTTTGACTTAGATTCATCTATTTTCTTATTGGGGGAAAATGGCAAAGTAACGAATGAAACTGACTTTATTTTCTATAATAATCCTCAAGGGGCAAATGGTGCTGTTGTACATACGGGGGATAATCGCACAGGTGCTGGTGATGGTGATGATGAAGGCGTAAAAGTAAGTCTAACTACTATTCCTGCCAATATTCAGCGAATTGCTTTTACCATTACAATTCATGAAGCAGATAGCAGAAATCAAAATTTTGGACAGGTATCAAATGCTTATGTCCGAATTTACAATGAAGCTAACGGTGAAGAATTAATTCGCTATGATTTAGGTGAGGATTTCTCAATTGAAACAGCCATTGTTGTCGGAGAATTGTACCGACATAATGGTGAATGGAAATTCAGTGCTATCGGCAGCGGTTATCAAGGCGGTTTAGCTGCTCTTGCAACTGACTTTGGCTTACAAATTGGTTAATGGTTAATTGTAAAAGATCCAGCCTAATGCTGGGTCTTTTTACAAAAACTTTGTTTTAAAAATGTCTAGCTAAAGCGCCTAGGGACGCTTCCGCTTTTCTATTCTAGGAGGAATTTTTTTAATGTCTGTTTTGAATCATATAATTGACACATATGCACAATTTTTTGATTTAAGTATGTGGGGTAAGATATTATCAGACCCAGTTAGCTGGGGATTAATTGGAACTCTTATTATTTTAGAAGGTTTGCTTTCTGCCGATAATGCACTTGTTTTAGCTGTTATGGTTAAACACTTGGAACCTAAAAAGCGCAAAAAAGCTTTGTTCTATGGTTTATTAGGGGCATATATTTTCCGATTTATCGCCATTGGAATCGGAGTATACTTAATTAAGTTTTGGGCCATTAAAGCGTTTGGGGCCGCCTATCTTGCCTGGTTAGCAATTAAATATTTCATTGATAAGCGTAAAGGCGATACTGGCAGCGATGAAGAGGAAGCGAAAGGAATTAACCAAGGAGGCTTGTTAATTCGCTTATTCGGTACTTTCTGGGGAACGGTAGCTGCCGTTGAATTAATGGATATTGCCTTCTCGGTCGATAGTGTTCTTGCTGCCTTTGGAGTCAGCAATCAAGTATGGATTTTATTTGTTGGCGGTATCTTGGGCGTATTAATGATGCGAGGTGTCGCTGGGGTATTCCTTACATTAATTGACAGAATCCCAGAACTTGAAACCACCGCTTATATCTTAATTCTAATCATTTCTATTAAGATGGCACTAACTTTACCGTTATTCAATATCCATATTGAATCTCTACATTTCTTTATCATTCTAGCAGTAACATTTGGGGCTACCTTTATTGTTCACTTTATGAATAAGAAAAAGGAAACCAGCAAAGAAAACCAATAATAAATGGTTGACTAAATAGGGGAGCTGACGAGAGTCCGTCTCTCCTATTTTTTAGCTTTAAAAAGAGGAGAAATTGGTTATGGAATTTTTTACATATTTTTACCAAGATGAAATTAAACGCTTCTTCTTTCAAAAACCTCAGACTTTTACTAAATATTCTAACCGTGAACTTTTATCTTATGGTTTAGGTGCGACACTTTATATGCCAGCGACACGCCCAAATATTCACCAAGAAATTCTCTCCAAGAAGCATGAAGGATTAACTTCTCTTGTCATCGACTTAGAAGATGCTGTCGGTGATAACGAGCTAACCAATGCAGAAGCTATGCTCATCAATGAATTGTTAAAGTTAAATGCGGAATTAAAAAAGGGCTTTCTAAGCTATTTGGATCTTCCTCTCATGTTTATCCGGATTCGGAATGTGGAGCAGTTTAAACGAGTTAAAGAACAATTAGCGGATGCCATTAACCTCCTTACAGGAGTGGTACTTCCCAAATTCAGCACCGAGACAGGTGAAGAATTATTAATGGAAGTGCGCCGAATACATACTAAGCAGCATCCATTTTATGCAATGCCCATCTTAGAAACAGCAAAGGTCATTCATAAAGAAACGAGAATGGAAGAATTAATGAGCATAAAAGCTCTTCTTGACCGCTACAAGGAACATATTTTAAACGTCCGGATTGGGGCTACTGATTTTTGCGGATTATATGGAATACGCCGGAGTGCGGATACAACCGTATATGATATAGCTGTTTTGAGAGATTGCATTTCTGATATTATCAATGTCTTTCAACGTTTTGATAGTCCCTATGTTGTATCAGGCCCAGTTTGGGAGTACTTTTCTGCGAAAAAAAGAATGTTAAAACCTCAGTTACGGCAAACCCCTTTTCGAGAACGGTATGGTGATGAAGGGCTGAAATGGCGTGCCAAATTAATCGATGAACATATGGATGGCTTAATCCAAGAAATTCTCATGGATATCGCAAACGGAATAACAGGAAAAACGATTATCCATCCCTCGCATATCAAAGTCGTTCAAGCCCTCAATGTTGTTTCCTATGAAGAGTTCATTGATGCAAGTAATGTCATAAATGCAGCAACAGGGGAAATTGGCGTCATGAAAAGTAATTTTGCTAATAAAATGAACGAGATCAAACCTCATTATTATTGGGCTAAGAAAACCATCTTAAAATCACAGTTGTACGGGGTGCTGCATGAAGAATTCACAACCATTGACCTTATTAAAAAAGAAGTATACGTATAATATCTTAAACTCAATTAAAACCGAGATAGAAGTCACTGAAAATCCGTATGATTTGCCGATAGAAGAGTTATTTACCATGGCGGCACGGATAAATAAGAAGCGCTCATTCTTATTCGTAAGTAAAGTGCTCGGTAAACACTTACCGATTAATCCCCATAAAGGACTACTGACTGCTGCGCTCCTTGGTGCGAGATATTTAGAAACTGTTAGGGAAACCAATTGTTTTGAAACTAAGAAACTATTAACAGCGTTTAGATGTGAAGAATCATACCGGATTAAGGCCTTTATTCCTGAGTATATTAATCCATTAGTGATTGGCTTCGCTGAAACAGCCACAGCCCTTGGGCATGCTTTCTTTGATTGCTTGCAATCTGCCGAATACTTTCACACCACTCGGGAAGAACTCATTCAGGTAAGTCCAGAAATTACCTTTGAAGAAGAGCATTCACATGCAACATCACACCGCTGTTATATTCCGTTGGAGATGATTCAGAATGAACGAGAGATTATCCTTGTTGATGATGAATTAACCACCGGTAAAACGGCCTTAAATATAATTGAATCCATTCATAGCAATTTCCCAAGGCGTAATTATACGATTGTTTCCATTTTGGATTGGCGTTCTGAAGAGAATCGTAATAGATTTCAACAACTTGAACAGGAATTAAACATAAAAATTAATGTTGTAAGTCTGGTGACTGGGACTGTACAAGTGGGGAAGATACGAGAACTAGAGAACCGCACAACAGTTGTTGAAAGGAATGAGAGCGTCACGGCATCTATTGAATGCATCGACCTTTCACCATTTATTTCTCTTACTCCCTTTTCAGTGAATAACTCAGTTAATAAGTCCTTTTTTATAAAAGAAACCGGTCGATTTGGCCTTAGCAGTTCAGAGAACAATTGTCTTCACCAGAATGCCTCTGCTGCTGCCTCGACTTTAAAACAAAAAAGAACGGGAAAAAGAACGCTTTGCCTAGGAACGGGAGAGTTTATGTATCTTCCTATGAGACTCGCTGCTGAAATGGGAAGTGATGTTTATTATCAATCAACTACTCGCAGTCCCATCTTCATCGAAAACAAACTGGGTTACGGGGCAAGGTACGGTTCGTCCTTTCCAAATCCGGAAGACTTATCGATTACTCACTTTGTTTATAACATCCCGCCAGGGTTCTACGATGAAATATTTATCTTCTTGGAAAGAAAAGTAGAGTTAGAGAATCTTCAGCCAATACTGAAAGAACTAGAAATATTACAAATAAAGTTGATTAGACTGGTCTTTTTTTCTGAAAATCGAGGTGAACAAGTTGAAAATCACAAAAAATAAACCTGCAAGCATCGGAAGCTATAAGGCGGAGGATGTGCAATTTTTATTAAAAGATTTAAGTAATATTACGTTGGAGGATACTACCGAAAATCGCGAAAGGAAGGTTCAATCAGGTGTTCATTATAGTGAATCTTTACCCATAGAGTACCAGCCTCCAAAAGCCTACGTGGATTTATTCTGGTCGACCTTACAGAAATACAAACAAAAAGTGGCTTTATGTATTGGAATTGTAGCTGAACAAATCTATCAATCTAAAGGCGATAAGACTGTCCTCGTATCACTAGCTCGTGCGGGTACACCAGTCGGGATCTTGATTAAACGATATATATACATGAACTACCATGTCTTATTGCCGCATTACAGTGTATCTATCATCCGAGATAGAGGGATTGATGAAAATGCGCTTCAATATATAATCAGCCGACACCCAAAAGCTGACATTCAATTTGTTGATGGCTGGACCGGTAAAGGGGCCATTTCGATAGAATTGACCAAAGCCTGCCACCAATTTCAAAAAAAATACGGGATATCGCTTGATAACACTTTGGCAGTGATTGCAGATCCTGGCTACTGTACCACACTGTTTGGAACAAGAGAAGATTTTTTAATCCCAAGTGCTTGTCTTAATTCAACAGTATCTGGGTTGGTGAGCCGGACAGTGTTAAATGATCAATATATCGGGAAGGATGATTTCCATGGGGCAAAGTATTATCAAGAATTAATTCCAATGGATGTTTCCAATGATTATATTGATTTATTAAGCATGGAATTTGTTAACATTTCAAAGGCAGGGGCTGAAGGTGCTCGTAAAATGATGCACGAGAAAATTGAAACGGGATTCTTAGGGATGGAGGACGTTAAGCGAATTCAAGCTGAATTTGGAATTGAAAGCCCTCATTATATTAAACCAGGAGTGGGAGAAACAACGAGAGTGCTCCTTCGCAGAGTTCCATGGAAGATCTTGATGCGCGACCCTTCAAGTCCCTTTGTCAAACATATTCTCATGCTGGCCGAAGAAAAGGGTGTAGAAGTCGTACCGTATCCGAATTTAAAATATTTATGCTGCGGCTTAATTAAATCGGTTAAGGGGAGGAGCTCATGATTTTTGCTTCTGACCTGGACCGGACATTGGTTTATTCGAAACGGGCAATTGAAGAACTGGGGATTGATGATCAGCTCGTCCTTAAACCGGTTGAAAAAAGAGATGATAACTGGGTTGCTTATATGACAGAATCATCCTATTTGGCATTAAAAGAGTTATCCTTGTCTAGTTTATTTATTCCAGTTACCACACGGACTACGGAGCAATTTAACCGCTTTCAAATCTTTGAAAAGGATATTTCATTAAAGTATGCAATCACCTCTAATGGAGCCAATATAATTTATCAGGGGAAATTGATGGAAGAATGGTCTCTCTATATTATGAATCGGATGAGAGATGAATCAGTTACCCAAGAAGAACTGCTTTTTAAGTTAAAAAAGGCAGGTTTACAATTTGATGGGCAAATGAAGCAGGCGGAGAATTTATTTTTCTATTTCATTTTAACCAGTCTTCCACCTGCTTCTGATCGGAAAGCGATTAATGAAGTGGCTATATTAAATGGATGGAGGATCTCCATTCAAGGGAGAAAGCTCTACTTTATCCCACGAGCGATTAGCAAAGGGGACGCACTTGAATTTATCTCAAAACGAGAAGGAAAGGAAGTATTGGCAGGTGCAGGGGACTCTGTACTAGATTGGGACTTTCTGGAAAACTGCCACTATCGTTTTGTACCGGCCCATGGTGAGCTTGCAAGGGTGTCAGGCACCACTAATTATACACTTACCAAAACTAAGGGTATTGGTGCAGGGGAGGAGATTATCCATCAATTTCTTCAACTGCTCCGTCTTACTGTTTAATCCTTTTCACTTTTTGGAGAAAAAACAAAAAAGTAAATGCTAGAAAATAGACTGTACGTACCCAAAAAGAAGAGAACCGAAAGGGCTAATGAATGCCATACAGGGGACAATAGAAAGGTAAAGATTAAACTGAACAAAAATAAATCAAGATAAACAAAGACATCGGAAACCATGACATCCATAACGGTATTTAGTTCTTCATGTATTTGTTCCATCCGCGGCCGCTTATATAAAAATCGCATTTGAGTCACCTACTTTAGTGTGAGTACTCAAATAGTATGTAAGGACAAGGAAAAAGGTGAAAAATGAGGAAAGTCTAATTATATGAAACATTTTTAAAGGAGTTTCGTATAAACAAATGTACCAAAGAACTAACTGTGATATGATGTTATGGAAACCTTACATAATTTTCTAAACGCTTGAAAAAAAAGCTTTCGCTTCTAGAGGGAAGGGATTATGAATGAATCCACCATATAATCAGTTGAACGCCAAACCTGTCTCCCTTTCATATGAAAATTGGCACACTTTGCTGAAAAAACCACTACCAGAGCGGCCAGATTATTCATTAGAAAATGGAACTATTCACATTGGGCAAGTAATTGGGAAGTTCCTTGGTATACCGATCGACCAAGATCACTATTATAACCAGCTCTATGATTATGTGAACAATCCGGAATGGAATCTTCATTTGTTAGGTGAAGAGTCACTTGATAAGACAATTAACAATCATCATTTTCAATCGATTCAAAAAGTAATAAATATTAATCGAGACCAAAAGCTGTCCATCAACCGATTTACGGCTTTTCTTGACGGAGAACAGCTTTTATTGAAATCAAAAGTGCCTGTTATCCATCGGAAACTGCGCGAAGCAATGATTGCAACCCTCGAGTTGTTCGCAAGAATTGAAAAGGAAGGTTTAGTCAACCATGATCTAAGGCGGGTCCTTGTTGATCTTGTTAAATGGTCTATCAATCATTTAGAGCCGGTATTGGAAAAGGCAGATCCCAAACAAGAAATGCCCAAATTTTTGTGGTACGGCGACTTTAAGAAAAGTCACCAATATTTTTTATTTTATTTAATGAAGCTTGGTTGTGATATCGTCATTTTTCATCCAGAGGGTAAGGATATTTTTAAAGGGCTGATTCATGAGCCGATATTCTCTCATGAATACCCCAATAGGATGCCTGCAGAACCATTTCCTAAGGCACAGCGCACTCGTAAAGCAACGGTTGCCTACAGAGCCTCAAAAGAAATTGAGACCATATTAAATCAAGAAGGTTCTGGCCTTTACAAACCATGGCAATTACGGGATTACACTCCGTCATCGATTACTTTAAAAACTACGTATGATGAACTTTTTATTCTTGGAAAAGAAATGGCAATGATTCGGCCTGATTTTGAGGTAGGGAATGGACAAGTCAAAATCCCTTCGATCTTTGCTAAAGTTCAGGGTGTGAGTAAGAATCGTAAAGAGTACTGGGACCGGTTGCAATCTCTGACTGAATTAGAACATAGTTTACTGATCCGTCGCTTGCCAATCACGATGGCAAGTACAAGTGATTTCCGCTTTCACTACCGAAATGCTCTTGATAAGGATGGTTTAATTAATCCTGAAATCATGATGAAGTCACATTACTGGCCCTATTCTTTTTTATCATCTGGGTTACAAAAAGGAATTGCTCATGCGGTAAGAAGAATTTGTGAAAAACCAGGTTTAAAGCCTTTACCAACGGAAACGATAGAAGACGTAAAAATGTATTTATTTACACAGGCCCTCTTTATGCCAAAACCGATTATTCAGTTGATTGAGAGGTTTGACTATTCCCAACATGTACCGAAATTGATTATTTTCAATAATGAATTAACCGGTATGCTGTCAAGGTCCGATGCAGCTCTTCTTTTACTATTAAATCAATTTGGGATCGATATCATTCTGTATAATCCTCCCGGTCATAATGATATTGAAAATTTTCTTGATGAACGGTTATTTGATAAGCATTGGCTCGAAGATGTTGTTTTTGAACTAGAGTTTAAAGAACCGTCTATCTTTAAAAAAGGCCTTTTTCAAGGAATCTTAAAAAATTTAAGGGGAGATTAATAAGTGACTCTTATACCAAATCCATCAAGCGGCTTAACGCCAGCAGGTGCAGATGACATCCTGACAGAAACGAAAGTCTCTGACATTAAACTTGCGCTTCGGAAAGAACCAGAAATTCAAAATTTGGTCCGTACGATTGATGAGCGTGACCAAATTCAAGTTTTAGAGTTTGGGAAGGAACCAGCCGTTCAAATTTCTCGTTTTTCTGATCAGATCCTAAACAATATGAGAACCACAAAAGTAGAGGATTCAGGTGAACTTCTTAAACAACTGGGCCGGATCATGGATAAATTTGATGCCAAGGACTTCCAAAAGACATCAGGTGGACTTTTCGGAAAGCTCTTTAAAAAAGGTGAAAAAATGGTTGAAAAGTTGTTTGGCAAGTACCAAACAATGGGCTCAGAAATTGACAAGGTATACATAGAAATATCCAAATATCAGCATGAAATGGTCGATTCAACAAATATGCTTGAACAAATGTATGAGCAGAATTACCAGTATTATTTGACGCTTGAAAAATATATTGTTGCGGGTGAACTAAAAGTGGAGGATTTAAAAAATAATCAACTTCCACAACTTGAAGCCCGGACCGCTGCTGGTGACCAGATGGCCTCTATGCAATTGGACTCGCTCAAAAATGTGATTGAGTTATTAGAACAGCGCATCTATGATCTTGAAATGGCGAAAATGGTCGCACTACAGACGGCACCTCAAATTCGACTTCTAC
The DNA here is from genome assembly GCF_046562815.1 of Neobacillus sp. 204. NCBI lineage: Bacteria > Bacillati > Bacillota > Bacilli > Caryophanales > Bacillaceae > Neobacillus > Neobacillus sp. 204. The sequence continues at coordinate 19,039 of NZ_JBJORY010000012.1, forward strand.
AAAGAGGAAATACTAAACTGATTGGAAAAATTAATTCGGCGTTTGTTACGACCATCCCGATTTTTAAAAATGGTTTGATTCAAGCGATGGCAGCAAAAAGGCAAAAGTTAGTTGCTGATTCTATGAGTGAACTTGACCGCAGAACAAACGAAATGCTCTTAAAAAATGCGCAAAACATTTCACAGCAAAGCACCGATATTGCGCGGCTTGCCGGTGGACCAAGCATTAAAATCGAGACAATCGAAGAGTCTTGGAACATTATCATTAAAGGGATGCAGGAAACAAAGGCAATTGAAGAGGAAAATAAACGAATGCGGGTTGAAGGTACAAAACGTTTAGAACAGCTGCAAGATAACTTTAAAAAGTTGAAACAGGCTTAACAAATAACTGTTTTTGATTAACTAAAATTCTATTGAGGTGATTAAATTGGCTATTAATTTACAAAAAGGTCAACGAGTGGATTTAACGAAAGGTAATCCGGGATTATCTAAAATCATGGTTGGTTTAGGATGGGATCCAGTCCAAAGCGGTGGTGGCGGCGGCTTATTCGGCGGTTTATTCGGAGGCGGCGGTTCCGCTAATTTTGATTGTGATGCCTCTGTTATTATGCTGGGCACAAACGATAAACTCCAAAGCAATAAGGATGTTATTTATTTTGGTAATTTACGAAGCAATGATGGAAGTGTACAACACTCAGGTGATAATTTAACTGGCGATGGAGACGGCGATGACGAGCAGGTAATGATTGATTTAAGCCGAGTTCCGTCTAATATCCAAAAACTTGTATTCGTAGTAAATATTTATGACTGCGTAAAGCGAAAGCAGCATTTTGGGATGATTAAAAATGCCTTTATCAGGGTCGTAAATCCTGGAAATAATCAAGAGTTAATCCACTATAATCTAACCGACAATTACAGCGGGCTCACTTGTCTTGTAACTGGAGAAATTTACCGTCATGGAAATGAATGGAAGTTTGCGGCAATCGGCAGCGGCACCAATGCTGCTAGCCTTAGTGAAGTTGTTCGTTCCTTTAGTTAAGAAAGAGTATTAAGTTCAAATAGAGGTGATCCGTTTGGGTATTAACTTAGCAAAGGGGCAAAGAATTGATTTAACCAAAACAAACCCTGGGTTAACAAAAGTAATTGTTGGTCTTGGCTGGGATACGAATCGTTATCATGGTGGAAATGACTTTGACCTGGATGCATCGGCTTTTTTAGCTGACGCTAATGGCAGAGTCATCAACGATTCGGACTTTATTTTTTACAATAATCTAGTTCACCCTTCAGGTTCGGTCGAACATACAGGGGATAATCGAACGGGCGAGGGTGACGGGGACGATGAGCAAATCAAGATCGACTTCAGTAAAGTTCCTTCTCATGTCCATCGAATTGCAATTACGGTAACCATTCATGATGCGGATGCAAGATATCAGAATTTCGGCCAAGTTTCCAACGCCTTTGTACGTTTGGTTGACGAAGATACGAATAATGAGGTCTTACGCTTTGACCTTGGCGAGGATTTTTCAGTTGAGACAGCGGTTGTGTTTTGTGAACTCTACCGCCATAACGGTGATTGGAAATTTAATGCAATCGGCAGCGGCTTTGCAGGTGGATTAGCAGCCCTTTGCCGAAACTATGGTTTAGAAGTATAAATGTCATTTGAAAAGCTGCCTTTACCGGCAGCTTTTTCCCTTTAATAACCACTTTTCCCTTTTAAATTCCAATCGAACATACGCGTTCCCATGTTATAATTCTATTATTATATTGAATTATTAGGGGAAGATACTATGCTTAAATCTGTTACGGCTTTATTCATAGCTGTTTTGTTTCTCTCATCCATCACTACTTCACAAGCTTCATATGATGGTATTTTGCTAAGGGACTTTCCGGAAAACTCCTCACTATACCAATCTCTTAAAGTTGATAAGTCATTAGCACTATTAGATCAAATCATTGTTTTACCAAAGCAGGACTTTAATCAACAAGAAACGGCAGCCATTATAGGCAGAATTGATTCTCTCCCTTACTCTATTTTAGAAAAAATCAATAAAAAAGGAATCAGTTTGAAGCTTTTTACTGGAAAACTTACGGATAATCCCACGGCAAGTCAACTGGCAGGGAAGATTCCGAGAGGATATACAACGAATATAACCTGGGATGATGTTCCTGGCATTGGTGGTTCTAAAGTGGTCTTGGTTAAAATCGGTGCTAGTGAAAAAGGGCATGGACACGGCTCTATAAATTTAGAATTACACGAACTAGCACATTCAATTGATCGTTATGTGTATGGAGAGATTAGTGGTTCGAAAGAATTTTTGAATGTGTGGGAGAAGGAACATGAGCAATTGTTTCCAGGAAACAGCTATTTTCTATATCCAGAAGAATATTTTGCAGAGACCTTCGCAATGTACTATTTAAATAATGATACGAAAGAACTATTACGGACGAAAGCACCGAAAACATTTAAATTTTTGAAACAGCTATCGCTTCACTAATTTGCCCTTGATTGTTAAAATAGATAAATATGTGCATAAAAGGGAGTTGTCCGAGGTGAAGCAATATTTAGATTTATGTAAGCATGTACTTGAAAATGGAAACGTGAAGGGCGATCGAACAGGTACGGGAACCATTAGCACCTTCGGGTATCAAATGAGATTTAATTTGGCGGAAGGATTTCCGCTGATGACTACCAAAAAGCTGCATTTAAAATCAATAATTTATGAACTTCTTTGGTTTTTAAATGGTGATACGAATGTCCAGTATTTGCAGGAGCATGGCGTCCGCATTTGGAATGAGTGGGCCGATGAAAACGGGGAATTGGGTCCAGTCTATGGTCACCAATGGCGTTCTTGGACAGGGGCCGATGGAAAAACTGTTGATCAAATTACAGAGTTAATTCACCAGATCAAAACGAATCCCAATTCTAGAAGGCTGCTGGTTAATGCTTGGAACGTGGCGGAAATTGACAACATGGCGCTGCCGCCGTGCCACTGCATGTTCCAATTTTATGTGGCAGACGGCAAATTGTCCTGTCAGCTGTACCAACGCTCGGCAGATGTCTTTCTTGGCGTCCCGTTTAACATCGCATCCTATGCGCTTCTGACAATGATGATCGCTCAAGTATGCGACCTCGAACCAGGAGAATTTATCCATACATTTGGTGATGTTCATATTTATCAAAACCATCTTGAACAAGTAAGATTACAAATGGGGAGAGAGCTTCGTTCATTGCCTGCCCTTAAAATTAATCCGAATGTTAAAGATATTTACTCGTTTAAGTATGAAGACTTTACATTAGAAGGTTATGACCCACATCCTCACATTAAGGGAGTGGTTAGTGTATGATATCCTTTATTGTCGCGATGGACAAAAATAGAGTGATCGGGAAAGATAATCAATTGCCGTGGCGTTTACCGGAGGATTTAAAATTTTTTAAGAGGGTCACGATGGGCCACCCTATTGCGATGGGAAGAAAAACGCATGAATCCATTGGGCGTGTTCTTCCTGGCAGAGAGAACATTGTTATTACTCGCCAGGCTGATTACCAGAGTGAAGATTGTACAGTTTTTTCCTCGGTTGAGGAGTTTGTAAGGTTTAGCCAAAAGCAAAACGATGAAATCTTTGTGATTGGCGGAGCAGAAATATTCAAAGAGACATTTACAAATGCGGATCGTCTCTATATTACGCTTATTCATGATGAATTTGCAGGAGATACGTTCTTTCCTGATTTTGATCCTAGCGACTGGGAACTGGTTTCAAATGAAAAAGGAATAAAGGATGATAAAAATCCGTATGATTATGAGTTTAGAATATATGACAAAAAACCTAGAGGATAAATGAAAACCCTGTGAACAGGCCTTTTCATCTCATAAAAATAAGCATCAGCAAATCGCTGGTGCTTTAACTTGCTTTTGATTAGAAATATGTTCCATTTATTTCGTACTCAGCTAATTTAGCCAGCATTCCTCTGAATTCTTGTGGATGGCAAAATTCATCCTCGTTGAAATGGGTTTTAATCCAGGCAATTAATTCATACGGGCTATTAAAATATTCCCCACTTCGATCGCTTTTACGAATGGTATATCTTCCATTATCATCATCAATTGTTATCTCTACTGGAAGAGCTCCATCATAACTGCAAAGTGAAAATTCCATCCCATCACATCCTATCGATATTGTTTATCATTTTGAAAATATATGTTCCTAATGCTCCAATTATATTCAAAAAAATAAATAGTTATCAAAATATTTTAAAAGTTCATTAAATACATTTAATAATTGACTTCATTAATGGTAATTGTTAAATTGTCAGTAGTAATTTATAATGTGATATGGAATACTAAATAATACACAGTTGTTATTTTTACTAGAAAATGTGAACTTACTATGAATTATTAATGATAAATTACCAAAGATGAATTTTTGGTAATATAATCATAGTAGAAATAATATTACAATTAAAGGGGATGTACATCCATGTTTTCAAATATCGGAGTACCAGGATTGATTTTGATTTTAACACTTGCATTAATTATATTTGGACCTAAGAAACTTCCAGAAATCGGTCGTGCCTTCGGACAAACATTGAAGGAATTTAAAAAGTCTACACGTGAACTCACCGATGATGTTATGAAAGACATTGATGAAGATAAGAAAAATTTGACTAAATAAGGTGTGAGATATTGTGTCTTACACCTTTTCTGCTTCAAGTTTAACCTATAAGAACACGTGAAAACATGTTCACCTTGATTAAGGAATGTATCAGTACATTTCGTATCGAATTAATTATATGAAGTTGTCTTTCTAGAGTGCATGAACGTACTCATCTTTAACCTTTTAAAATTGGCAGGGGAAGTACATGGATGATAAAGAATTAAATTTAGTGGATCATTTAGAGGAACTACGCAAACGGATTATTATTTCTGCACTTGCCTTTGTAGTTTTTTTTATTGTAGGTTTTATTTACGTTGATGATATTTATAAATGGTTTGTTGGAAGTCAAAAACTACTGGTTCTCGGACCTAGTGATATTATGTGGATATATTTCATGCTGGCAACTGTTGTTGCTGTTGCAGGAACTATTCCTGTTCTCGCATTGCAAATTTGGATGTTTGTCAGACCAGCGTTGAGACCGGTTGAAAGAAGAATAACCCTTTCCTATGTTCCAGCCTTATTTTTCTTATTTATTATTGGCCTAGCCTTCGGCTATTTTGTAATTTTTCCAATGGTGTTAGACTTTTTAGTGAACATGGGCAAAGATATGTTTGTCACAAACTTCACAGCCGAAAGATATTTTAGCTTTATCATGAACATGACCCTGCCATTCGGGGTATTGTTTGAGCTTCCTGTTGTGGTTATGTTTTTAACTTCACTTGGGATCATCAATCCGTTTGTTCTTTCAAAAATTCGTAAATACGCCTATTTCGTCCTGATTATTATCGCAATCGTTATCACACCACCAGACTTTATGTCTGATTTTGTCGTAACTGTACCACTCTTACTTCTTTACGAAATCAGCATTAATTTATCGAAATTTGTCTATCGCAAACGGTTGAAAAAACAGCAAGATGAGGAATTAGAAGAAGAGATAATCGAAGCATAAGTAGACTGCAAAAGACCTCAAGGGGTTAAACTCCTTGAGGTCTTTTTTTTTTGTTGTGTTTACCAATATTTTCAACTCAATTATTGATAATATTGTAAAAATGTAGTTAAGGATAGTTTGTGTACTTTTTTGAATATTCAAGACTAAAGCCCTACTACTATACTACAATGCTCTTGTAATTATGTTTTTACTTATTTTCATGATATGCATCTTTGAATCAAATGCTATCTAAAGTGCTAGAGTATACAAAAGGGGTCCGGATCATGCGCGACCCGACTAGAGGCGGTTTTGCTACGACCCTTGTTGAGATTGCCGAGGATTTTCAGGTAACGATGAAAATCAACGAACTCGACCTGCCTGTTAGGGTAAAAGTACATGGGGTTTGTGACCTATTGGGGTTTGACCCTATGTTATCTGGCGAACGAAGGTAAAGCAATTATCATCGTAGCAAAAAAGGAAAAAGATAAGGTACTAGGTATTTTGCGGGAATTTCCAGAAGGCAAGGACGCTGTCATTATCGGTTCGATTATCGGTAAAGAGAGGGGCCAACTACTATTAGAAACCCCGCTCGGTTCGAAACGATTGCTTACTAGATTATCAGGAACAATGTTTCCGAGAATTTGCTAAAAAATAGCCCTCATTCTTTTAAGAATGGGGGCCGTTTTTTTTGTCCTGTTCTTTCATCCATGACTGATATCTTATGTAGTTAAGATACTCATGAAAGTCTTCTTTTTTTAAACCATCCTCGATTGCCTGCTGAATCAAAATCTTCCATTCCTCATCTAGTTCGCTTTCCTCATGTTTCTTTAGCTTTGATTCTTCTAGTAGATATTGAACGCTAGTCTCTAATGGTGCAGCGACTTTAACTAAAAACTGTAGAGATGGATTGGTCTGTAACCCTCGTTCCAGCTGACTTAAATAGGATTTTGATACATCAGCCAACCTGCCCAATTCCGTAATCGAATACCCCTTTTGCAGTCTCAACCGTTTAATCTTTTGACCGATCATATCACCTTCAGCTCCTAATAAAGAACAGAAAAATCAGTTTACATTGTACATTATAAAGAACAAATGGTATTTTATAAAATACAAAATAGTGAGAAAAATAGAGAAAACATGAGATATTCCAATTAAAACGTTCTTTATTAAGAAAATTTGGCTATTTTTAAGGTTTTTCAAGTTCGTTATTTTGGCATATACTCAACTTATAAGTTCGCTACTAAGAACGAAAAAGAGTTAGAACGGACTTATAACAAAAATATAAAGGATATAAGAGGAGGAAAACAAAAATGAGTATTAAAAAGAAATTAGGTTTGGGAGCAGCATCTGCAGCACTAGGATTGGCATTAATTGGCGGAGGTACATATGCTTATTTCAATGACAAAGCCGAAACGACTAGCAAATTTGCAAACGGAACTTTAGATTTAAATGCTGCACCAACAACTATTATCGATGTTGATAACTTAAAGCCTGGGGATACAATGTTCCGTTCTTTTCAACTAAAAAATGATGGTTCTTTAGATATTGCAAAAATCCTTTTAGCTACAGATTATAGTGTTACAGATGCAAAAGGTGATAATGCTGGCGAAGACTTCGGTAGTCATATCCGTGTTAATTTCTTAATTAATGGTGATAAAGCTGAGGTTCCAGTTTGGTCAACTACACTTGCTGACCTTAAATCAATGTCTCCTGATGTTATTGAAGAGAAGTTTTGGACTCCATGGTGGGCAGAAAATGGGGGTAAATTAGCTGCACATACTAGCGATACACTTTATGTTCAGTATGAATTTGTTGATAATAACCAAGATCAAAATAAATTCCAAGGTGACTCTTTAGAACTTAAATGGACATTTGACGGTAAACAAGGGGCAGGTACAGCAAGATAATTAAATTAAAAGGAAGGGTGGGTACTGCCCCCCTTTCTTTTAAATAAACTAATACTTTTAACCTTAGGAAAAGAGCATATCTTTTTTTAAGTTGAAAAGTATTAATAAGAATTAGATTTTACGAAATACATATAGTAGGGATAAATTTTACTAGATTCATTTCTACCCGGTAGGAGATGAGGGGTGTGATTAAGATTCGAAAATCCAGATTAAAAAAGTACGGGAAGAAGAATAGAAAGGTCCTAATAGTAGCTCAACTTTTAGGAATAGGATATATATTCACTTTCGGCATTGGATTTTTAACAACCAATACTGGGGCATATTTTAATGATGAAACTAAGACTACAGTAACTTTTCAAGCAGGTACTTGGGAAACCGAATGGGACAAAAGTTCTCTAAAATTTACTAGAAATGATCAAACTTTTGAAAGCTGTAATCAAAAAGAAATCACTGTAACTTTAACAAATACTGGCAGTGATATGGAAGGTCCATCCCGATATGAGGTGTATTACATAGATAAAGGGAATCCAAAGGATGGAGAAAAGGTTGCAGATGGAGTAATAGAACCAATATTAGCAAATAAGTCGAGTTCCTTAAAATATACAGCATCTAAACCTGGTAATTATAAATTTAGGGCCTTCCAACGACCTAACCATGCTTTTAAGGATGAAAGTCAGGATTTATGGAGTGATACAATCACAATCACATGTAAAACTAAATCATCTAATGAAACTCAACAAAATCAGATAAATAATAACCAAGGTGAACAAACTGAAACCCAGCCAACTGAAAATATTAATGAAAATGATAATAAGTCATTAAAACCAGAAGACTCTGAAACAAATCAAACTGAAAAAATTGATTCACCACAAAATGAAGAAAAACCAGAAGTTGATGATACTAATCAAACTGACGATTCTGTTCCCTCACAAAATGATCCAGAACCAGAAGATGCTGATACTAATCAAAGTGGCAATATTGATTCATCACAAGATGATTTGAATTCGACAGAAATTAATCCCGAAATCGGCAATACGAGCCCATAAATATTAACAACTGAAAGGTGATAAAAATGGATGCTAAAAAAATTAAAAAATGGACTAGTAATATTGTAACCTCTATTTTATTTATCGTGTTAATTGTAATGATTTTTGTTGTTATTTCATCTAAAGCATCTGGTGGAGAACCACAAGCATTTGGATACCAATTAAAAACAGTTCTTTCTGGATCGATGGAGCCTGGAATCAAAACAGGATCTATTATTGCAGTCAAACCAGGTGGGGACATGACAAGGTTTAAAAAAGGTGATGTTATTACCTTTAAATCTGAAGATAATGTTATTGTCACTCATAGAATTGCTAAGGTTATAAAAACAGGCGGGCAAGTCAGTTACCAAACAAAAGGGGATAATAATAAAACGGCAGATTTGAATCCAGTTTTATCTAACAATGTAATCGCAGAATACTCGGGATTCACAATTCCTTATCTTGGTTATTTTGCTGATTTTACTAAATCTAAAATTGGAGGATCATTATTATTATTACTTCCAGGTTTAGTTCTCCTAGCATATGCAAGTATTTCAATTTGGAAAACAGTTTCCCAACTTGAAAATAAAGGTAATAAAGTAGCTGAAATTGAAAGTACTGATAAGTCTGTATAATTAGTTCTTTAGACTTATTAGAGGTGGAACCTACTTTTTACTGGAATGGCTGGAACAAGGGGGAGAGAAAAAAACAGTGAATAAAATAATAAGTGTAACGTTTATTAGTATACTTGCTCTAACTCTTATATTTTCGCCGTCAATTATTAAAACAAGTGCTGCATCACAAGACCAAGATATAGATATTGCTACATCACCAGAAAAAGTGTTATTTAATATTTCTAATTTTAAACCTGGTGATTGGGCAGAGAGACAATTGACAATTCGAAATTTAGGGAAACAAGATTTTAAGTACCTATCCTCAATTAAATTAAAAGAAGGCTCAAAGAAACTTTATAATGAACTATTACTTAAGATTTCTGATAAAAACAATATAGTGTTTGAGGGTAAAATGAAAGATTTTAATAAATTGGATCCTAGATTCATTGCAAAAAATGATTCAGAACAATTGTTTTTTAAAGTTGTGGTTCCAGAAGAGCTGGGAAATGAATTTCAGGGACTTGGATGTGAAGTAGTGTTTAAATTTTATGTGGAAGGAACCTTGGGTGGTACTTTACCAGTTGACGGTCCTAAACTACCGGAAACAGGAACGAACATGTTTAATATTTTAGTAGCAGGAGCAGTGCTAGTTTTAACAGGATCAATTCTTCAATTCTATATTAAAAGACGTCATAGATTAGAGAACGATTTATAAAAGGATCTTGACTAGGTGAATTCCAACGTCAAGGTCTATTTTAAATACATAATACATAACTATTTGAAAATAGGTAAAAAAGTCCTCCAATAAAAAACGGAATGGAGCTGCCCTTTATGTACAAAAAACTCTGCCCAAAATGCCACCAACCATCCTTCAGTAGCAGCGATATAGACAGTTGGATCTGTCCAGTCTGTAATATTGACCTCACTCGTGTTACCTCTCAGGACGCTGAGAGTCCTAAACGAACAAAACCGCAATTATTTATAATCAAAAACAGTTATCTCCAAGAAAACCCAAAAGTAAATGCCAAAATAAAACCGTTCATATTTCAATCATTCGATTAAATTATAAATTGCCTTATTCACCAAGAAAGGTATGATTCCCTTAATATTGAGGAATTATACTTTTTTTAATTTAGGCTGAGTAAACAGACTCTATTGATTGGAGCGTAAGGCACGAAGACTCCTGCGGGAGGACGGGGCTGGGGAGACCCCGCAGGCGCAAGCGCCGAGGAGGCTCCCCGTGCCGCCCGCGGAAAGCGAAGTGCCTGGAGCGGAAATCAGCACTCAATTTCAATACAGCCTAAAACGTTAATAATTCATAAATATTTCTTTAATCCAAGCATAAATAGACACATTTCGATGGCAAGTGGGTGTATAATATATTCAAACGGGTGAAAAAGAGGATTGATATTTTGTTATTCAAAAGCCTAGAGTTCAAAAATGTTGTTGGACAGAAGGTTAAAGTCATGGACATTCCTGTATTGGCAGAAAATAGCACTTATAATTTTATGATTCAAGTCCGTTTACAGACGTTTGTGGCGTCGATTTACAAGGAAAAAAGCTTAAAAAAATGCTACTCCTTTAAAGAACATTTGAAAAAGGTCATGAAATGGCCGGATTATGAACAATTATTTAAAGTAGGAGAATTAAAGAATAACGCTTAATGCATTCAGAGCATCGCTGGGGATTACCTCAGCGGTGCTCTTTTATTTATAGAAAATACATGAAAAGTGATCGATATTATTCCTTTCAATAATACTTACCTGTATAATACAAAACAGTACTAGTAGGGAAGTGACTGTTTTGAGCAAAATTAAAATTGTAACCGATTCAACAATGGACATGCCATTAGAAATGGCAGAAAAACTTGGTATAGTTGTTGTACCCTTGTCCGTAACGATAAATGGAGAATCATACTTAGATAGAGTGGACATAGATGTAGTTGAATATATTGATGTGATGAAAAATTCGGCGGAATTACCGAAAAGCTCCCAACCTTCTGCTGGAACCTTTCTTGAAGTGTATGACCGGCTTGGAGAAGAAGGATATGAGATATTATCGATACACATGACAGGCAAAATGAGCGGGACTGTTCGTTCAGCTGAAAGCGCTGCCCAGATGTCGAAAACAAAAGTGACCGTCATTGACTCCATGTTTATTTCGTTGGCGCTCCAGTTCCAGGTGAAGGAAGCAGCGAAAATGGCGAAACAGGGAAAGAGTATCGAGGAAATCCTTACTCGGCTTGATAAGGTACGTGAACATACCAAACTATATATTATGGTAGATACGCTTGAGAACATGGTGAAGGGTGGGAGAATCGGTAAAGGTAAGGCGTTTATTGGTTCGTTATTAAATATCAAACCAATTGCCTCACTAGAAGGGGCCGAATACAACCCAGTTGCGAAGGTCCGCAGTCATTCGCAGGTGGTTAAATATCTGGCAAAGCAATTTGCTGAAGATGTTAAAGGGAAAACGATTCTTGGTGCAGGTATTGTTCATGCCGAAGCAATTCAACTATCAACAAAGCTAAAAGATGCGATCACGGAATTAACTGGCTATAAGGATATTTCCATTGATTATACTGGTCCAACCATTAGTACTCACACCGGGCCTGGTACAATCGCCTTAATGTATTATTTTGAATAGCAAAAAAGGATGGGCCAGATGAACTGACACCATCCTTTTTATTTACTATTTACAAATTCCGTGTTTGATGAGGGGATCGAAAGCCCAAGTCTGTGCAAATGCTTGCGAATACCGCATCGTTCCCAGGTTAATAGGATGTTATTTTCCAAACTATTTTTTGGATAAAAGATTCCAATCTTCGTCAGTTCTTCAAAGGTTATACCTTGGCGTACATAGTAATCAATGGTTTCATCGCGCTTTTCAATAATTGCAAGGAATTTATCCATCGCCTTTTTAAATTCCTTATTAGAAAATATACCTTTCTGATGCCCAGTAATATAGGTATCAGCATCAAGCGTAAGCAGACGTTTGCCTGTAGCAATGAAGTCTTCGATGTTTCCATCTGTCCCATTATACCAAGGTCCAAATGAAGTCATATCATAATCGCCAACATAGACGACACCTAAATCAGGGAAGTATGGGCAGGAAAGTCCGCTGGTATGACCAGGAGTATGTAAAAATATTACCTTCACATCCCCAAAGACATAATTTGTTTCATACTCGTATGTGCCTGAAAATTCCCCGAGATTTTTCACCCATTCCTTTGGAAGAGATTTTTTCCACTTTTTAACACCTAAATGCCCCCATTCCTGATAAACACCATTGGCTTGGGCAACACCTTCGACCGTAAGTGATGTTTCAAATTCAATCGGATTAATTAATTTTGTTGCATCGGTAAACAAATGGTTGTGAAGTGTATGATCGGGATGGTAGTGCGTATTAATTATTAACTCTACCCCGTATTCCCTGTCTACATCTAACAGTAATCTTCCGTCCGCCCCACTATCAATCAACACCTTTTCCGAACAATCGATGAATAGGCTGCGTGAAAATGGTACTTTACTATAGTTTGTGCCTTCCAAAATCATAATTGGACCAATTCGATTCATTGCGATCACCTCAAAGCGATTTTAATAGTAACACTCCCGAATTTAAACATGCAAACTCTATTATGAATGAGTATTCATTCATAATAACATAAGTATCCATTTTAGGAAACATCAATGGTGCCTGACACCCATATACTTTCTTTTGGTTAAAATTAGATTTTTTGGTAAAGATAAAAAAAATTGAATGGTTAAGGTGTTGCCAATGTTTAAGCGGAAGCCAGAAAATAAAAAGTCAGAGGATAAGAAACCGCATAGTTTAAATGTGGACGATCTTAAATCAGAATTGCAAGCAGAGATAGGCGATTGTTCAGACCTAAATTTTCGAACCCTAAAAAAGAATGGGAAGAAGATTGTTATCTGCTTTTTAAGCAGCCTGATTGATAAAACCAGCTTTGATGAATTTGTATTGTTACCAATTCAACAAAATACACAAAACGAATGGACAACGGAAAGCCTTGCGCAGATCTTGCCGGTTGCAGAAGTTTCTGTAGCCAATCAATTAAAAGAGATTGTTTCATCTTTAATAGAAGGAAAAACGTACATTTATATCGATGGTGAACCCTATGGGATTCTTGCCAATGTCGGTACTACCGTGGAAAGATCTCTTGAAAAGGCAGAAACTGAGTCGCTTGTATATGGCCCAAAGATTTCTTTTACAGAATCCCTAATAGGAAATTTAAATATTATCAGGAGTAATTTGAAAGATCCACAATTGTGCATGGAAGATATCACGATCGGAAAAAGGGTTAAAACACCTGGAAAAATTGTCTATGTTAAAGATATTGCAGATGAGGAGAATGTAAATACCTTAAGGCAAAGAATCACGGATTTAGAATTCGATTACATACCGGATACAACGGTTTTGGGGCAGTTAATCGAAGATAATAGTTGGACGATTTTCCCGCAAATTATGTCAACGGAACTACCAGACCGGGTCACTCTTTCCTTAATGAGGGGGAGGGTGGCAGTATTGATGGACAGATCCCCGTCGGCTATTTATGGGCCAACACCCTTTCTTAGTTTCTTTGAATCAACCGAAGATATATATATGCGTTGGAATATGGGCTTTTTCTTACGAATGCTGCGAATTATTTCAATTTTTCTCTCGATATTATTGACCCCGGCATATGTGTCTGTCTTGACTTACCATTATGAGGTTATTCCATCAGCATTGCTCATTTCACTTGGTCAATCTAGAGCGAATGTTCCATTTCCCCCTGTTCTTGAAGCTCTTCTCTTAGAATTTGTCATCGAACTATTAAGAGAGGCAGGGGCACGACTACCAACAAAAGTAGGTCAAACAATGGGTATTGTTGGTGGTATTGTTATTGGACAGGCAGCGGTACAAGCAGGATTTACAAGTAATATCTTAATTATTATTATCGCCTTAAGTGCCCTTGGTTCCTTTACCTCACCAAGTTATTTAATGGGTACTGCTGTTCGGATGATTCGTTTTCCAATTATTATTTTAGCAGGTTTATGGGGGGGGATTGGCATTATGTTATCGTTTAGTTTTATTTTAATTCACCTTTTAAGATTAACAACCATGGGGAGACCCTACCTTATGCCTATCTATCCTTTTAGGTGGAAGGACTTAGGATACAGTGTTCTTAAATTGCCGGCTCAATATTTATCCTACCGGCCAGTAACAAATCGTCCTGTAGACAAAGAACTTTTTCCAAAACATAAAGGTGTTGAAAAAAAGGATGTAGATGAATAGGAGCGGTCAGGATGAAAGTGGATGTGCATCCAAAAGAAGGATTATTGGTTAATGCATTCCTGGTCATGTTTTTTATACATGCTACACAAACCGGCGTAGGAATTGTCGGGTTACCTAGGATTGTATACTTAGCATCAAAGCATGATGCATGGATCTCAGTTTTTCTCGGAGGAATGTTATCGGCATTTGTTTTAGCAATGATGGTTCTCATGCTTAAAAAATATGATAGTGCGGATCTATATGGAATTCAGGTAGATGTGTTTGGAAAATGGCTTGGAAATGCGCTGAACATTTTTTATATGTTCTATATGAGCATAAGTTTTTTTGTCGTCCTTATGAATTATATTGAAATTGTCCAAGTATGGATTTTTCCTGAACTACCAACCTGGCAGCTATCTCTTGCACTGATCCTCTTAACCATCTACGCGGTTAATGGCGGCATTCGTATTATTGTCGGAGTGGCTTTCATATCAGTCTTAGGGACTGTTTGGATGATTTTTATCCTCTTCGTCCCTATGCAGTATGCAGATCCTAAAAATCTGCTTCCTCTTTTAAATACAGATTTGAAGCACATTGTGAATGGTGTTTATAAAACATCTCTGTCACTCATGGGCTTTGAACTACTGATGTTTTTATATCCATATGTGAAGGATAAAAAGAAGGTTTTTCTCTACTCGCAAATAGGAAATTTATATACAACTTTTCTTTTCACAGCAATTACCATGGTGTGTATTACGTTTTTTGCAGAAAATGGGTTAGCGCGAACCATTTGGCCAGTTTTATCGATGTTTAAAATTGTTAGGTTACCAAATTTAGAACGATTTGAATTTATTGCCGTTTCATTTTGGATGTTAGTCATCCTGCCAAACATGTGCAGTTATTTATGGGCTGCATCTAAGGGCTTTAGTCGAATTGTTAAATGGAAACAAAAAAGAGGGATATGGATCATCGGCATCCTTGTTTGGGGTGGGTCGTTTTTTATTAAAGCAAGGTATCAAATGAATGAATTGACTGATTTTGTTGCAAAACTAGGTTTTTTATCTGCCTTCTGTTATCCTGTACTCCTTTCAGTGCTCGTATTGGTGAAAAAATGGTTCCTAAGGAGGAAGAAATCAAGTGCGGAAGCTTCATAATAGCAAACTCATTCTTTTGTCAGTTTGTTTGATAACGATGGTTCTCAGTGCTGGGTGTGTTCAGCAAAAGCCTCTTGAAAAATTAGGACTAATTACAACGCAAGGTTACGATATGGAAGGGAAAAATGAAATCAGAGGAACTGCAGTCGTTCAAAAATTTGATCCAATGACAAAAGCAGCAACGAAAGTAATCACATCCTATGCAAAAACAAGCAAAGGATTAAGACAAGAAGAAAATCTTCAATCTAACCAAAAGCTGGTTTCAGGACAGCTCCGTTCGGTTGTTTACAGTCGAGAGTTAGCCCAAAAGGGGATTATCCAGCTCGTTGATACGTTAAATCGTGATGCAGCAATTGGGAATATGGTCTACTTAACGGTTGCAGATCAATCTGCTTCAGAAATAATGGAAATTGAAAATAAAAATAAAGGTAATTTAAACCTGGGTACATATATATACAATTTAATTAAACAAAATGTGGATGGGGAACAAATTATCTCCCCGACCCTACATGAGTTTAACCATAATTATTATGATATTGGCAAGGACCCTGTTCTCCCTATCCTAAAAGGTAAGGGGAAAGATGTGATTATTTCTGGGGTAGGTCTATTTAAAGATGACCGTTTAGTTGATGAATTGAAACAAGGGGATCTTTTTTATTTAAAAATATTAGTGGATAAATATAAAGCAGGTACAAAAGAAATGGGGTTTAAGACCGAACAATTAAAAAAAATCATCTTGAAAAATGAAAATTATACGAAGAAACCAATATTCAGTAAAATATATGTCACGATTGAAAATATTCGGAGCAAGACGAAAATTAAATTAGTCGATAAAAAAAACCTCCGCTTTAAAGTGAATGTTAAAGTAGATTCAAGGGTATTAGAGATGACACAAGCCTTAGAATTAGGGAAACCTGCTTCCATAAAACTACTTCAAAAAAGGTTTAATCAGACAATGAAAAAGAAAATAGAACAGTTACTTCTTCATTTTAAGGAATTAGGAATTGATCCCGTCGGATTTGGGGATGAATACGAAGCACATTTAAGAGGAAGAACGATTACGAAAAAAGAGTGGGACAGGAAATATAAGGACGCTACCTTTGATGTTCAAGTGGAGAATACGATCAAACGAACCGGAGTGATTGATTAACAAACCATTTGCTTTCTTCTTTTTCAATTCTTTGTTAAACTAATCACGAAATGGAAAAGAAAAAAGGTTGCAGGTGATTGTATGAAAGCACGGTTTTTATTATTTATCTTAGTTTTATCAACTCTTATAATGACGGCATGTGGACAAAAAGAAATTGAAAATGCCGTCGATTGGCCTGTTAAGGATTTTACTGCGACAAATCAAGACAATAAATCCTTTGGATCAAAGGATTTAAAGGGTAAGGTGTGGATTTCAGACTTTATTTTCACAAGTTGTGCAGATGTATGTCCACCGATGACCTCTAATCTGACTAAATTACAAAAAATGGTCAAGGATGAAGGGTTGAAAAATGTTGAATTTGTTTCTTTCAGCGTTGATCCAACAGTAGATACCCCGGAAGTATTGACCCGGTACGCGGAGCAATTCCAAGTAGATTTTAAGAATTGGACTTTTCTAACTGGCTACTCACAAGAGTTTATTGAAAACTTCGCCCTGAAAAATTACAAAGCACTGGTTAAAAAGCCTCAAGAGGGTAATCAGGTCATTCATGGGACCTCCCTTTATTTATTAGACCAACAAGGACATGTAAGAAAATCGTATGATGGGTACAAGGATGTTCCCTTTGATGAAATCGTTCATGATATGAAAGCATTGCAATAGACCTTTGGACGGGTCTATTTTTTTTGGCAGGAATAGGATATAGTACATATTGTTTTGAATGATTCATGCCGTGCTATAATAAAGATAATTTAGAGGGCAGGTGAAATAAATATGAAAAAGCTATTCCCCCTTCTAATTCTCTCGGTATTATTCTTATGTTCATGTAATCAAGTTGACCAATGGGCGTTACATCCTGAAAAGAAAACAGCTGCACAGGCCTTTGCACAGGTCCCTGCTGACTTTGTTCCTCGGAAAATAACAGTACTATCTGCTGGAGATTCACTCACCCAAGGGATAGGTGATAGTTCAAACAAAGGCGGCTACTTACCATATTTAAAAACAATGCTTGAAAAAGAAAAGGGAATCAAAGAGGTAGATTTTTATAATTATGGTGTGAAAGGCAATCGGACAACTCAATTGTTAAAAAGACTGAAAACATCAGAAATGAAGGTTGCGCTCCAAAAGTCTGATTTGGTTATCTTAACGATCGGCGGAAACGATATTATGAAGGTAATGAAGGATAATATTGAAAACCTTCAACTATCCACGTTTAGAGACGAAAAAGAATCGTATCAGAAACATTTAACGCAAATTATTGACCTTATCGTGGAGGGAAATCCCCATGCTCAAATTGTATTAGTGGGGCTTTACAATCCATTTTCTAAATGGTTTTCAGAAATTAAAGAGTTGGATGAGATTGTTGCTGATTGGAATAAGGCAGGCCAAGCGGTCATTGCCCATTACCCTAATGCCTATTTTGTTCCCATAGAAGATATATTTTTAAAGGCAAATGAAGACCTTTTATATACTGATAATTTTCATCCAAATGACAAAGGCTATGAGTTGATAGCACAAAGGTTGAACCAGACCTTGGCAGAACAAGTATTACCAGGTTTGGATAAAACGCCATATATGGTCAATACAGAGGAGAATTAGATGAAAAACAAATGGAAAGTTGGATTCCTGATTTTGTTAGGAATCAACCTTTTGTTCGCTATTATTATGTTGTCCCTGGTTATGTTTCCGTCAAAAGGTCCGCAAACAAGTAAATTAAAAGGGCCAGTGGGAGAACAAGTTTCGTTTCACGTTAATTCAAATAAGGAAGATTTAAATAAGTTGATTAATCATTATTTAAAAGAAGAGGCTGCAGATTCTTCCATCGATTATCAAGTCATTCTTGGCAATGAGGTGGAACTGTATGGAACCTTGCCGTTTTTTAGTGAGGAATTAAATATGAAGTTAACTTTTAATCCTAGTGCCCTTGAAAACGGCGATTTGGTATTAAGACAGAAATCAATGACAATCGGCAGTTTACATCTTCCTATTTCGTACGTTCTTAATTTTATTAGTGAAAATTATAAGATTCCTAAGGGTGTCGAAATTAGACCAAAAGATAAACTGATCTATGTTAATATGCAGCAATTGAAATTAAAAAGTGATATTACACTAAAGGCGGATAAATTTAATTTGAAAAAGGATGACATTGCTTTTACGATTTTAGTTCCAGTGAAGTAGGTGCCTCGTTATAGTAGAGACACCTATTTTTTTAATCTTTAATTTTGATGTATTGAAATTCTGGTTCGTTATTTGCTAAACCCAAAAAAACAATCGTATAACTTTCATTAGGCATAAACTGTACCCTCGGCATCGGCAATAACACGGTCTTTGTGTCAGCCTCCCTTGCCTCTAAATCAACTGTCATTGGTGTTAATCCTAAATATTCAGTTGCCTGCTTATAGGATAATTTTGGGAAAACTACATCCCTGTCTTTGACCGCAATATCAAGTGGCGAGGTATCTGGTGATAAGTGAATAAAGCGAACCTTCGATTCATTTACTGGTACTCTTGGTTTATTCTGAAAAACTAATAAGCGCATTTTCTTAACAGAATCAATCACTGCAAGTGTATATGCTTTTCCAGGTTCAACCGTAATCTTTTTATTTAAAACGCTGTCGACCATGTTGCCAGCCGGGTAAATATCGATATGATGTTTTCCAGCTTTTAACGGTAGATAACTACTTACATTTTTAAAGGGTAAGTCCCGTATTACTCGTTTCCCATCTATATAAAGATCAACGTTAGGGGAATCTGGGGAGGTGTGAAGGACGCGGACATACGCTTCTCTTTGTAACGGTTGTTGAGGATTTGTTCTCATGAAATTCATTGCTTTATTCACATATTTTATATGTTTTAGGTAATACTGCATGTGTAAGTTGGGAAATGAGTATTTATAAGATTGAGCTAACAAATCATACATAGCTGCTCTTTGCAGATAATCGGAATGCGTTCTTTTCTCGGACATATTATCAACTCCTATCAATTGGATTACACCATAATTTATTCAAGCTTAAATAGGTAGGTGTCTAACTTCTTAAGCACAAATTTGGAATTTTTACATTTTTTATTTACAAATGGGAATATTACACATATACTTATAACAAATATGTTTGAAAGTGGGTGACGTGCAATGTTAATTGAAACGATGAGAGTAATTCATAATCTGAATATTGCTATTTGCACAGCCCAATGTTTGATCCGTTAGGGTTCCTTTGTACATTTTATTCCAATAAGCGAATAAAACCATGGGCTGTGTGTGCCTATGGTTTTTTATTATGAAAAAATTAGCATTCGCTGGAGGAATATAAATGAATTTAGTATCAATCGGTTTAACTGAAAATGTAAAAAATGATTTTCATACTTTAAATACAAATGTTGAAATGATACTTGGTCGAGTCGCCCTCGAACACAAACGAATGTATCGGGTTTGGACAGAGCAGGGTGAATTATTATGTGAGGTTTCAGGCAGATTTAGTTTTAATGCCCTCAACCGAGAGGACTACCCAGCTGTTGGTGATTGGGTTGCTCTAAAGCCAAGGTGTGATGAAGGAAAAGGTACCATATTGGCGATCATGCCTCGGAAAAGTAAGTTTTCAAGAAAATCTGCAGGCCATACCGCAGAGGAACAAATTGTGGCGACCAATGTCGACACTGTTTTTCTCGTCAATTCACTGAACGAAGATTTGAATGTAAGAAGAATGGAGCGCTATCTGTTGCTAGCTTGGGAAAGTGGGGCCAATCCTGTTATCATTTTAAGTAAGGCAGACCTTTGTCAGAATCTTGAGAGTAAATTATCTGAAGTTGAAGCAATAAGCATGGGAGGCGTTCCCGTTATTGCGATTAGTGCTGAAACGATGAGTGGATTTGAGAAATTAGAACCCTTCATACAGCCGGGACAAACGATTGCCTTGCTTGGATCCTCTGGTGTAGGTAAATCGACATTAACTAATCGTCTCTTAGGAGAGGAAAAACAGGCAGTTCAGGATATTCGCTTGGCAGATGATAAAGGACGTCATACCACGACGCACCGTGAACTGATCCTTCTCCCCAACGGCTGTGTCTTAATTGATACACCAGGGATGAGGGAATTGCAGCTTTGGGAAAGCACAGACGGTTTAACTGAGACCTTTTCAGAAATTGAAGAACTCGCTTCCTCTTGCCGCTATCGGGATTGTCAACATAAGAATGAGCCTGGCTGTGCAGTGGTGAATGCGATTGAAGAGGGATTGGTGGCGGCTGAACGGTTAACTAGCTATAATAAACTGCAAAAGGAATTAGCGTTTATCGAAAGAAAGGCCGATAAACGTGCCCAAGCGGATGCAAAAAAACAATGGAAAAGTATTAATAAACAAATGAAACAGCGAAAAAGCTATTAATATTATGAAAGCTGAGCAAGTGTTGTGATGTCGACCATTATTTGCTCAGCTTTTTTTGAACAGCAAATTTTATTTTTAGGAAAACTTTCTGTATACTCATACTCAAAGTAAATGAAAGTTAAGGGGTGGGAATGTGGAAAAGCAATATCAAGTAGCAACGTTTGCCGGTGGTTGTTTTTGGTGTATGGTAAAACCATTTGATGAACAGCCAGGGATTAAAAGTGTTATTTCCGGCTACACAGGGGGAACGGTAGAGAACCCGACGTACCAGCAAGTATGCTCAGATACAACCGGTCACTATGAAGCCGTTCAAATTACTTACGATCCAGAGATATTTCCCTATGAAAAATTATTGGAGTTATTTTGGCAGCAAATTGACCCTACCGACCCAGGTGGCCAATTTTATGATCGAGGGCAATCGTATCAAACGGCGATTTTCTACCAAGATGAGGCCCAAAAGAAGCTTGCTGAACAGTCGAAGCAAGCATTACAGGAAAGCGGCCGGTTTAGCAAACCAATTGTGACACCGATCTTGCCTGCAAAGACTTTTTATCCAGCGGAAGATTATCATCAGCAATATTATAAGAAAAATCGTGCCCATTATGAATCCTATCATGTAGGCTCAGGACGAGCTGGCTTTATTCAAAGTCATTGGAGGGAGAAAAAGTGAACAACAAAGACCTAGAACAATTGAAAAAGAAATTAACACCGATTCAATATGAAGTCACTCAAAATAATGGTACGGAACCACCGTTTCGAAATGAGTATTGGAATGAAACGAGAGAGGGCATCTATGTGGATCTTGTTTCAGGGGAACCGCTGTTTAGTTCATTGGATAAATTCGATGCTGGCTGTGGCTGGCCGAGTTTTACGAAACCAATTCAAGATGAAGAAGTGATTGAGAAAGCTGATTTCAGTCATTATATGACCCGGACAGAAGTAAGAAGTAAATCGGCAGATTCTCATTTAGGACATGTATTTAATGACGGACCAGCCCCAACAGGCTTGCGTTATTGTATCAACTCTGCCGCCGTACGGTTTATTCCGAAAGATAAACTGGAAGAGGAAGGGTACGGGGAGTTTATGAAGCTATTTGAAGCAAAATAAAAAGCCGCGCTTTGCGGCTTTTTATTTTGTCTTTTGTTTTGTGGTCGACGTCATTCCTCCGGAGAGGATAAATTTCATTGCTTCCTCTGGTTTGACGTCAATCAATTCCACCTGTTCCTTTGGAATTAAAAAAGTAAACCCGGCCACTTGGAAGGTTTGCGGAATATACACGGCCACATGATCCTTTAACGGAGAATAGAAATCCTCTAATTGTTCAGAAGTTATAAAACCAAGGCTCCGCATCTCCGTTCCTGGAATCACGACTAGAGCCACTTTGGAAAAGGATTTTTTCTCGCCAAGAAAGGATTGAACGGTGTCCTTAATAACGGAATAGATGGTTTTCACCACAGGAATCTTCTCTAAAAGTCTATCGATCAACCTGATGATTTTCCCTGATATATATTTCGTTGATAGCCAGCCTAAAAAAGTAATTAAGATTAAGGTTGACAGTAAGCCAATGCCCGGGATGTAATCCTCCTTTAAATATGGCTTCAGGGTGTTGCCAAGTAAACCATCTAAAAATAGAAAGGTTTTGTAAATGACATAGATCACAAGGATAATAGGAACAATGGTTAAAATACCGTTAATAAAATTTTTCACTATGGATTTCATCGTTTCACCTACAATTTTTATCATTGTATTTCATAATATAGGCGAATGCACATGCGGGTCAAGTACCTACTACATATTGTATCAGTGTTAAGAAACAATTTTGTAAGGAGTGAATGTGCATGTATTACGGACATGGTGGTTGTGGTTACCCTGCATACCCTGCATATCCTGCATATCCTGTAGGGGGTTGCGGCATTGGCGGTGGCTTTGCATTAATTGTCGTCCTATTTATCCTATTAATCATCATCGGGGCGAGCTGGGGCTGTTAATTTGACGAAGTAAAGGCTGACTCTAAATGAGTCGGCCGTTTTCTTTTTAAAGGGAATTTTCTGATATAAAAGCAAAATCCGAACAATTATAAATAAATTATATTCATAGTTCGTATTTATTGTTGACGAAACAAAAATAGTCTGATATATTTACCAATGTTGAGTAAAATGACTTTGGAGGTAATTGGACAATGGATACGAGATATGATGTGATTGTAGTGGGTGCTGGCCCTGCAGGGATTTTTGCCTGCTATGAACTGACACTAAAAATGCCGAACGCAAAGGTTCTCTTAGTGGATAAAGGACATGATATTTACCGGAGAAATTGCCCAATATTACAAAAGAAAATTGAAAAATGCCCACCTGCTGCAGGGAAAAAAGAATTTGCTGGGTGTCTGCCGGCCTGTTCAATCACAAATGGTTTTGGTGGAGCAGGTGCTTATTCGGACGGGAAGTTTAATATCACAAGTGAATTTGGCGGTTGGATGACAGACTATCTCTCTGATTCTCAGGTAGTGGATTTGATTCGTTATGTTGATGAAATTAACCTAAAGCACGGTGCGACAACGAGCATAACTGACCCATTAACAGAAGAGGTAAGAGACATTGAACGACGCGGCTATGCAGCAGGATTAAAGCTGTTACGTGCTCAAGTACGCCATCTTGGTACGGAACAAAATCTTGAAATCCTGAAAAGTATCTATGAATATTTAAGAACAAAAGTTGAAATGTCATTTAAAACAGAAGTTGACGATTTAATTACTGAAAAAACTTCTGAGGGTCTTGTAGTTAAGGGTATCAAGCTAAAAGGGGATCAAAACATTTATGCCGATAAGGTGGTCATTACACCGGGACGAGATGGCTCTAAATGGCTCTCTGATATCTTAAAATCACGCAGATTACGGATGATTAGTAACCAAGTAGATATTGGGGTTCGTGTTGAGACATCCAATATTGTCATGCAGGAAATTAATGAACATTTGTACGAAGGGAAATTTATTTTTAATACATCGGTTGGGACTACGGTACGGACTTTTTGCAGCAACCCATCAGGTCATGTGGTCGTTGAGAATCATTCCGGTATCATGCTTGCTAACGGTCATGCCTACAAGGATCCAAAACTCGGCAGTCCGAACACAAATTTTGCCTTACTTGTTTCGCATACCTTTTCTGATCCTTTTGATAAACCGAATGAGTATGCACATGAAATTTCCCGCCTTGCCAATAGTCTTTCGAATGGCGGTCTAATTGTTCAAAAATATGGAGATATTTTAAAAGGCAGAAGATCGACAACAAAAAGAATTAAAGAAGGCTTCCTTGAGCCGACTTTAAAAGAAGCGGTTCCTGGTGACCTTGGTTTAGTTCTTCCGTATAATACGTTAAAAAGTTTAATAGAAATGACCGAAGCGTTAAACCAGGTGTCCCCGGGTCTTGCTTCTGAGCATACCTTGTTCTACGGTGTGGAGGCGAAATTCTATTCGGCACGACCACGTTTAAATGATCGCTTTGAGACAGAAATCAGCGGACTTTATGTCGGCGGTGATGGAGCAGGGATTACGCGCGGGCTTGCGCAAGCAAGTGCATGCGGAGTCTGGATTGCTAGGGACATTATTCAAAAAACCACAACTGAACCAAAACAAGAACCAATTCATGTCTAACCCGCAAATTTTTGCGGGTTATTTTTTTAATCCTTTACCCAATCGGTACTTTTTCCTTTGGATATTTGATCTTTTCCTTGCTGCTTTTTCCTCTTAGAATAAGTAAACAGGTAACAATTCCTACTCTCCCAATAAACATAAGGATAATGATAAGAATTTGTCCAAACGTAGAAAGTCTAGGTGTTAACCCCAAAGATAATCCATTCGTCCCGAAGGCTGAGGAAACCTCGAAGATGACCTCAAGAACAGTACCGTTTTCGGTAATAGATAGGACTAAAATTGAAAACAAACATAATAACGCCGCAGTTGTAATCACTATAAATGATTTTAGAACATCCTCACTTAACAACTCACGTCTAAAGACTTTGATTGAGCTTTTTCCTTGGGCATAATATATGATGGATAAAATAATGATGGCAAATGTAGTTGTTCGAATCCCACCGCTTGCACTACTTGGGGAACCGCCGATGAACATTAAAATGGATAAGAATAGTTGGTTGCTTGGTGTAAAGTCATTAATATCCATTGTTGCCAATCCAGCACTTTTAGTTGTAACGGAATTAAATAACGAGTAAAAAAAGGATTCATGCCAACTTTTATTAATAAAAAAATGCTGACTATCAAAAATATAAATGAATAAGGCCCCTACAACGGTAAGGAAGACAAACGTTATTGTGGTTAACTTAGTAAATAAACTGAAATGAAATTTCTTCCTGCTATTTAGGTTTATAAAGAATTCATAAACCTCCACCATCACTGGAAAACCAATCGCCCCCACAATCATCAACAAAATGATAACGGTTTGAACAAAATAGTCTCCGCTAAATGAACTGAGGGACTTATTAGTTAGATCAAATCCCGCATTAGTGGTGGCGCTAATTGATGCAAAAAATCCATGCTTAAATGCAGACAATGTCCCTTCGTGATATTCCAAAAAACGAATTCCTAAAATAATTCCTCCCACAAATTCAAACGAGATAAAAATAATTAATATTCGCTTTGCCAGTTGGACTAAGCCTGATAGATTCGATTGATTTTGATCAATCATAATTAGTTGTCTTTCTTTTAAACCCACTTTTTTACCTAGCATAATCCAAAGGAACGTACTTAAAGACATAACCCCTAACCCACCCAATTGGAGAATTAAACATAATAGGAAGATTCCAAAGTTGCTAAATGTATCTTTAATAGAAATCACACTTAACCCGGTTACACTTATCGCGCTCGCCGAGGTAAACATGGCATCGATAAAGCTTAGTGAAACATTTTCGCGATGGGCCATAGGGATTTTTAATAAAAGTGTTGAGATGACTAAAGCAGAAAAATAAAAAATAACGATTAATTGTATGGTTGAAAGGCCTTTTGTTTTTAATTGTATTTTTTTGAATGTACGCATCGAACCCATCCTTCTCTATTCTAAAAGTAATTTTATATGACGCATCTCGAAATGTAAAAGATTGCTTTCACTTCACTGACGTGGCTTTCATTTTTCTTTGTAAATAACACGAAAGAAACATATAAACCATTCATACAATTTCTATAAGGCCTGCCTAATTTAAAAAGGAAGTGATTCCTATGGATCATTCTTTTCTTATAAAGCCAATGCTTGATGACACCTACCCAGTCATTGACTATGGCCAAGGAATTTATTTATTTGATAAGGATGGAAAAAAGTATCTAGATGCTGCTTCCGGTGCAGTAACAGCCAATATCGGTCATGGTGTACCAGCGATCATTGAAGCAATGAATGAACAAGCAAAAAAGGTTTCGTTTGTGTATCGCTCCCAATTTACGAGTGACCCGGCAGAGAATCTTGCGAAAAAAATCGCAAGTCTGCTTCCGGGGGATCTAAATTGGTGTTTCTTCGTTAACAGCGGTTCTGAGGCAACAGAAACGGCCATGAAAATGGCGATTCAATATTGGCAGGAAAAGGGGGTGCAAACGAAATCCAAGGTATTATCACGCTGGGTTAGCTACCACGGGATTACTTTAGGAGCACTTTCTATGTCCGGGCATCCGGGAAGGAGAGCAAGATTTGTTCCACTGTTAGAGGATTTTCCAGTCATTAATCCCCCTTATTGCTACCGTTGCCCATATAACCTCGAGTCATCAAGCTGTAACTACTTATGTGCCCATGAATTGGAAACTGCGATCAAGCGGATCGGTGCGGATCAAATCGCTGCTTTTATCGCGGAGCCTGTCATTGGTGCAGCTGGAGGGGCAATTGCTCCTCCAAGAGATTATTACAAGGTCGTAAAAAATATATGTGAGGCACATGACATCCTTTTTATTGCAGATGAAGTCATGACTGGTTGTGGCCGGACTGGAACAATGCTGGCATGTGAACAATGGGGCATTACACCTGATATTGTCGCATTAGGAAAAGGGATGGGTGCCGGATATGCCCCGATTGCAGCGGCTATCGCTAGTGACAAAGTCATCGAACCGATATTGGCTGGAACAAAGTCAGTAATGAGCGGTCATACTTTGAGTGCTAATCCACAAGCATGTGCAGCGGCCCTGGCTGTTCTTCAATATATAGAAGAAAACAATATTATCCAAGAGGTTGAAAATAAAGGAATCTATTTACGTGATCAACTTGAACAATTAAAACCACACTTCCCATTTATAGGTGATGTCCGCGGCAAAGGATTATTGCTAGGAATAGAGTTTGTTCAGGTTATGGCTACCAAAACACCATTTCCTAGAAGCTCGCGAGTCACTCAAAGAATGGTTGAATTCGCTAAGGAAAAAGGAATGCTTATCTATCCTGCTGGCGCAGGCATTGATGGGATAAACGGTGACTCGATTATTATTTCACCACCCTTAACAATTACAAAAAAAGAGATGGATGAACTGGTGCATTTACTAAAAGAAACTTTTCAAGTCTTCTCAGAACTAACACAATAAATGGAGGAATGGGGGGGATTTTTTATATGGAAAATGCTTTTAGAAAAGTGACCACTTTAGAGGCTGTAATGAAATACTTCCATGATGGAATGACATTGATGTTTGGTGGATTTGGCGGGGTCGGCTCACCCCCTGACTTAATTGACGGCATTCTTGATAAAGGAGTTCGTGATTTAACATTAATTGGGAACGACACGGGATTCCCGCACATTGGCATTGGGAAATTAGTCAGTCAACAAAGAGCGTCGAAAGTGATTGCCTCGCATATCGGCTCCAATCCGATTGCAGGACAGTTGATGCACGAGGGGAAACTAGAGGTAGAGTTTTCACCACAGGGAATTTTAGCGGAACGAATTCGTGCGGGCGGTGTAGGTATCCCAGCGATCTTGTCTGATATCGGCATGGACAATGAATTGGTTGTGAAAGATAAACCGTATATTTCGCTAGCGGATAAGAGGTATTTGGTTGAATCGGCCCTAACTGCAGAAGTGTCAATTATTTATGCCAAAAAGGCAGATGAGTATGGGAATTTAATTTATGATAAAAGTGCCCGCAATACCAATCCGCTCGTTGCCATGGCAGGGGATATTACGATTGCGGAAGTAGAAGAAATCGTCCCGCTTGGTAGTCTTGACCCTGACGCCATCATTACTCCTGGAGTGTTCGTGAATTATGTGATTCTATCTAAGGGGGTCAATTGGAAATGGGCATGGGAGTAGACATTAGAAATCGAATGGCCAAACGGGCTGCAGAAGAAATTCATTCGGGTATGGTTGTCAACCTTGGGATTGGGATCCCGTCGCTCGTTCCGAACCATCTACCAAGTGAGACAAAAGTGATGTTTCATGCTGAAAACGGAATTACCGGGATGGGGCCAAGTCCAAGCAAGGGTGAAGAAGATGAAAATTTATGTAATGCAGGAGGATTTCCCGTCACGCTGAACAAGGGCGGGTCTTATTGTGATAGTGCGATTTCGTTTGGGATGATTCGCCGGGGCAAAGTGGATGTTACTATATTAGGTTCGCTTCAGGTTAGTAAATGGGGAGACTTGGCTAACTGGATTGTCCCTGGGAAAAAGGTTCCAGGAATGGGTGGAGCAATGGAACTTGCACAAAAGGCAAAAAAGGTCATTGTTGTTATGAATCATTGTGACAAACAAGGGAATCCCAAAATTGTCACCTCTTGCTCATTACCGTTAACTTCATCTGCATGTGTCGACTTAATTATTACTGAATTAGCTGTTTTTTTGGTAACCGAAGAGGGGTTGCTTTTAACAGAGTTGTTTGCCCCCTACAGTTTAGAAACAGTTGTTAATAAAACAGGCTGTGAATTCAAAATAAGCGAAACTGTTCGTATGATTCCATACTAGAAAGAATCATTCTGAAAGGAGTGAATCGTTTGGACAATTATGAAATGCGCATAAAACAGTGGATAAAAGAGAATCGTGCTCGTGGAGCTAGACTGTTACAAATACTGGTTCGTGAAAATAGCACACGGGGAAATGAAAGTAGTACACAAGCGATTATCATTGAAAAATGTAGACAATTAGGCTTAACTCTCGATATTTGGGAAATCGGCAGTGATGGATTAAAATCCCACCCTGCTTATTGTTGTGATCGTCAGAGTTTTGAGGGAAATCCCAATTTAGTCGCTGTGTTAAAAGGGACCGGCGGAGGCAAATCGATGATTTTAAATGGTCATATCGATGTAGTACCAGTTGGGGATGAATTGAATTGGACGCATGACCCTTTTAGCGGGATCATTGAGTGTGGCAAGCTTTATGGGAGAGGCGCTACAGATATGAAGGGTGGGAATACAGCTCTGTTAATGGCGATTGAGGCATTAATTGCTAGCGGAATAAAACTGAAAGGTGATGTGATTTTTCAAAGTGTAATAGAAGAAGAAAGTGGAGGAGCAGGTACCCTTGCTGCAGTTTTAAGAGGTTACCATGCGGATGGGGCCATTATTCCAGAACCAACTAATCTGAAAATATTTCCGAAGCAGCAGGGATCAATGTGGTTCAGAATTACTGTGAAAGGCAGAGCAGCACACGGCGGGACGAGGTACAAAGGTGTCAGCGCCATCGAAAAAGCATTATTTGTTACTCAGAGATTACAACAATTAGAGAAAGAGAGAAATACCAGAATAACTGATCCTCTCTTTGAAAAAATCCCCATCCCCATCCCAATTAATATCGGCAAACTCTCAAGCGGGGAATGGCCTTCTTCGGTGCCTGACACCGCAATTATAGAAGGAAGAATGGGCGTTTCTCCGGAAGAAACGATTCAATCAGCACAGGAGGAGATGGAAAAATCCTTGTGTGGACTAAGCGAACAAGACGAGTGGCTCCATGAAAATCCGCTTAAGTTAGAATGGTTTGGCGGAAGGTGGCTGCCAGGAAGCCTTGAAAATGACCATCCTTTAATCACTGAACTGACGAAGAGTTTTATAGAAGTTAAGGGGGAAAGCCCGCTCATCCAGGCAAGTCCATGGGGGACGGATGGCGGTATTCTTTCCACCATTGGCAATACTCCCGTCGTTGTCTTTGGACCGGGAATAACAGAAACCGCACATGATGCCAATGAGCATATTGTCCTCGAGGATATGTTTGTCGCCAGTGAGATTATCGCTTTAACTCTATTAAAATGGTGTGAGGTGGCAGAATAATAAACAGAAATCTTACTATTTAATTCCAAAAATTGCTATTATTGAATGAAAAGGGCATGGGTCCTATGGATGCAGCCCCAGGCGGTGAAGGAGTCAAATATGCTTCGAAGAGATGACAGAGCTTAAGTTAATTAGTTTGAAGTTGGTGTAATGGAGAATGTCTGGCTAATCCTAAGCCAGACATTTCTTCAAATTGCTAGAGAAATGTACAAATAGGGGTGATTTCGATGAACCAAACAGCATCCACTATTTTTCTAGAGGAGGTCAGCTATTTTCTCGAAGTTTATCTTGATCCATTTAATAAACGTATTCGTGTGGATGATTATCGGGGCAAAACAAAATTGCTAATCGAGAAAGTGGAAGAACTTGTCTTAGTTCACAAGGCAGAAAAATTAATTGTTAAAGTCCGCCGTGAAGATTATTTCACCTTCTTAGAAAAAGGTCTACAGCCAGAAGCGGTTGTTGACGGATATTTTCTTGGTTCAGATGCCCATTTTTTTTCAAAGTTTTACACTCCTGAGCGAAAAAAAAATGATCATTGGATCATTGAGGACGGGATGGTTCACAGTATCTATCAATTAGACACGACTGATCAAAAGCCTTTTCCTCCAAAAGAATATGAACTACGAAAAGCTGATCAGAGTTGTGCAGGAGACCTTGCCGCCCTGTACCAGCAGGTGTTTCAAATTTATCCAACTCCTTTGCATGATCCGGAGTATATTAAAAAGACCATAAAGGACGGAACGATTTATTACGCTTTCTTCTATTCAGGAAAAATCGTGAGTGCGGCTTCAGGTGAAGTCAATTATTTTTATAAAAATGCAGAACTGACGGATTGTGCAACATTAACAGAACATCGGAAATATGGACTTATGAAAATTATTCTCCAGGAACTGGAAAGGGAATTAAAAAGGAAGGGTATTTATTGTGCTTATTCCATTGCCAGATCGTTATCTTTTGGAATGAATGCAGTGTTGTTTCAGTTGGGATATTCGTACCGGGGAAGGTTTATGAATAATTGCTTTATCTATGACAAACTTGAAAATATGAATATGTGGGTAAAAAATCTGGCAAACTGCTAAAATCTCGGCTTATTGTGCCAATTTTTCGGCACCTTAAGTTTAGCCGCGAAGGGTGGTGAATTAATGATTTTGTTAACTGCTTTAACGCAAGAAGTTCTAACCGCTATTCTAAAGGGCATTGATGAAGGGATTCATGTGGTTAATACAGAAGGAAAAACCATTTTTTATAATGAAGTAGCGGCCAAACACGATGGCATGGATGTGAAAGAAGTCCAGGGAAAGCATTTAATTGACGCATTTCCGTCGCTTACTGAAGAGTCGAGCACCTTGCTGAAAGTAATCAAAACAGGAAAGCCAATCTACAACCAAGCACAGGTATATATGAACTTGCACGGGACAAGAATTGATACGATCAACACAACCTTGCCAATCTTTCTCGAGGATGAAATCATTGGTGCGGTTGAAATTGCAAAAGATTATTCCCGGATGAAACTGCTTGCGGAGCGACTCTTGGATTTACAAAGGGGATTTAATAAAAGTAGTAAGAAAAAAACAATGAAGCAAGTTACCTATACATTAAATGATTTATTGACGGTGAATCCTGCGTTTCAAAGGATGAAGGATGAGGCGAAAAAGTTAGCAAAATCAGATGCTCCCATCCTCGTTTATGGCGAGTCCGGTACTGGGAAAGAATTATTTGTTCAAGGAGTCCATTATGAATCTCCTCGTTCGGATGGAGCCTTCATTGCTCAAAACTGCGCTGCCATCCCTGAAACACTTTTAGAAAGTATCCTTTTTGGCACCTCAAAAGGAAGTTATACGGGTGCTGTTGATCGTAAAGGTTTATTTGAACTGGCCGATGGCGGTACGCTATTTCTTGATGAATTACATACAATGCCGATTGAACTCCAAGCGAAACTCTTACGGGTTTTAGAGGATGGCATGGTCCGAAGAGTCGGAAGTTCGGGGAGCATTTCAGTAAATGTGCGTGTGATTGCCGCTATGAATGTATCTCCAAGAAATGCCCTTCAAGAGCAAAAACTGCGTGCAGACCTTTATTATCGATTGAATGTATTTACTTTTTCTCTCATCCCTTTAAGGGATCGAAAAGATGATATCCCTTTTTTAACAGAACATTTTATCAAGGAGTTTAACCAAAAACTTCAAAAAAATATTAACGGATATGAAAAGAAGCTGGAGCTCTTCTTAGTAAACTATCAATGGCCAGGAAATGTGCGTGAACTAAAACATACGATTGAATATATGATGAATGTTTGTGAAGCAAGACAGTTAAGATATGAAGATTTACCCAGCTTGTTAAAACATCTTCCAGTCTCGGCCACAAGTAATAGCGGCGAAATAGAAAATCTATCATTAAGGAAAAATATCGAAAAATTAGAAAAGGATCTGATTAGGAATGCCCTTAAGTTATCTGAGGGAAACATTAACCAAGCAGCGAAGTTTTTAGAGATTCCTAGACAAACCTTACAATATAAACTGAAAAAAATAATCGACTAAGCCGCCGAGTTTTCGGCGGTATTTTTTTTTGCTGAAACATCAGGAGTAAGTTTTAAGCCTTTTATGACATTGGCATAATTCTTGCATATTATTCTAATGAAGCAAGATGGGAGGAAATTACAATGAAACAATTTTTATATAAACCAAAAAGACAATGGAAGGATATCGAGTTATGGAAAGATGTGACTTCAGTGCAGTGGAACGATTGGCTTTGGCAGCTAACGAATACCATTCGAACGTTAGATGATTTAAAAAAGGTAATTAATTTAACACCCGATGAAGAAGAAGGGGTAAGGATTTCGACGAAAACCATTCCCTTAAATATTACACCATATTATGCTTCATTAATGAATCCAGACGATCCACGCTGTCCGATCAGGATGCAATCGGTGCCGATTTCAAAGGAAATTTATAAAACGAAATATGACTTAGAAGACCCATTATATGAGGATGAAGATTCCCCAGTCCCAGGGTTAACGCACCGCTATCCAGACCGAGTTCTTTTTTTGGTAACCAATCAATGTTCGATGTATTGCCGCTACTGTACCAGGAGACGTTTCTCAGGTCAAATTGGCATGGGCGTGCCTAAGAAACAGCTGGATGCCGCCATATCCTATATCAGAAATACCCCGCAAGTGCGTGATGTCTTAATTTCAGGGGGGGATGGCCTGCTGATTAATGATAATATCCTAGAATACATCCTTAAAAACCTGCGAGAAATTGACCATGTTGAAATTATCCGGATTGGGACACGTGCCCCTGTTGTGTTCCCACAGCGGATCACCGAAAACCTCTGTAATATTTTAAAAAAATACCATCCAATCTGGCTAAACACCCATTTTAATACATCTATTGAAATAACTGAGGATTCAAAAAAGGCCTGTGAAATGCTTGCGAATGCCGGTGTTCCGGTCGGTAATCAATCAGTTATCCTCGCTGGGATCAACGACAGTGTACCAATTATGAAGAAACTCATGCATGATCTTGTCAAAATTCGCGTCCGCCCTTATTACATTTATCAATGTGATTTATCAGAAGGAATTGGTCATTTCCGTGCTCCAGTGTCCAAAGGACTCGAGATTATTGAAGGTCTCCGTGGACATACATCGGGATATGCTGTACCAACTTTTGTCGTCGACGCGCCTGGAGGAGGAGGTAAAATCGCTCTTCAGCCCAATTATCTGATTTCACAAAGTCCGGAGAAAGTGGTTCTTCGGAACTTTGAAGGGGTGATTACTTCATACCCAGAACCGGAGAATTATGTCCCTGGAAGGGCAGAGAAATATTTTCAAGAGGTTTATCCTGATATGGATGAAAAGCGTTCACTTACAGGAATCGCAGGGATTATGAATGACCAGCACTTTAATCTTGTTCCTGAAGGGTTAACACGGCTAAATCGTCGCAAAGATTACAACCAAGACCCTGCCCACACCACATTAAAGGATAAGCGCAGCAAACGGGATGAATTAAAGGATAAGAAATTTAAAGCATTGACCCAGAAAGAAGCGGAGGGTTCATAACCTTCAAATGAAGGCACATCAGCCGAAACGATGAAGGAATAGGAGTGATTTAAATGACAACTGAATGTGAGTGGTGTAATAGTTCAAATGCGTTGAGAATAACAGACTCTGTGTTTTGGGAATTACCTGATGGGACACGCGCGATTGAAATCACTGACACCCCCACCAATTCCTGCCCTGAATGTAAGATGATTTATCAAAGTGAACCAATTGTTAAAGAGATAGAAAATCAGTTGTATTTAATTGATTGTAAACAGCTTGGAAAAGTGGTCAGTTTTGAAGAATTAATGGCCATTCCAAGATTGCTAAAGAAAAATTATTTTGATTTCTCTTCATAATGGAAGCAGCCTCGTAGGCTGCTTTTACCGTTTTTGGGATTTTCTAAACGCTGGACGCTTACCATCGTATCCGTTATAGTATTTCTTAAGTGAATCTGGATGAGAAAGGCGTTTAGATATGATTAAATCATTTTATCATTTTTTAATGAAATATAGGCATCCGGCTCCAAAGGATGAAATTAGTTTATTTGCGAATCATGCCTATTTAGATCATAGTTTTCCTAAAGTCTCAGAAGACTATGATGAGATCAGTTCTTATCTAGAACTGAACGGTCATTATTTAGAATCCATGTCCATTTTTGATGAAGCATGGCAGCAATATCAGTTAACAGAACGTAAATAATTGGAATTTGGAATCGTCTCATGAATGAGGCGATTTTTTCATTTTATAAATCTCATGCGCTTTTATTCAAACGATGCATATAATATTGTAATCAAAATTCACGACTTATTAATTGAGAGGATGGGAGGAAATGGCAAACAGAAAAAAACCGAAGTATAAGATCGGTGATACGGTCGTGATTACTATTTATGGAACAGTTGGCAAGGTAACAGATATTAACTTCCTAAATTTATTGGTTTTATAATATGACACATTGGGAGGGTATGAAATGGCGTTGGCTGCTATTTATTTACGTTTATCAAGGAACGAGGAACAATTAGATATTGAGGAAATTTTAACAAATCATCGAAATGCTCTTATCAAACTTGCAAAGCAACATACATTGACATATGACATTTATCAAGAAATTTCGAGTGGTGTGAACAAACAAAGACCACAATTGAATTTATTGT
This sequence comes from Neobacillus sp. 204, assembly GCF_046562815.1. NCBI lineage: Bacteria > Bacillati > Bacillota > Bacilli > Caryophanales > Bacillaceae > Neobacillus > Neobacillus sp. 204. The sequence goes on from NZ_JBJORY010000012.1 coordinate 54,532, forward strand.
TAAGCAGATTAGATGAATATGATTATCTTTTGGTAATGGATATAGACCGGATTTCTCGTGACAATGCCTATGCTGAACAAATAAAATCAGTGTTGATTGCACATGACATCAAAATAATAACCCCACAGGGTGCTATTGATCTGAATCAAGAAAGTAATGAAATGTTATATTCTTTCCAGGCGATGATGGCAAATTTTGAGTATAAGCAAATCAAAAAGCGTTTGGGACGAGGTCGATTGGCAGCAGCAGAACAAGGAAGATGGACAATGAGTAATAAGGTTCCATTGGGATATGAAAAAGACAAAAATCAAAGATTAGTCATTGTTGAGGATGAAGCAAAAATAATAAGGTACATATTCCAAAAGACTATAGAAAGAGTTAGTGTAAACGAAATAGCCAAACAATTAGATATGCTTGGTTGGAGGAGTAGAAGTGGTAAAGTTCTAACGACTTCTCATATCTCATCAGCAAGAAGAAATGTTGTTTATTATGGAGTAGTCCAAGCTTGTAGAAGGGTAAACGGGAGAGTGGTTGATGAAGTTTTTGTTGAAAATGCTCATGAACCAATTATCTCAAAACAACAATGGTTAGTGGTTCAAAAAATACTTGAAGAAAACAAAACAGGAAATTACTTTAATAAAAGTAAAGCAACCCGAAAACTGCAAAACTTAATTTATTGTAATTGCTGTGGAAGAAAAAGATATATCCAAATAGATGGAAACGGAACTGATTTTATCAAATCGTGTTTTTATAAAATAAGCAATAATACATGTAGAGATAGGGGGCATAAGTATCTTCCCGTGGAAGATTACGTAATTAATAAGGTAAAAGAAAAGAAGGAGAATCTTGAAAAGACCATTCAAAAATTGAAATCTCTTGATGCTTCGGATGAAGAAAATAAATTACTTTCTCAAATGGATGCTTTAAAAAAGCAATTTGAAAGATTTGAAAAGAGACGAAAAAATTTAACAATAATGAGAGCAGACGGAGAGATAAGTAAGAGTGATTTTCTTGTAATGAGCGAAGAGAATGAGGAACAAATGAAACAGGTTAATCAACAGCTTGAATTAGTTAATATACAATTAACAAACTTGAAAAATACAGATCGGGAACAACGACGGTTAGAAAAAATTATTGAAATGTTGGATAGGATAGAGACGCTTGATCACGAAAACTGTAATGCTTTCCTTAAAACGTTCATAAAAAAAATCTGGTTCTCAACTAATGCGATTACAAATCATAATACTAAAACAGAGGATCCCGAAGTAACAATTAATATTGAATGGCTCTAAAAGGCATGTAAATTATTTATTTAACTCCGAAATTAAAGGGAGTCTTTTTTTTTATTCATCTTATTTTTGTATTTTTCCGTATCATTATGTAGTTCCTATTATAAAGTAAAGCTACGTTTTTATTAAAGAAAATGTGAAAGCGCTTAATATTTTGGATTTTAGTAAAGAGTTAACCTGAGTAGAGCAGGTGAAGAAAACAAGGGTTCATCTACTTTTTTTTCATTTAATTTTTAGGATTCAGGAGGTGGGGATTTCCCAAATAGCATACTTCAGCATTAAAGAATTCTATTGGATGATTGGGTTCTAAATTAAACCATTTTATAGACTAAGAGGTGTAAAGAAAAATGACAGTACTTGTTAATAGTGATCAAGTCCAAAAGCCAGGTAATAAGCAAAGTGAAACAAAAGATTTATTAAGTTCAACTCAGTTGATCATAAAAGAGGCGGTTCAAAATTTAGGGTATGCCGATGATGTATATGAGCTGCTAAAGGAACCACTTAGAACTATCACGGTACGTATCCCAGTACGAATGGATGACGGGTCAATTAAAATATTTACCGGTTACCGCTCGCAACATAATGATGCAGTAGGTCCGACAAAAGGTGGAGTACGTTTTCATCCTGAAGTCAATGAGGCTGAGGTAAAAGCGTTATCGATTTGGATGAGTCTTAAGTGTGGGATTGCAAATCTCCCTTACGGCGGTGGAAAAGGTGGTATTATTTGTGACCCGAGAAACATGTCGTTTAGGGAACTGGAGAGATTAAGTCGTGGATATGTTCGTGCAATCAGCCAAATTGTCGGCCCGACAAAAGACATTCCGGCACCCGATGTGTATACAAATTCTCAAATCATGGCGTGGATGATGGATGAGTACAGTCGTCTTCGTGAATTTGATTCTCCTGGTTTTATTACGGGTAAGCCGGTTGTTTTAGGGGGATCACAAGGTCGTGAAACAGCAACAGCTCGCGGTGTAACAATTTGTATTGAAGAAGCTGTAAAGAAAAAAAACATTGAATTACAAGGTGCACGAATCGTAATTCAAGGCTTTGGAAATGCAGGAAGCTTTTTGGCCAAATTCATGCATGAAGCCGGAGCAAAGGTGATTGGTATTTCAGATGCATATGGCGCTCTATATGATCCAGAAGGACTTGATATTGATTATTTACTTGAACGACGCGATAGTTACGGTACAATAACAACTTTATTTACTAATGTCATTACGAATCAAGAATTGCTTGAAAAAGAATGTGACATTCTTGTACCAGCTGCCATTTCAAACCAAATTACAGCAGAAAATGCAGGTCGTATTAAAGCAGCGATTGTGGTGGAGGCAGCGAATGGACCAACATCCCTTGAAGCGACAAAAATTTTGGATGAAAGAGGAGTCCTCCTTGTACCTGACATTCTGGCAAGTACAGGTGGTGTCACCGTTTCTTACTTTGAATGGGTTCAAAATAATCAAGGATATTATTGGTCAGAGGATGAGGTTGCTGAAAAACTGAGAAACGTAATGGTCGCTTCCTTTGAAGAAATTTATCAAACATCACAGGCCCGTAATGTTGATATGCGTTTAGCAGCATATATGGTTGGCATAAGAAAACCGGCTGAAGCTTCGCGTTACCGGGGCTGGATATAATGCTAAAAGGTTCATAGAAACAAAGAATGTCGTACATGAAAACTTACTCGATTGATTAAAAGAATATGTGAATAAGCTTAATATTTTGGGTTTTTATTTTTAGGAAGAGGATAACCCTGTAATGATGTAAATATAACGTAAACAGATTGATATGTTTTAGGGAGATGTGTGTATGGAAGTAAAACACTGTAAAGAATCACGAGTGATACGAACTAGTCGTGTATTCCCAAACGATGTAAATAATCACAATACTTTATTTGGTGGTCGGTTAATGAGTGATTTGGATCAAATCGCCTCCATTTCCGCAGCGCGTCATAGTCGGAGGGAATGTGTCACGGCTTCAACAGATTCAGTTGACTTTTTACATCCCATTCGACCAACAGATTCGGTCTGTTTCGAATCCTATGTGACATGGACAGGTACTTCATCAATGGAAGTATTTGTAAAAATTATTGCAGAAGACTTAAAAAGCGGTAAGCGTAAGATGGCAGCGACTGCCCTCATAACATTTGTTGCTCTTGATGAACATGAACGCCCAACGCGTGTTCCACAAGTTATTCCGGAAACAAAAGAAGAGAGAAAATTACACGAAACTGCTCCAGAGCGAGCAAGAATGCGCAAAGAAAGAAAACAAAAAAGTAAAGAACTAGCCGCATTTTTAACTACAAATTAGTTCTTGGATTAGTATAAAAGTTAAAAGCCTGTATCAATTAGGATCAGGCTTTTTTCTTTTTCTAACTATTGCTACTCTCATCAATTTTTTGTAACTTTTAAGTTGTTTTGTATTCTTCTGTATGATTGTGTAGGTCCTATTATAAATTAAAGCTATAGTATTAGAAATTATCTATGAGTCAATGAGAAAAGAGGAACATTAATCTTTTATTGGGGGAATTTTTAATGTGGGTAATCACTCTCTATTCAAACAAAAATACGTCGATGTTCGAATTTGATACAGAAAAAGAGGCAAGGGAAGCTTTCAAGAATATTAAAGGATGTAAGATTCTTTCCGAGATTATTTATTTTAATGATTATTGTTTTGCTTCAGCTACTTTTTAATTACAAAAATAAATTTGAAATCCACTACTTGAATGTTAAAGTAGTGGATTTGTTTTAGATAAATATGCAGGATACTACCAGAAAAAATCTAAAAGTATGTGTTTAAACGTCTTATTATTATATGGCCTTTTCCTTTTCTAAGGTTGAATCAACCTGAGAGAGTTCCCAACATTCAATGTTCTCATGATTCTTAATAGTATCTTTATAAAATACCGGATCTTTACCATCCTTTTTCTGTTTAATGTAATCGTTTAATGCACTAAATGCCACTTTTGATAATAGAAGAATGGCAATTAGGTTTACAATCACCATGAAGCCCATAAATAAATCAGCTAAATCCCATACAAGTTGAATCTTTGCAACTGAACCGAATATAATCATGGCGAATACGCTTATTCGGTAAAGCATCAACCATGCTTTACTTTTATGTAAAAAGCGAATATTTGTTTCCCCATAATAATAGTTACCAATTAACGCACCGAATCCAAATAATAAAATAAAGATGGCAAGACAGCCTGATGCCCACGAACCGATATGTTCACTTAATGCTGCTTGTGTAAGTGCAATACCATTTAGCCCGGGTTGTTTGTAAGCATCAGAAAGTAAAATAATAAATGCTGTGCTTGTACAGATGATCAGTGTATCCGTTAATACGCCAAATGCTTGAATAAGTCCTTGTTTCACAGGATGACTTGTTGTAGCTGTTGCGGCAACGTTTGGCGCACTCCCCATACCAGCTTCATTCGAGAATAAGCCACGTTTAACTCCATTCATGAGCGCAGCGCCGAGTGAACCGCCTGCCACTTGTTCAAAGCCAAAAGCGTTTTTAACAATAAGAGAAAGTATTTCCGGCATTTTTGTTATGTTCGTAGCAATGACAAATAATGCAACACCAATGTATAACATAGCTAAAAGCATAACCTTGTATTCAGCTAGTTTTGCAATACTCTTCAAACCGCCAAAGATAATCGCAGCGAAAGCAATTGCCATGATAATCCCTACAGTTAAACGATTTGTACCAAATGCGTTCTCAAAAGCAATTGTAACGGTATTTGATTGTACAGAATTGAATACAAGACCGAAAGAAAGCGTAATTAAAATGGAGAATAATACTCCCATCCAACGTTTGTTTAATCCTTTTTCCATATAATAGGATGGGCCGCCGCGGAAACCGTCTTTATCTTTTACTTTATATACTTGTGCTAACGTACTTTCAATAAAGCTGGATGCTGAGCTAATAATAGAAATAATCCACATCCAAAATACAGCTCCAGGACCGCCTACTGCAATCGCAATCGCAATTCCTGTGATATTACCTGTTCCAACGCGTGCAGCCATACCAACACAGAACGCTTGAAATGGGGAAATGCTGTCTTTAGAACCAGTTCTCCCCTCCATTAAAACACGGACCATTTCCTTCAACATTCGAAATTGTACAAATTTCGATTTAAATGTAAAATAAAGACCGAATAAAACTAGCATAAAAATTAATAACTTTGACCAAAGAAAATCATTTGATAATCTAATAATATCATGAAGTAATTGTTGCATGTTTATCACTCCTGTAAAAGTTTAGTAGTTTGATATCAAAATATAAAGATTTAGCGATTTATTGTCTTCCTTTATTATTTTCACCAGAGATTATGCTTTTTAGAAAATACTTAGATCCCATTCTTGTGCTATATGCTTCAATAACATAACACCTGTTAGGCTATTCCCATATTCATCAATAGCTGGTCCATATATACCAATACCACATCCAACTTGAAAAGGTAGTTCGCTTCTGACGTTTGGAGGAACTAATGCCATAATGCCCCCAGATACACCACTTTTGGCTGGCAAACCGACAAATGCTGCAAATTTACCCGAAGCATTGTACATTCCACAAGTAAGCATCAAGGCTTTGGCTAATTTAGCTACTTTTTTAGGCAGAACTTGTTCTTGACGAATAGGATGATATCCATCATGTGCAAGAATCAGTCCAATCAAGGCTATGTCTTCTGTATTTACTTCTATCGAACATTGTTTCATGTAAACCTCTAAAGCTACCTCTACATCCGATTCTAAATAATTCGTTTCCTTTAAATAATAAGCCAAAGCTCTATTTCGGTGAGATGTTTTCCACTCAGATTGATACACTTCCTTATTAATAGCCGGGCGTTTTCCTATCAATTTTTCAATTAATGTATAAAGGACTTCTAATTTTTTGTCTGAAGTTTCTCCTGGGAGGAGTGAAGCTATGGTAATCGCTCCAGCATTAATCATTGGGTTAAACGGCTTTCCCGTCTTATGCATTTCTAAACGAATAATTGAATTAAAGGCATCCCCAGTTGGTTCTACATCAACTCTCTCTAACACATAAGAAATACCAAAGCTCAAGCATGCGGCTATAAAGCTGAGCACTTTTGATATACTTTGCAAGGTGAAAAATTCTTCATAATCCCCTGACTTTATCGTTGTTCCATCCGGTCTTATGATGCAAATACCTAAATGCGATAAGTTTTTCTTTCTTAAAGCAGGAATATAATTCGCGGTTTGCCCTTTAGTAGCATAGGATCTATAATGTGCAACCCATTCATCTAAGCAAGCATTCCTTTGACTATAACGCTTAACGTTTTGGTCTTTGATCACCCATTCAACCATATTATTCCACCTCTCTTATTTTTTGAATTAAAACTTCCTACCTTTAATACTTTCTACTGAAAAAATAATAATAGACTGGTATAAAAACATAAAAATTAAATAACGTTAAGCGCTTTCAGAAAATTCCTACAAAAACCTAGCTTTAATTTATAACTGGAACTATATAATCTGACTGAAAACTACAAAAAAACTAAAAAATATATTTCAAACGTGGGATTAGCCCAATTAGAATGTTCGAGTTTAATAGATTATTTATAATAAATAATTTAAGCGTTGTATTGAGGTCGATGAGACTGTATACTGAGTTCAAATTAAACTAGGAGGTGATCTCCTTGAACCTAAGTACTTTAGTAAAAAAAGACGTCTATATTCTTGTTCTAATGGTGTTAACTGTTCCACTAGCAGGTGAAATAAAGTTTTATCCTTTAAATGAAACATTTCGAGTAAGCTTAGGTGCCCCGGCATTTTTCTTTTTCTTGTTAATGCTGCAGAAAACACCTGCAGTTATACCGGGTTTTTTAACAGGAACAGCTGTTGTTAATTTTCGGATTCTTTTAGACCTTATTGAGCAGGAGAATTTTGACTGGACAACCTCCTTCCAAGCCCAGTATCCAAGTTTTTTCTTTTATTTCACTTATTCTTTCCTCTTTTTTTTAGTGAAAACCAACCGCTTTCAAAATAAACCCTTGATGATCGGATTTATTGGCCTCTTAATCGAAAGTTTGTCCGACATTGTAGAACTAATTATTCAATATTTCGTATTAGAAACAACGATTACCTTCGCAAAACTAACTGTGATGATCATGATCGCATTCACCCACAGTTTTATTGTTCTAAGCTTTTTCAATATGATGAAGCTGTATGAAGTACAGACGAGGGAAAGACAAATTAGAAAACAAAATGAACACATGTTAATGCTTATTTCCAATTTATATGAGGAAAAGATTTATTTAAAAAAAACATTAAAAAATGTAGAGAATATTACAAAGGATTCTTATCATTTATATCGCAATTTAAAAGAACAGGAAAAACAACATAATGTATTTAAACACCAGTTTAGTCAAAAATTATTACGTATTGCTGGTGAAATTCATGAAGTTAAAAAAGATAATCAACGAATTTTTGCAGGACTCTCAAAATTAATTACTAATGAAAGTTTTCAAGACTATATGAAAGCTGCAGAATTAATTCAATTAATTATACGAATAAATGAAAAATATGCCGACTCACTAGGAAAAGAGATTAAATTTTTATATTCAGTAGAAGGGAACCATCCAAATTATCATGTTTATACCGTGTTATCACTCATCAATAATTTAGTAGCGAATGCAGTGGAAGCAATTATAGAAAAGGGAAGCGTTAGTTTAAATTTGCGTGAACTTAGCGATACTGTTGAATTTCAAGTTGCTGATACTGGACCTGGCATCCCTGGAAAATATGAGGATGCTATCTTTCAGCCTGGATTTACCTCGAAATATGATCATTTCGGAACGCCTTCAACAGGGATTGGACTTTCATATGTTAAAGAAGTAGTGAAAGACCTTGGAGGAGAGATCCTATTTCAGAATAAACATAACAACGGCGTTGTTTTTTCAATCAAGTTACCAATTATTAATTTGATACAGAAAGGGTAAGGGTGGTTCCATGCGTTTTTTTATAACTGATGATGATAGTGCTATACGTTCAATCTTAAGCCAAATAATAGAAGACGAAGATCTAGGAGAAGTGGTGGAGGAAGCGGAAGATGGGTGCCTATTAGAAGGACATATTTTGAATTTAAAACAAATTGATATTTTATTTATTGATTTATTAATGCCAATCCGCGATGGTATTGAAACAATTCGTCATATAAAAGGTGAGTTTTCTGGAAAAGTTATCATGATTTCACAAGTTGAATCAAAAGAACTAATTGGTGAAGCGTACTCTCTCGGGATCGATTATTATATTAGCAAACCAATTAATCGTATTGAAGTATTAACAGTTATTCGAAAAGTAATGGAACGGATTAATTTAGAAAGATCGATTAATGATATCCAAACCTCTTTAAATAGTTTATTAAATTTTAATCAGCCAAAATCTGACAAATCAAATATTTTAAATGAAAAAAGAATTCTAGAGGTCGGGGAATTTCTTTTGGCTGAATTAGGGATTGTAGGAGAAAATGGGCATAAAGATTTAATAGAAATTCTTCAATATTTATTTAAGTATGAACTTACTCATACTTTTGAACAACATTTTCCAACCCTTAAAGATATATTTGTACAAATATCGAAAAAAAAACTTGGACTATCAGCTACACAAGTTGATATCAATCGAGAGATAAAAGCTTCCGAACAACGCATTCGCAGGGCGATTACCCATTCGTTAAACCATTTTGCGTCTCTAGGTTTAACAGATTTTTCAAATCCTAAGTTTGAAAATTATGCTTCAAAATTTTTTGATTTTACCGTCGTCCACCAAAGGATCAAGGAATTGCAAAAAAATACAACAATACATGCAACTCAAACTCGAGTAAATACAAAAAAATTCATTCAAGTATTTTTTTATGAAGTGAAACGCTTGAATTCAGAGGAAATATTTAAGTATAGGTAGTTATTACATTATTTATATCCCAATTCAAGAGGAAATTTTTCGCATAAGACAAGATACCAGATAAGAAACACTTGCATATTTTACTACGAGGTGAATTCATCGTGAAAGTAAAATATGGTGAAAAAGGAACTTTTGATCCGGTGAAGGCAGCCAAGGGACTAATCGAATTGTATAATAAAATTAACAATCCAAATGTTCAAGATACAAAAGCAGAAGATAAAGCAAAAGATAAAAAAAATTAAACTCGTGTGCCATTATGGTATACGGGTTTAATTTTTTTATTACACAAGAGGTGATAATCCCTTAATAGTAAAACATTAATTATCCAATAAAATTAGAAAACTAACAGATGTAAAGTGGCTAGACGGGAAGTATGTATATGAAGTAAATAAAAGTGACGGATTATTCATTGAATCCGCCTTACAATTACTCTCAGAATTTGATGGCGTCGTAATGGAGAAAGAACAAATTGACATCGAATATAGTTTTTTCTTTGGTGATCTAGTTCAAGTAAGTGGATATGGCGCAGACTTGTTTAAAGTCGTAGGCTTCCGGACAGAAATTTGGCGCTATAAGGAAGATGCCTGGGAAGATGTCATTTACGAGCTATCAAGGGTTAGTGATGGTGAATGGCTTGAAGCAGGTGAAGAAGAATTGACACTGGTAGCCGATGCTGAAAATGCTGACACATTTATTCAAAAACTAGGGCTCCTATACTTAGTAAATAAGCAAGAAAAGGTAGTCGAAAATCCAAAAGTCCAAAACATGATTAGAAAAGCAGAATTTGAAGAAATTGAAAGAAAAAAAGAAAAAAAGGAACTAATCGATAATTTATTGGACATATTTAATGACTACCGGATTTTATATGAAATGTTTCAGGATCAGGAATATTATCAAGTCATGCGAGTGATTATCCGGAAATTAGAAAGTCTGGTCAGTAACGATGGCAAAAGCCATGTCTAATTACCATTTTGATATTTCAAATAGTAAATAGATAACAAATGGGATACCTGCCCATTTAATGAGAAAAAACATTGCATCTAAAAACTTCTCTAATATTTGGAGGGTGAGACCATCCTCCCGATTAACATCATCTATCCATGCCTCTAATTTTAATTGTAAATTTGACATCGAATCACCCCTTGGAAAGTTTCTTTCATTCATCTTATGCTTGTCCAATCAAAATAAGACATCAATTCTTGTTTAAAATTTCCAAGGCTAATATAAATGGTCACCATTATTGATATTCCGTTAGCTCTTCAAAGTAAATAGCATGAAAAAGCCATGTACATCATACATTCTCTAAAAAGGGGGCGATGCTATGAGAGAAATTGAAGTATTTATTGATACCGAGGAGATTGCCGAATTTTTCTTTCATGAGCTTGTGAAAAGGGGATACGTTCCTAGTGAAGAAGAATTGGAAGAAATTGCTGACATAACCTTCGAATATTTAATTGAGAAGAGTATTATCGATGAAGAAGAAGAGGATGAATAAAAAGTTAATTAGTCAAGAAGAGGAAAATATGTCTTTTCCTTTATCATAGATTAATACGAAAGACGAGCATTCAGTGCTCGCTTTTTGTTGTGTCTATATATATCTGTGAATTATATTTAAATAAAATTCACGATTGATGAAACCTTTACTTTTTGGATACGTATTATTATGTATTAAGCAGAGGAGGGAAATGAATTGTTAAAAAAAATCCTTAAAATGATTTTCGGAAGCAAATCATCTCACAAATATAGTTCCTCAAGTGATGCCTGGAAGAAAAAGAATCATTATAAACACAACAACCTAGGACATCATTATTATAAAAAGAAATATAAAAGTAGTAGTTTTTTTAGCAGTTAGTAGGGTTTTAAGTGATGATTAAAAAAATCGCTTTACTCTTTTCAAATTTATTTGAAAAACCCTTTTCCAAAGAGGAACTGATCGCTCGGCGTTATCAGGTGATAACCCATCTCGGAGCAGGTGGTTATGGTCATAGTTATTTAGTGTATGATTTAGAATGCAAACAGAAAATGGTTTTAAAAGCCTTGCGTCTCCATAAAAGATTGACACAATCGGGACGAAGAAACTTTGAATTAGAAAAAGAACTGTTAGAATCGATTGATCATCCAGGGTTTCCAAGGTATTTTGCGGGAGGGACCTATAAAAACATTCCCTTTTACACGATGGAATTTATCGAGGGAATGAATTTCGAACAGCTCATTTTTTCTGAAGGTAGGAAAATCTCAGAAAAAAAGGCTTTCCAAATTGTCAATGCATTACTTACACCATTAGAATATTTGCACAACCATAAAATAATCCATAGAGACATTCGTATTCCCAATGTCATTACCGATGGCTCAAACATTAGGCTAATTGATTTAGGATTGGGAAGACATTTTCATCAGGAAATTGAAGTTTTGTCAACGAGGGAAAGTCAATTGCGTAAAGAGATTACCTACCAGGCGGATTTTTATGGACTTGGACATTTCCTATTGTTTTTGTTGTATTCTAATTTTACATTTTCAAACGATACCCATGAAAAAAGCTGGGAAGATGAACTCAACATTTCGAACCCTGCTAAACACATAATCAGAAGGCTCTTGCAGATCGAACCAGCATATGAAAACTGTGCCCAAATAAGAGCTGAAATAATCAATTCATACTTAATCTAGGAGGAGAAACCATGTCTTTTTTTAACAAAGTATTTGCCAGTGTAGGAATAGGGTCTGCAGCTGTGGACACAAAACTAGAAAAGGATACGTATATGCCGGGTGAGACAGTTAACGGTGTAGTTGAAATTAAAGGAGGCAAGGTGGAGCAGCAGGTGGATGAGATTTACCTAACCCTGAATACCACCTACTTAAGAGAGTCAGATGACAAAAAGTATACCGTCACAGCTGCGATCGAACGGTTCCGATTAACAACTCCTTTTGTCATTCGTGCGAATGAGAATAAAGACATTCCCTTTTCCTTTCAGCTTCCATTTGATACACCTCTTTCGATTGGAAGATCGAAAGTTTGGGTAACAACGGGCCTTGATATTAAAGGCGGTGTCGATCCAAGTGATAAGGATTATCTTAAAGTGGTTCCCAATCCGTTAATGTCTGCTGTGTTTTCTGCCATTGATCAATTAGGCTTTAGAATACGGGAGGCCGATTGTGAAGAAGCACCGCGCCGATTACGAGGAAGATTACCATTTGTTCAAGAATTTGAATTTGTTCCAACGTCAGGATTATTTCGGGGCAAATTAGATGAATTAGAAGTTGTTTTCTTTCCCTCAGGGAATGGTAACCTTGATATTATGTTCCAGGTAGATCGACGGGCAAGAGGGTTATCAGGCTTGTTCTCAGAGGCTATCGGGGCAGATGAGACCAATGTACGCTTGTCAGTTACAAATGCAGATATCCCTTATTTACAACAAAAAATTCAAAATGTTATTCAACGATATTCATAAAATCCTGGAAAATAGGGCCCAATCGGTCCTATTTATTTTTATCCCATCAACTTGATTCGCTATTTTCTCGCAAGGAACAACCTGTCTGGATAAAAAAAGTGCGATTCGACAAAAAAAGAGTGCTTTCTATGGAGGAATTGACAAAGGGTATCGCTAATTATTAGAATAAGCATAAAATTCTAATAATTGGAGGTTCATGATGATCAATGTATTAACTAAGAGAGCTAATCTGCAATATGATGTAACGATCTTTCAAACTCCAAAGTACCGAGAACATAAAGGCCATAAAGAGGTTTATCGAACATCAATTCCTGCATCAAGTCGTAAACAATGCTTAGAGGAAACCTTCAGCCGCTTTAATGTGACTGATAGAATCCCTGCAAATTATCAAGGAAGATTTCTTTCAACAGGGGATATTGTTTTAATTGATGAAGGCCGCCGCGGCCAGCATTATTATCAATTAAAACCTGGTGGATGGTTTCCTATCAACAGAATCGTTCTCTTTTAACTCTAAAAAACCTAAGGACAATTCCTTAGGTTTATTTTACGCCGCGCAAAGGAAGCGAGTTTTTTTAGTTCAGTTCTTCCGTCCGCCTCTTGCATTGTGCTCTTTTGCATGTGCTTCATGCTCAGCTACGATGGCCTCAGCAGGGATATGATTATTTTTCTTTGGTGAATTAATGCGGCTTCGATGTTTTTTACCCATGATGATCTCCCTCCAATCTAAAAATAGCTTCCCACAAATTAAAAAATTCATGTCTAGTTCGTTGCAGAGTTTCTCATTGGAAAATGTTTATGATATATTGTCAATGATACAGTTTTAATAAATGAATACTGTGCGAAGTTCTTGATTGGAGGATTTTAAATGAGTGTACATATAGGTGCGAAGGAAAACGAAATAGCAGAGACGGTATTATTACCAGGTGACCCGCTTCGAGCGAAATATATTGCAGAAACATTTTTAGAAGATGCTAAATGCTACAACGAAGTCCGAAATATGTTTGGTTATACAGGAACTTATAAAGGAAAACGAATATCTGTACAAGGAACTGGAATGGGCGTTCCCTCGATCTCTATTTATATAAATGAACTGATGCAAAGCTATAATGTCCAGAATCTAATTCGGGTGGGGACATGTGGAGCTATTCAAAAAGATGTAAAAGTTCGTGATGTCATTTTAGCAATGACTAGCTCTACAGATTCTAATATGAATCGACTTACCTTTGGTCATGTGGATTTTGCCCCTACTGCCAACTTTGATTTACTTCGGAAGGCATATGATGCAGGACTAGCAAAAGGTCTTAACTTAAAAGTAGGAAATATTTTTACAGCAGATTCGTTTTATAATGATAACGCAGAATTGGAAAAATGGGCTAAGTACCAAATTCTCGCAATTGAAATGGAGACTACCGCACTTTATACTTTAGCGGCTAAATTTGATCGTAAAGCACTCTCCGTTCTAACCGTTAGTGACCACATTTTAACAGGCGAAGAAACCACAGCAGAAGAAAGACAATTAACGTTTAATGATATGATTGAAGTAGCATTAGAAGCTGCTATAAAGGAATAATCAACAAAAGCCTTTTCCATTAGGATAAGGCTTTTAATTTTCTCTCAAAAAACAGGAACTCCTCAACGGAATGGAGAATAAATAAAAATCAAACTTTTCTGTGACAAAAGTCATCGAAGCCCGACTATATAAGGCTTAAATTGAATAGAGCAGATTTTGTTTTTATTCGTTTGACCAACATCGCGGTTATATTATAAATAATAAGAAGGTGATCAAAATGAAAGAGCAGCTCAAGTTAGATATTACTGGAATGACATGTGCTGCCTGTTCAACACGAATTGAAAAAGTTTTAAATAAAATGGACAGTGTTGAAGCAAATGTTAATTTGGCAATGGAAAGTGCAGCTATTTCTTTCGATAAGGAACAGGTTTCAAGTAATGATATTATCACTAAAATAGAAAAGCTAGGATATGGAGTACGATTTGATGAAGCGGAACAAAAAAAACAATATAAAGAAGAGGAATTGAAACAGAAAAAACATAAGTTTCTTCTCTCGGTGATTTTGTCGATTCCACTTTTATATACCATGCTTGCACATATTCCTATTGATTTAGGTTTGCCCATGCCACATCTATTGATGAATCCATGGTTTCAGTTCCTCTTGGCAACCCCTGTACAATTTTATATAGGCGGACAGTTTTATGTTGGTGCCTTCAAGGCATTGAAAAATAAGAGTGCTAATATGGATGTCCTAGTGTCCTTAGGAACTTCAGCGGCCTATTTTTATAGCCTTGCTGAAGGAGTAAAATCAATCGGGAACCCTGCCTATATGCCGCATCTATATTTTGAAACAAGTGCGGTGCTGATTACGTTAATTCTTTTGGGGAAATTATTTGAAACGATGGCAAAAGGGAAAACAACTATTGCCATTTCAAAGTTGCTAAGTCTCCAAGCGAAAGAAGCGACCGTAATTAGAGATGGGAAAGAATTTCAAATTCCATTTGAAGAAGTGAAGGTTTCTGACCTTGTATTGGTGAAACCTGGGGAAAAAATTCCGGTTGATGGTGTTGTAACCTTAGGGCAATCTTCTGTGGATGAATCCATGATTACCGGTGAATCCATACCGGTTGAGAAATCGTTAGGGGATCAGGTCATTGGTTCAACAATGAATAAAAATGGAACTTTAACGATTAAAGCAGTGAAAGTTGGTAAAGACACAGCCCTAGCCGGAATCATTAAGATTGTCGAAGAAGCGCAAGGCAGCAAGGCTCCAATTCAACGTGTCGCTGATACCATTTCTGGATACTTTGTCCCCGTTGTCGTTGTCATCTCGCTCATTACATTTTTGATCTGGTATTTCTTTGTCCATCCTGGTGAGTTTTCAGATGCACTAGAAACAGCAATAGCTGTTTTAGTGATTGCCTGTCCTTGTGCGCTCGGCCTGGCAACTCCGACTTCGATTATGGTCGGGACAGGGAAAGGAGCTGAAATAGGCATCTTATTTAAAGGCGGAGAACATTTAGAAACTGCTCATAAGATTAATGCGATCATCCTCGATAAAACAGGGACGATTACCAAAGGACAACCAATGGTCACCGATTTTATTGCCTATGAGGAAGAGAAAAAAGTACTCCAATATCTTGTATCCGCTGAGAAGTCTTCAGAACATCCCCTAGCGGAAGCGATTGTAAAATATGGGGTTGAAAAAAGATCAAGTACACTTCCGGTTAAACGATTTAAAGCAGTACCTGGCTATGGAATTGAAGCAAAAATTGGTAAGGATGAAATATTCGTAGGAACCCGCAAACTGATGAATCTAAAAAATATTTCCAGCTTATCGGGAGAACAAGACTTGGCCCGTTTGGAAAACGAAGGAAAAACGGCTATGTTTATTGCTATTAATTCTAATATAATGGGTGTGGTTGCTGTGGCTGATACGGTGAAAGAAACCGCAAAATTAGCCGTACAGCAATTGCACCAACTAGGTATTGATGTGTTTATGTTGACTGGTGATAATGAACGGACCGCTAAGGCGATTGCTATTCAAGTTGGTATAACAAATATCATTGCAGAAGTCCTGCCAGAGGAAAAGGCCAATCATGTGAAACAATTACAACACAAAGGACTTAAAGTGGCCATGGTGGGAGATGGAATTAATGATGCCCCCGCACTTGCCGTTGCTGATATCGGAATTGCCATCGGTACAGGGACAGATGTGGCCATTGAAGCTGCCGATATAACCATTCTTGGCGGAGAATTAACCTTGATTCCAAAAGCGATAACTTTAAGTAAAAAAACAATGCAAAATATTCGTCAAAACCTTTTCTGGGCGCTTGTCTATAATTCAGGAGGAATTCCAATTGCTGCACTAGGTTTGTTAGCCCCATGGGTAGCTGGAGCAGCCATGGCATTTAGCTCAGTATCTGTAGTGTCTAATTCCCTTCGTTTGAAGCGAGTTAATATATAAAAAAATAGGCTATATTAAAGCTTATTGTTGATTTTGGCACCCTGTTGATTGGAGCGGAAGGCGCGAAGACTCCTGCGGGAGGCTCCCCGGACCGCCCGCGGAAAGCGAAGCGCCTGGAGTGGAAATCAACAGGCAAGTTTAACTAGCAAAAAAAAAAAGTGAGGTATTCGTCATGGAGAAAACAACTTTACAAGTGACAGGGATGACATGTGGACATTGTGAAAAAGCTGTTAAAAATGCACTTCTTAGTGTGGAAGGTGTAAGCGAAGTAAATGTGTCATTAAAAGATGGGAAAGTTGATGTAGGTTATGATTCAAGGAAAGCCCCTGTTGAGAAGCTAAAAGAAGCTGTTGAAGATCAAGGGTTTGATGTAGTATAAAAACAAACGGCACTCACCATTTGGTAGGTGCCGTTTGTTGTGAAAATCGATTCACAGTGATTATTATTAATTTCATTAACTTTTTCTTTGTTAATTTTATATGAAAGATGTTATTCTAATCACTAAGGGCTTATTTTTTTTAAGTATCTGAATTTAACTTCGGAAAATTTGAAAAATCATCTAGTAACTACAAAATTCAGTCAACTAGATCATTTCTAATTTTATGGTGAATGAAAGTGGTGAAGGCTTTGGAAGATGAGAAAATTGCACAAGAAAAAGTGGAAGATACCAATAATGATCATGGGCAAGTAGTAGAAAACAAAACAGGATACATACGATTAAAGAAATTTCATTTTATTATGCTATTGTTTATGGTTGTGTTTCTTTCTGCGGGAATTACAACATTTGCTCTTGCCTTTGGAGATGAAAAGGTAGTTACAGTTGGAACAGAAAGACAAGAATTTACAAAACTCTATGAAGCATTTGATACTTTAAAGAGTGGTTATTACAAAGAAATCGATCAAAAAAAGGTTATTAATGGTGCGATAAACGGAATGGTGGAGTCGCTAGATGACCCTTATTCTGATTATATGAGTAATGAAGAGGCAGAGAGTTTTCACGGCAGTATTTCTTCTTCATTTGAAGGCATCGGTGCCGAAATTCAGGAAAAGGACGGCCATATCATTATTGTTTCTCCAATCAAAGGCTCTCCTGCTGAAAAAGCTGGCCTAAAACCAAATGATATGATTATGTCAGTGAATGGAAAAAGTCTCCAAGGTATGAATTCAACTCAAGCAGTTACCCTGATTCGTGGGAAAAAGGGTACAAAGGTAGAGTTGTCCATCCAACGTCCAGGAACAGCTGCTCCAATGACAGTGCCGATTGTTCGGGATGAAATTCCAATTGAAACTGTTTATGGTGAAATGGTTGGAGATGGCATTGCTAAAGTTCAAATTACAAGTTTTTCAAGCAATACATCAAAGGAACTTGTTAAAAAACTCAATGAATTAAATGGTAAAGGGATGAAGGGTCTCGTATTAGACTTGCGGCAAAATCCAGGAGGGCTTTTAGACCAGGCCATCTCCATTTCGAGCATGTTTGTTCCAAAAGGAAAACTGATCTTAAAAGTAGAAGATCGAAATGGAAAGATCAAGGAGTATCCTTCGCAAAATGAAGGGAACCCAAATCTTCCATTAGTTGTCTTAATTGATAAAGGTAGTGCCAGTGCTTCAGAGATTCTTTCTGCTGCTGTAAAAGAATCTGCAGGTGTGAAACTAGTTGGCGAAAAGTCATTTGGGAAAGGTACTGTCCAAACTGCTTCAGACTTTAAGGATGGTTCAAATCTTAAGTTTACAACCGCTAAATGGTTGACACCAAACGGCAATTGGATTCATAAAAAGGGCATTGAACCAGATGTAGCAGTTGCCTTACCTGACTATGCAACTTTAACAATCATCGATCCGGATAAGGAACTAAAACAATCTAGTTCGGGGACGGAAGTGCAAACAGCACAAAAGATGCTAAAAGCAGTTGGATATGACCCAGGCCGAACGGACGGATTTTTTGACAAAAAGACAAAAGCTGCCGTTACTGCTTTCCAAAAAGCTCAAAAGCTCCCAGCTAATGGGATTCTAAAAGGCGATTCTACCTTGAAACTAATGGAATTATTAAGAGACAAAATTAAAAACAATGATACACAAATGCAAAAGGCGATTAAAGTATTAAAGGAAACAATGAAATAAACAAAAGTGACCCGACTCCATAGGAGTTGGGTTCATTTTTTGAGATTAAAGAATGAACATTGAAAGGGAGTTGAAAAATGAAAAAAGCTGAGGTTTATATTTTATCGGGTTTTTTAGGTAGTGGGAAAACAAGCCTTCTCAAGCGATTGTTAGCGGATGAACATCGAACGGGAAGAAAAACAGCTGTCATGATGAATGAATTAGGTCAGGTCTCAATTGATTCTGATGTAGTAGATGAGGGAGATGTAACATTAAAAGAGCTGTTAGGGGGATGTATTTGCTGTTCCATACAGGACAAGCTCGAAGCGCAATTGCAAGGTCTTTTAATAGAAGATGAACCAGAAGTGATCTATATTGAAACAACTGGTGCTGCCCACCCGGTGGAAGTTTTAGATGCGATTCTTTCACCATTATTTGCAGATAAGTTAATCATAAAAGGAATAATCACAACAGTTGATGGCACAAGGTGGATGGATCGAAAATTATTAAGTCCACAGCTTCAGCAATTGATCCTAGAGCAGGTAAGACATGCTGACTTTATTATTGTTAACAAAATGAATGAATTAAAAGAGAATGAGCAAGCAAAGATCACCTTTGAAATACAGTCCATTAATCCGAATGCTAGATGCCTGCTGACTAATTTTTCACAGGTTTCCATCGAACAGTTGCGAAACCTTTCTATTTCTGTTGAAAAGGTAGCCCAGCCATCCCGTCTAAATTTAACGACATTTGTTTTCCAATTTAAATCAGCCATTAGCCAAACCGCTTTTGAGGATTTCTTAAAACATCTGCCTGATACGATTTACCGCATTAAAGGCTATTTAAAGTTTGACTATTCGAACCTTCCTTTTTTATTTCAATTTTCTTATGGAATGCCGTTATATATGAAAGAGGATATGAATATGCCATTAAACCTTGTATTTATCGGTGAAAATATTCATTGGAATGAGATTAAAATGCAATTAGAAAATCTTGAAAAATAACAAAAACACTCGGATTGAATGAATGATAATTTCCTCTTCAGGTAACTCTTTTAATGTAGCAAAGTTTATTTAAAAGGAGGATACTATGAAGAGGGTAGTTATTTTTTTGGTATTTATTCATATCCTCCTGAATGGTCAAGGGGTTAATGCGGCATCAACTATTAGTTATAAAATTGAGATGTTGAACTGGAAGGAAGTTAATCATATCCTGCCAAAGTATACAAAATTTACAGTAATGGATATTGAAACAGGAAAAAAGTTTAAAGTGCAAAGACGTGCAGGGAGCCACCATGCTGATGTTCAACCGTTAACCTCTAAAGATACAAAGATAATGAAAAGAATCTATGGAGGGAAATGGAGCTGGAAACGACGGGCCATTGTTGTTATTTATAAGGACCAATGGATCGCAGGATCAATGCATGGGATGCCACATGGTGCTGGAGCACTCCAGAATAATTTTCCAGGCCACTTTTGTATTCATTTTTATGGCAGTACCACCCATCGTACAAACTCAATGGACTTATCACATATGCTTATGGTGTTGAAAGCTTCTGGGAAATTAAATCAGTATTTAGGGAAGGCGAATCCTTATGAAGTCATAAATGCCTATGTAGCGGGATTTAAGCAGCAAGATACCCGAATTACTTCCATGGCCTCGCTTCAAAAAATCAACTGGAAGCCTATCTTAGTGGATGTTGATAATGTCAGTATTTCTCGAATGGAACTTTTGCCAGCTGAGGATTTAACAGAAGAAATTAGTTTAGATGTTCCTGTTGTAATTAACTGGTATATTAAAAACAGAGGAGCACAAACCTTTAGGGGAAACATTCATCTAATCAGATTTTCACCGATTGATGGCTGGAAAGTGGATTCGAAGGATTTTCTTAAGGAAAATGAACTGCGATAAACAAAAAATAAAAACATCCTTTATTGGTCATTCCAATAAAGGATGTTTTTGTTTGGGAGGTAAAACGATCACGGTTGTTCGCCAAATTTGATAAAGGTCCGCTCATCCTCTATTAAACCACAAGCACCGCATTGGACTCGATATTCAGGGCCGTTATAAGGGAGATGAAAAGGTTCTAAATCGTTTCCTTCATACTCCTTAATGATGGAACCCGATTGCGGGTCCAGTTTAACAGAATGAGAAACTTGTTGAATCACATTAAAGCGGCTTCGATTCGTCTTGCAATTTGGACATTTATAGGGTGTTGACATATAAACTAACTCCTTCCATGGACTTGTTAACATCTATTTTTTGCAATATGGTTAGGAAATATGTAACAATGCAAGTGAAGACAAAAGGGGGGGATGGTTTGTCTAAAGAAAAGATATCCTTTGATCATTTATTAGAAGAATATCGGTTGATTTGGAATAATCGTTTACTAGAGGCTGTGGAGAAAAGCAGTAAGGAGACTTTGCTAGATGCGATAAAAAGGGAGCTTCTTGATGAAAATTCACACCCGAGGATCAGGAAAAGTACACTCGAGAAATATTTTTTTGCAATCAAAAGAGTGAGTGATTCAACAGTTTCGCTAGAGGCCAAGTTACAATTAATAAAAATTCACAATGAAGTGATGGAAGAATTAAGATAGGAGAGAGAAACCTTGAAAAAGTTTTCCGTTTTTTTGGTAATCGTTCTTTGTATAAGTATTGTTGTTTCTTGTAATAAAAAAGACCAAGGTGATAATCTACCACAAATGGTTGAAGTAAACTTGTCCATTAATCCAAATCCCGGTGAATTAAATAGGCCGGTCACCTTTGAAGCTAAGGTTACTCAGGGAAAAGATCAGGTGAAGGATGCAGAGGTTATTTTTGAGATTTGGCGTGCAAAGGACGAAAAGCATGAAAAATTTGAAATTAAACATACTGAAAATGGAATCTATCGCTTAGAAAAATCTTTCAATCAAGAAGGAACGTATTATATCGTTTCTCACGTTACTGCAAGAGATTTGCATAACATGCCAAAAAAAGAATTTATCATTGGGACCCCCAGTGAACCTGAGGACGCTAATGCTAAGAGTTCAATGGATAACATGAATATGGATGAAACGAAGGAAACAAATGACGGGCAGTAACATAAAGGACAGCTGAATTTGCTGTCCTTTATGTTACTCCCTTTTGCAAATAATTTGATTAAATTTCTGTAACATCTATTTGTGAAAACTGCAGATCAATATTTTTAGGAATTTTGACTTCAAGCACGCCATCTTTAAAAGTAGCAGTTGCACCTTTCTTTTTTACAATTGCTGGCAGGGTTATCATGTTCTTATCTTCTTGATGTGGAATATGTTCCACAATTAGTTGATTGGAGGTATGATAAATACGAAGCTGTTTTACCCATTCTTCTTTTTTTATTAAGATTCTTACATAAACAAAATCATGAGTCTCAAAGGTTGTTGAATTTAAACGATTGCTCGTGGAAACTGGTGAGGATACCGGCGATTGGAATCCTCGCAACATCTCCTCTGGATTCATTCCAGTTTTCATGTTTCCAGGCATAATTTTTCCTAATATGTCCTGTACATAAGTATTGATTTCTTCAGGCTTCATTTTTGTCATCTTTTCCTTGATATCTTTATCAAAAGGGAATATATTCCATGGGAACAAGGGTCTCATCCTTTCAGTGTTACTTAGATATATGTATCGTATGCAAGCACTTGCCCATTCGTTATTGAAACCGAATTACCTAACACGATTCGATACTTTTAACTTAAATTCATAAAACCAATATTGCGTATAAACAATTCTAGTTAACATATAGTTAAGAGAGAAATTCTAAACATAGAGAGGTAATAATTTGTGAAAAAGAAAACGGCTTTGATTACGGGGGGAGCATCTGGTATTGGCAAAAAAACTGCTTTATATCTCGCGGAAAATGGTTATCAACTAGCCATTAACTATCGTAATAGTAAAACGGAAGCAATTTCTTTAGCAAACCAATTAACTGAATGTTTTGGAAACAAAAACATTTCTGTTCAAGGTGATGTATCAAATAGGAATGATTGTATCCGAATTGTGGATGAAACACTTGCTGCTTACCAAACTGTAGACGTGTTAGTTCATAATGCTGGTCCATACATCCATGAACGAAAAAAATTAGCCGACTATTCCTTTGAGGAATGGGATTATTTAGTGCAAGGCAATTTAAATTCGGTTTTTTATTTGACCAAACTAGTTATTCCTTCCATGCGAGACCAAAAATGGGGAAGAATTATTACATTTGGGTATGATCGTGTCGAAACTGCACCAGGGTGGGTATTTAGGTCGGCCTTTGCCGCAGCGAAGACGGGTTTGGCATCTCTTACGAGGACAATTGCGATCGAGGAAGCCGAACATGGTATTACTGCGAATATGGTTTGTCCAGGAGATATAATCAACCAATGGAAAGAAAGTAATATCGAGGAGGCAAGGGGTGTGATTGGAAATGCCCCGATTGGCAGGTATGGAACAGGAGAGGATATTGCCAGAGTAATTGCTTTCCTTGCTGACGAAAAGTCCGATTTTATAACAGGAAGCATTATTCCTGTCACTGGGGGATTAAATGTATTAGGAAAGGTACTTAAAAATTAGTATAATTTTTTGAACTATTTGATTTTCTCGAATGAAAACTGCTTCTCTTGTGGACAATAGATAATAATCATCTATGAAAGGAGCAAAGATAATGAGTTTTAATATGAATAGGATAAACCCTAATCAAACCCAAGTATTTTTTCATGATGGCCGCTTTGAGACATTAACAAATGAGGAACTAGATGAATTTTTGCTCCAAATGGGTCTTAATGATGTGAATGAAACCATGGAACAGAACATAACGGAATAATCTTTCTTAAAAAACACTAAACAAAAAGCAATCGGACATGGCCGATTGCTTTTTTATGCTTCCAATAATTGTGAATCGTCTGATTGAGCAGCACCATTTCGCATTAGATAGAAGGTGTACTGGTCTTTTGGTATTTCATACAAATCGTATATATCACCAATGGCGTTCAATTGTTCATAAATAGATTTTCTTGTTTCATTTGCTTTTATAACATAAGGAAGTTTTTCAGCTGCTTTAATCGAGCGAACATTAACCTTACGTATTCTCATAAAGACTGTCTCGATGTCTAATTCATAAAAAAGTTCTTGAAAAAAGGCATCTTTAGCCGGGCTATTATATCCTTTGCCATGATAAGGCTTGCCAAGCCAAGTTCCTAAAAAACCGGCGTTATTTTCAATATCAAATAAGCTAATGGTACCAATAGGCGCACCCCATTCATCAAGAATGGTTCGTGAGATTAATTCTCCGCGTTCTTCGGCCTCAATGGTTTGTTTTGTCATGAATAAGAATTCTTCATAGGAATCAGCTTTTTGGCGCACGAAAGGGAAGACATCAGGGTGCGTCATTAATTCGTACAATGTGTGGCTGTCATGAAGATCACGTTTTTTAAGCATGAATATCCCTCCATTAGGGCATTCCGATCCCATATCAAAAGAAACGGTCCGGTCCACCCTCGAAATTTTTTATAAAGTTACTAAAAAATTTCGGGGTGGGAATCGAACCCACTAGAACCAGTAAAACTGGTGGCGCACCATTTGCCTTCCCTATATCATTTTTTTGTTAACCAGAATATGTTCATAAACCCCCAAAGACCTTAGGTTTTTAAATGGTTTCCTTAGAGTATAATACAAGAAAAAAGCTAAAAAATAAATAGGTTTTTTGTTGATTTTTCGTTAAATTTTTTACCAATTATCAACAAGATTCTACGTTTCTTGGTAGACCATTTCACCGCCAATCATCGTCCATTTAGGCTTTGCTAAATAATGGAAAGGATGGTGGCTCCAAAGGACTAAATCGGCTTCCTTACCCTCTTCGATACTGCCAACTTGCCTATCAATTTTTAAATTTCTAGCAGGCAGAATCGTAATCCCTTCCAGGGCTTTTTGTTCAGGTAATCCCTCTCGAACAGCAAGGCTCGCACAAATATTTAAGTATTGTATGGGTGTATAGGGATGATCAGTGGTAATGGAAACTTCGACACCGTGATTCGTCAATTCTTGATAGGTTTTCCAAGTTTTATTCTTCAATTCGACTTTCGACCTTCTCGTCAAGGTAGGACCAACTGAAACTTTTAAATCCATCCCTGATAAATCACTGGCAATTAGATGACCCTCAGTGCAGTGCTCAATTCGTAAATCAAGCTTAAATTCTTCTGCAAAACGAAGAGCAGAAATGATATCATCGGCACGATGGGCATGGATTCTAACGGGAATTTCTCTTTTTAAGGCCATAACGATAGGGGCGATTCTAGGTAAATCTGGATTATCTGCATGGATTGCTTGGTAGAAGGCTTCCCTAAGCATCCCCATAATCCCCATCCGAGTAATCGAATCATTATTTCCGTGACTATGATTTCTTTTAGGATTTTCCCCTAAGGCAATCTTTAAGCCTGAGATCTCTTGGATAATCATTTTTTTGATATTCCGGCCGGTAGTTTTAATCACGGAAGTGGTTCCTCCAATGACGTTTGCACTCCCAGGCATGACATGGGCTGTGGTAATACCGCTTTTAACAGCATCAGTGAAGGCTGGGTCTAACGGATAAACCCCGTCGATGGCTCGAATATGGGGCGTCAGCGCTTCTACCGTTTCATTGGCATCATTCCCAGCCCAGCCTGTTCCTTCATCATAAAGACCTAAATGGGTATGAACATCTATAAAGCCTGGAAAAAGAAATAAATTCCCACAATCGATGATTTTTACAGATATATCAGTCGTAAGATTCTTTCCTACCTTAAGGATCTTTCCATCTTCAATTAAGACATCACCATGTGGGAGGGGTTCAGATGTAATTGGATAAACCGTTGCATTTTTAAAAAGTATTTTTGTCATAATAAAACCTTTCTTCACGTTGATAATAGTTATTTTATCAATTTTACCAATTTGGGTGCCTAGTGAATAGTTTAACCTGATAATTTATTTCCATAAAAATAGTGAAACCTTTTAACAGCATTGGCGTAAATAGTAAGGAAATCAAAAAATATATTCCAATGGGGGAAAAGAGAATGGTCAATAATGATGAAAGGTTGTTTGCTGCAGGGATTTATGTGTTAAGTATTTTTTTTCCAGTTATCGCACCACTGGTTATTTGGTTAATAAAAAAGGATGAATCATCCTTCATTGATTACCATGGCAGGGAATACTTTAACTTTCTGATTTCCTATACGGTTTACCTTTTTGTTGCTGGAATCTCAACGATCATTCTAATTGGTTTTGTTTTACTCCCTGTAATAGGATTAATGCTCATTGTATTCACTATTATTGCTGCAATTAAAGCCTATGAAGGGAATCAATATCGATTCCCACTGATATTCAGGCTAATAAAATAATATTGAATTTTCAACCCGACAAAGATTATTTTGTCGGGTTTTTTTGAGGCTTTTATCCTTTATTTTTTCAACTTCTTACAGGAGCCAATAAAAAAGGTTATCCTCATAATAAAGTCGTTTCATTTTATAAATAAATAGAGAAGGACTATAATGTCAATTAACTATGATGTTTAATGTTAACAATGAAAGGGCGAAGCAACATGGAAAATAGAGTCGGTTTGGTACTAGAAGGTGGAGGAATGCGTGGGGTTTACACGGCTGGTATCCTTGAATACTTTTTAGAATCTCAGTTATTTTTTCCTTATGTAATCGGAGTTTCTGCAGGAGCATGTAATGCTGCCTCCTATTTGTCTAAGCAAAAAGGAAGAAATAAAACCGTTACGATTGAATATGCTTCCGACCCAAGATACATTTCGTGGAGAAATTATTTTCGAAATCGGCAATTTTTTGGAATGGATTTTATTTTTGACGAAATTCCCAATAATCATGTTCCGTATCATTATGATGTTTTTTACAATAGTCCTTCAGAATTTGTCGTGGGGACGACTGATTGTCTGACAGGAGATCCTGTTTATTTTAAGAAGCAGGATTACGAGAAAGACCTTTTAACCGTGTTACGTGCATCGAGCTCACTGCCATTTATTGCACCTGAAGTCCGTTTTAAAGATAAAATCTTACTTGATGGGGGAATTAGCGACCCCATTCCACTCAAGAAAGCTCAGCAGGATGGATTTTCCAAAAATATCGTTATTCTAACAAGAAATAAAGGATATTTGAAAAAGCCCTCGAAGTTTCATTATCTTGTCAATCGAAAATATCCTGAATATAAAGGATTGCAACAGTCCCTTAGAAATCGATACCAAATCTACAATGAAACGGTCGAATATCTTGAAATGGAAGAGAAAAAGGGAAATGTTTTAATTATTCGTCCAACCCAGCCATTAAAGGTAGGCAGGATGGAACGGAACCCACAAAGGCTAGAAGAGCTGTACAATCAAGGGTACGAAGATGCGAGATCAGCAATGCCTTCAATAGTTAACTATATTAAGGATTAAGAGAAGGGACAACTAGTCTCTTCTTTTTTTATCTAATCTAATTCTCCTATCATTTTTTTAGCTTATATTAAATAAACTAAGTAGTGAGGAATCGATAAGGAGTTTTCTAGATGAAAATAAATGAATATTACCGGGATACAGCTAATTTGCACCTAAATGGTAGTATTACGGCGCTAATTCCAGTGATCATAATCGTCGCTGGTAACCTTTCTATTTTTAAAACTAAAGAAATCATGTTCTTAACCATCCCATTTCTTATCTATAGCATAGTTAGTTTTCAATGCTATCTTTTTAGAAGGCAGCAGTCAATTTCAATTGACAGGAGTATGAGAAAATCTGAAGGCGGAAGAATATCTTTATTTGAAGCACGACATTTACTCGTATTATATCTGAACACTAACTCTTCAAAACTATTATTCTACTTTCCAAATGGGCATCTTGCTGGAATGATTAAAAGGTACCGCGGCAAGGGGATAAAGAAGTTATCGCTATCAAAAATTTATGCACTCTATAATATGGATCATCACGCAATCGGATATTATAAGGTTAGTGGCAAAAAAATGATTAAAATAGAAGTATTTAATGATAGAAGGCAATATCTAGGCAGCTTTGAAAAAAGAAAACATAATTGGAGAACATCCAAAAAGGAATTACTAGATTCGAAAGGCAGGTTTATTGGTTCGGTAGAAGGAGCAGTGGCTTTTATGGATGAACGGCTAATAAATCACCATCACGATCAGGAAGCACGGCTTCGTCGAGGTTGGATGCCAATCGATTGGAGTCCTTTGTTCCCAGAGTCCAATACGCCTGTACTTACCCTGAGAGAGACTTTATCTGAACAGGATAAGCTTCTCCGCCTGTCATTTCTGATTAATGAATATTTTATCGAAAGATAGAAGTTTCGACAGTTCCCCTCACGAACATTGTTTGATATGATAAATACAATATACTAATATCAAG
This sequence comes from Neobacillus sp. 204, assembly GCF_046562815.1. Classification (NCBI taxonomy): domain Bacteria; kingdom Bacillati; phylum Bacillota; class Bacilli; order Caryophanales; family Bacillaceae; genus Neobacillus; species Neobacillus sp. 204. The sequence goes on from NZ_JBJORY010000012.1 coordinate 82,665, forward strand.
GTAGTGGGGGTTTTACGATGGAAGTCCAATTAATTAAAGGTCATGGGTCGGGAAATGACTTTCTAATCATCGATGAAATGTCGAATGGATATGTATTCTCCGAAAGTGATCGCGGGGAGCTCGCGAAATTATTATGTAATCGTCGCGCCGAATTAGGTGCGGATGGAATTCTATTCGTAATGAATAGTAAAAATGCGGATGGTAGAATGCGTGTCTTTAATTCTGACGGGTCAGAAGCCTCGATGTGTGGAAATGGATTGCGTCTAGTGGCGAGATATGTATGCGAACATCTTGGGAAAAATAAAGCTGTAATTGAAACAATGAAAGCAAATTTAAAGGTTAGCAAACAAAATGACCTTTTACCAGATATCCACACCTATCAGGTGGAAATTTCTCCGGTACTGTTTGAATTAAATGCTCTCCCATTAAAATTAAATAAACCAACCTTATTCAACGAAAAAATCGAAGAACTATCAGCAGATTTAAGGTTTACAGCTGTCGCCGTTCCCAATCCGCATTTAATTGCGATTGTTGAAGCGGACCAACTTGAAAGCGACCTTCAAAAACAGCTTAGTGAAAAAGTAAATGGTCCTAATCATTTGTTTCCAGATGGAGTCAATGTCAGCTTCGTTAAAAACTTACAACCTGGTTCTATCTATGTACGAACATTTGAACGTGGTGTAGGTTTTACCAATGCCTGCGGGACAGCAATGTCAGCTTCCTCTCTCGTTACTTCTTTACTTGAATTAAATGAATTGGAAAACGTCGTAAATGTTTACAATAACGGCGGAAGAGTCCAATGTGTGGTTCATGAATGCGAAGGAAAATACACAATTGACTTAATCGGTAATGCTACCTATCTTTATAATGCCACAGTTAATGTTAACTTAGAGCATAATTCGTTTACTGTTTCATCAAAAACGGATTTGTCTGAGCAGTCTTCCTATGAACAGTTACAAACTGAAGCACAAAGGTATGTAGAAATGAATATCAAAGGATAGGGACAGCCCTATCCTTTTTTTCTCGTCCCTTTTTTTAATACCTCTAATACGGGACCAAACGGTTGGATTGATTTTGTTTGAAAATAATTTGAAAAGGGATCACCTTGCTGGCGAATACGTTTCAAGGCATTTTCCATGTTAAATGATTCGACCACAAGATTTTCAGTTACTTCCTCCCAATAAAGGGGGGTGGCCACACCAGCATGTTCGTTTCCCCTCATCGAATAAGGGGCGACAATTGTTTTCCCTTCGCTATGTTGCACATAGTCAACATATAGCCTGTTTCCGCGATTTTTCTTCATCCGCTCAATAGTGAAAGAATCAGGTTCCTTTGAAATTAAATATTCAGCAATAAAGCTTGTAAATAGCCTGGTATCGTCATAAGTAAATTCATTTTCTGGTAAGGGGAGGTAAATTTGCAGCCCTTTGTTTCCAGAGGTTTTAATAAAACCTATTAAATTTAATTGATCAAGGACTTCTTTAATTAGCAATGCTGCTTTTATCGCCAATTGAAAGTACTCCTTCGAGGGTGGGTCTAAATCAAAGACAATCTCACTTGGTACCTTGCTATGAATGGTTTGGAAAGGTATATGGAACTCAATGGCTATTTGATTGCCAAGCCAAACGAGAGTTTTTAAATTGTTGCAGAGAATATAGTCTATCCCCTCATCTGAATGCGTTTGTACAAATTCAGGAGCATAGTCTGGACAGTTTTTTTGGTAGAATGCTTCACCGAACATCCCATGTGGATAACGAATGACAGTTAATAGGCGGTTTGTTAAAAACGGCAGGATATAAGGTGAAATTTCTCGTAGGTACAGGATATAATCTGCTTTCCGAATGGCGAATTTTTCCCATAAGGGTTTATCAGGATGGCTGATATCTAAGTCATCCGGAAGGTTTTTTTGTGCAAAGATAAATCGATCATATGTACATGAAACGGGCTCTAAATCAAACCGAAAACGGTCAAAATGGGGCTCACGGAGCTGGTTTTCATAGAGCTCTAAATATTTCACTTCTAAGCATATGGCAGGCTCTACAATAATTAGTTGACCTTCTTCATGGAGCATATTTTGTTTAATCGTTTGCTGTAGTGCTTGTTTCTCCTCTGGTTTAAAACCGAAAAGAACCTGACCAATCGGATGGATTTTTTTATCCTTATAAACACTTACGGAAAAGTAACCATTTGATTTATCATAGGCGTTGATAAAACAACTTACATATTTCCAATTTTTATATTTTAACCACTGTAATGATCGCTTGCCTTCCTCCCAAAGACTGTTTTTATGTTTTGCAATAATTCCTTCCCCGTCAGATAAAACAATCTTTTCCCAAAGCGGATCAATTTCATCATGTGCCTGAACAAGCTGAAGGAGCTGCTCATTGTAGGGGTCAGCCTCTAAACTAAATCCGATTGTTTCAAACAGTTTGACGAGTTCTTTTTTACGTTTAAGAAAAACTAGTGAGTGTAATGGCTTTCCTGCACATAAAAGCACATCAAACACCATCAAGCGGCAAGGGGATTTAACGGCTTGCTCTAAAATCTTTTTTTCAGACTTTAATCGTCCCCGAACTTGGATCATCGAGAAATTAGCTTTATGTGTGTTTTCTAATGAGACTAGTTCCCCATCTAATTGTAATGGTAAGAAGGGTTTAAATTGTTTTTCGTGTTTTAATAAAAATTCCTTAATCTCTGGAAATTGGGGGAGAAGCGATTTTTCGTTCCTGCTAATAAGCTCAATTCCGCGGGAACTCCATTCTAAAAGGGCGCGAAATCCATCATATTTTACTTCGTAGAGCCAATCAGGCTGAACAGGCAGATCAAATGTAAGAGTTGGCAGCATCGGCTTCATTGATAAATTGTTCCTTTCCTTTTTCAGTTATTTTGTTTAAAAACATCTAGATTCATTCTTTTCCAATTGTTTTTAGGAATGTGATTGTCTCGGTAACGCAAAATAATAACAAAAAGATTGGAGAAATACCGATGCATACGATGTGGAAGGGCAGTATCAGTTTTGGACTTGTAAATATACCCATCAAACTCCATACAGCAACTGAAGATAAAGATATCAAACTTCGAACCCTGCATAATAAATGTCATGCCCCAATTAAGTATGAGAAAATCTGTTCTGTCTGTGAGGAAGAAGTGAAACCTGAGGATATTGTAAAAGCGTATGAATACACAAAAGGGAAATTCGTCGTTCTTGACAATGAGGAGCTTGAAAAGTTAAGGAAAGAAAACGAAGATAAAGCTGTTGAAATTATTGATTTTGTAAAAATGGAGCAAATAGATCCAATTTATTACGATCGAAGTTATTATATGTCTCCTAGTGAGGGAGGAGGCAAGGCCTATTCCTTGCTTAGAAAAGCCTTGCTTGAGTCACAAAAAGTGGGTCTTGCCAAAATCATTATTCGTTCAAAAGAGCAATTAGCAGTGATTCGTGTATATGAAAATGTCTTAGTCATGGAAACAATCCATTATCCGGATGAAGTTCGAAAAGCGGGCGATGTACCGAGCGTTCCTGCAGAAGATAAAGTGACGGAAAGAGAACTAGATACAGCCATCATGTTGATTGACCAATTGACAACCGAATTTACCCCAGAAAAATATACTGATGAATACCGAACTGCCTTGCTTGAATTGATTGAATCGAAACGAAATGGACAAGAAACTGTATCAGCTGCAACAAAGGAAGTGGCATCAAATGTCACAGACCTAATGGCTGCATTACAGGCATCAATTGACCGGACAAAACCTCAAAAAACAGCCACCCCAAGAAAGAAAGCAGCACCAAGAGTCAAAAAACGAGCGTGAGGGCAGTGAACCAAAACCGATTCGAATCTTCGAATCGGTTTTTATATGGAGTTCTTTCAATCATTTAAATCGCATATTTTTAAAAGATAGAATTTATTGGGGGAGATAGAATGGCTTATAATGTGCTCATGACTTCTGATCCTGGAATCGATGATTCTTTTGCCATAATGTATGCCTTACTAAATCCGAAGATTAACATAGTTGGTATTGTCAGTGGTTATGGGAATACACCGAAAGAGCAATCAATTAAAAATACAGCCTACCTATTAACTTTAGGTGGTAGAGCGGATATTCCAATTATTGCAGGTAGCGCAGGACCACTATTAGGTGAACCGATCACATATTATCCGGAGATACATGGCAAAGAGGGATTAGGACCGATAAAGCCTCCAGATACGATACAGAATGTGAAGGTATATGATATAAATAAAATTAGTGAGCTTGTTTCCCAGTATAAAGGGAATCTTGTTATTGTTTCTGTCGGAAGATTAACCGACCTTGCCTTGATGTTTATCTTATACGGAAATGATGCATTAAAGGAAGTCAACGGCTTTTATATTATGGGTGGGGCTTTTTTGGTCCCGGGGAATATTAGCGCTGAAGCAGAAGCGAATTTTTATGTTGACCCAATTGCTGCACATACTGTGATGGAAAAAGCACATAATATCTATTTATACCCGTTAAATGTTACAAACAAAGCACTGATCACGCCCGATATTATTGACTTTCTTAGCCAAAACAGCCCTACACCTTTTCGGCCATTATTAAAACCAGCCTTTGATTATTACTATAAGGCCTATCAGAAAAATGTCCCGGGCATTAAAGGGGCGCCACTTCATGATGTAGTCCCGCTCATGGCGTTAACGGAACCTGATTTGGTCAAATATATCCCAAAACGAGTGAGAGTCGAGAATTTTGGGAATGCCAAGGGCAAAAGTATTGCAGACTTTCGACCAAAACCAGATAAGGAACCCACAGAATCACTTGATTACATTGGGATGGAAATTGATACACAAAAGTTTTCCGTCAACTTCATGGAAATATTTTTACAAGGTGAATTTAATAAAGAATAATGAAACTCGGGGTCTCAAGTTTCATTATTACATCAGCATAAGACAAGTATGTTAATCTATTATTTTCACTGATATATTTTCACTGAATTTCCTAGTTTTTGAAATTTCATTGACGGTTTGGCAAAAATCGGTTAAAATAAAGATACGCTTTTAAGTTAGTTTAATATTTATTGGTTTAGGTAGTCGTAACTGCACGAACATGTGGGTGATGTCTATTACCCAAACGTGTCAGTACGTCTTTTTTATTTTTTTTACTGTAAAATAAATTAAAAGTGAACAATTATTTTGGGGGTTATTTCATGAACAACGGTAAAGTTAAATGGTTTAATGCAGAAAAAGGTTTTGGATTTATCGAAGCAGATGGCGGTCAAGACGTATTTGTTCACTTTTCAGCAATTCAATCAGAAGGCTTCAAAACATTAGAAGAAGGCCAATCAGTTTCTTTCGAAATCGTTGAAGGCGCTCGTGGACCACAAGCTTCTAACGTTCAAACTGTTTAATTCTATTGAAATAAAAAGGTGATGCAAGAGATTTAGCATCACCTTTTTATCTATAATATTTATTAATAATAACCTAGTTTCAATGGGCAATAGGAAACTGCTAAATGATGTATATTGATATTTTCCATATTATTTAGCTAACAAACAAAATAGTAAAAACAGTCATGCACTAATTATAAGGGGTGATCGTTTTGGCGTTTGGTAGAAAAAATGATGAGGAAATCAAATTAGAAGAAACGAAAATATGGGTATGTAATTCAGAAACTTGTAAATGCTGGGTCCGTGACAATTTTAAAAGCACGGATTTGCCTTTATGCCCGATTTGTAAAAGTGAAATGAGTTTAACAACAAAAGAATTACAAGTAATTCACAACCATAGTAAAAATTTTATGTAATATAAATAGTAGCAGGGAGGTATTATTTCTCCCTGCTTTTTATTATTCTTTGGCGTTTACTTTACAATAGGAAAGGACCATTGCTTCTTCATCCTCTTCAAGAGCAAAGTCTAGAACTTTCTCACTTCCCTGTTCATAAAGATAAAAGTTGGTAATTTTTTCACCATTTTCGTCGCTAACGAAGATTGCTCTTAGGCCAATTCCTTTTTCTGAATAAAGCTCATCTTCTTCATCTACATTTAGTTCTAAGAAAAACTCATAACGGTCTCCTGATAATAAACCGAATGGATCCTCTAATTTTTCAACGGAATGTCCAGTAATGTTCATATGTATCATCCTCTGCAAAGTATTCATCCATACTATTATACACATATTTAATTCAACAAGAAAAAATTGAATCGCTATTATTATTTTTCTCGAAGAATGTTATTTTTTACATATAAATTTCAAACCATTTTGAAATTATTGTGAATAAATTTTAAATAGGGTTTCTAAATAGCAATAAGGTAAGATAAATGGTGAAAAATAGTGGTCTCATAAAGAAAAGTAGGTTATTAGGTATAAGTTTTTATGTGAAATATTTCACAAATTTGGAGAGATTAAATGAATTCGATGACAGAGCCTTTATATATTCAGTGGCAGCCGTTTTTCTTAGCTAAAAAAAATTATTATCAGTTTCTGCATTTTTTATTTTTAGTACCTTCGAACATCGAGTCATTATTGGGAATTCGAAATAATGGTAATTTACAAGAATTAGAGGAAGTTCATAAGGGTGGAAAAATTCTTCGGAACTTTTTTGAACATTTAACGGAGGAGCAAATCAACAGGGAATATGAAGAGTTCCGTCGCTTATTTATTGGTCCAGGCCCGCTGGTTGCACCACCTTGGGAGTCATACTACCGGAGCAGGGAACAATTGTTATTTGAGGAATGGACCTATCAAGTCAGAGAGCAATACCATCACTTTGGTCTCCAATATAAACATGAAAATAAGGAACCTGATGATCACCTTTTACTTGAATTGGAATTTATGCTGTATCTGGTGGATTTAAGCTTGCAAGAGACCAAGGCAGATAAAAAAGCCAGAGAGAAATCTCTGGCTTTTTTAGTATACAAACACGATAATTTAACGTTTTTTTGAAAGAATATGTATGGAGGAGAAGATGAGATTCGAACTCACGCAACGGTTACCCGTCCTAGCGCATTTCGAGTGCGCCCCCTTATAACCACTTGGGTACTTCTCCAACTTAGCTCATGGAGCGGGTGAGGGGAATCGAACCCCCGCCGTCAGCTTGGGAAGCTGAAATTCTACCATTAAACCACACCCGCATACATCATTAATAACCATACAAATTATACCATAATAATTAACATTTTTGCAGATGAAAATTGTTTTTGGAGATTAAAATATTTCTGTGGTTAAGGAAAAACTTCAAAAAACGTTCAAAAACATTCAAATTATGATTGTTTTTGAAAGAAAATGATTGATTTTTGCAATCGTTTTCAGTACTATGTAATTAAGAACAAAAAAATTTAGGTGGTGATGACATGTTAACACCAGAACGTCATCGAATTATTCTGCAATTATTAAAAGAGAAAAATGTCGTTAAAATTAATGAAATTATGGAGTTAACGGAATCCTCGGAGTCAACTATTCGCCGAGATCTATCGCAATTAGAGGACCAAAAGTTTTTAAAGAGAATTCATGGAGGTGCCTCCAGATTACAGGGGAAACTTCAAGAGCCGAGTATGATTGAGAAATCCTCCAAAAACCTTCAAGAAAAACGATTGATTGCACAATATGCAGCAAGTTTGGTGGATGAAGGTGATTGTATTTATCTTGATGCTGGGTCAACTGTGATTGAAATGATTGAATTCCTTCCATATAAGGAAATCGTTGTTGTTACGAACGGCTTAATGCACTTAAAACCATTATTAGAGAAAGGCATCAACACCTACTTAATCGGTGGCTTGGCGAAGCCGAATACAAATGCTTTCATCGGCAGAGGTGCCTTAGCAGGCCTAGACCTTTACCGTTTTGATAAATGCTTCATAGGTGTAAATGGCATTCATCCGCAATTTGGCTTTACCACGCCAGATCAAGAGGAAGCCATGGTGAAGCAAAAGGCAATTGCTCTTTCTAGAGAGACATATGTGCTAGCGGATAATACAAAATTTGCTGAAATCTCATTTGCCAAAATTGCCGATATTCATGAAGCAGCGATTATCACGAATGAATTAGAGGAAGATACCCAGAAGCAATATTTAAATAGGACTACAATAAAGGTTGTGACAGCATGATTTATACATTAACGTTAAACCCCTCTGTTGACTATATCGTTAAACTGGAGAGTTTTCAGATTGGGGAGTTAAACCGAACAGTCGATGAAGCAAAATTTCCAGGTGGAAAAGGGATCAATGTGTCAAGGGTTTTAAACCAATTTGGTACACGCAGTAAAGCATTAGGTTTTGTTGGTGGTTTTACCGGGACTTACATTGAACAATATCTGCAAAAGGAAATGATTGAAACCGATTTTGTTCATGTCGACGAAGATACACGTATCAATGTAAAACTTAAAACGGGTCAAGAGTCAGAAATTAATGCAAAAGGCCCGAAAATAACGGAACAAAATTTTGGATTGCTTCAACAAAAAATAATGCAATTAGGTCCAGATGATTTATTGGTACTGGCTGGAAGTATTCCTAGTAGTCTACCGAAAACTACGTATGAGGAATTGGTGAAAATTTGCAGTGAAAGTCGAGCGCAATTTGTTGTTGATGCTGAGGGTGAATTGTTAAAAAAAGTTCTTCCTTATCAACCATTATTAATTAAACCAAATCATCACGAGCTTGGGGAACTATTTGAAACAACTATTACAACCGCTGAAGAAGTCATTCCATTCGGAAAGAAGCTCGTTGAAATGGGTGCAAAAAATGTGATAGTTTCGCTTGCTGGCGCCGGGGCGGTTCTGATTAATAGTCAAACAACACTTTTGGCAGAGGTTCCAAAAGGAGAAGTGAAAAATTCAGTAGGAGCAGGGGATTCTATGGTCGCTGGTTTCTTAGCAGCCTTCGTGGAAACCAGTAATATTGAGGAAGCTTTTCGCTATAGTGTGGCATCAGGAAGTGCAACAGCCTTTTCACTTGGTTTATGTACGAAGGAAAAAGTAGAGGAACTTCTTCCACATGTTCATATAAAAGAGATCCGATAAGGGGAGAGAATGTCATGAAAATTATTGAATTGTTAACAAAAAATACGATTCTTTTAAATATTGAAGGCAATCAAAAAGAAGCAACGATTGATCAGCTTGTTGATGTCCTTTACAATGCGGGGAAAATATCAGACCGTGCTGAATTTAAAGCAGCCATTTTAAAGCGTGAAGAACAAAGTACAACAGGTATTGGAGATGGAATCGCCATCCCCCATGCTAAAACAAAAGTAGTCAAAGAAGCAGCCATTGTTTTTGGCAAATCAGCAGCGGGTGTTGATTATGAGTCATTGGACGGAAAACCTGCCCATCTGTTTTTTATGATTGCTGCTCCAGATGGCGCGAATAATACACATTTAGAAGCATTAGCTCGGCTTTCTGGTCTGTTAATGAAAGCTGAAGTCCGTTATGATCTTCTCAAGGCAACCACTCCTGAAGAAATCATTGACACCATTAACCGAAATGATAAAGAAGAAAAACAAGAGACGGTGACAGTAAGTAAAAAGAATTCAATCGTGGCCGTTACTGGTTGTCCAACGGGTATCGCTCATACGTATATGGCGGCTGATTCCCTAAAAGCAAAAGCATCTGAAATGGGTGTGGATATTAAGGTTGAGACAAATGGCTCTGGCGGAGCAAAAAATGTCCTAACAAAAGAGGAAATTGAAAATGCAACAGCGGTCATTATCGCGGCAGATATTAATGTCGAGATGGAACGGTTCCAAGGAAAGCACGTTATTCAAGCAGCTGTAGCTGAAGGAATTCGCCGTCCGGAACAACTAATTGATAAAGCACTTAAACAGGATGCCCCTATTTTTAAAGGTACCGGTAGTCAAAGTGACAAAGGATCGGATCAAAAAGGTTCCCGGACAGGATTTTATAAGCATTTAATGAATGGTGTTTCTAATATGCTTCCGTTTGTTGTCGGCGGTGGTATCTTAATTGCCATCAGCTTTATGTTCGGTTATAATTCTGCTAATCCAGACGACCCATCCTATAACCCTATTGCGGCGGTAATTAAGGCCATTGGCGGTGATAATGCATTTGCGTTAATAGTCCCTGTTCTAGCTGGATTCATTGCCCTAAGCATTGCGGATCGTCCAGGTTTCGCTCCAGGTATGGTAGGAGGGATGATGGCGGCACATGGTGGTGCTGGTTTCCTTGGTGGATTAGTCGCAGGTTTTCTAGCAGGGTATATTGTTTTACTTTTAAAGAAAGTGTTTGCAGGACTTCCACGTTCACTTGAAGGGATTAAAAGTATCTTACTTTATCCACTTTTAGGAATAGCCATTACCGGATTTTTGATGCATTATGTCGTAAACAATCCGGTTGCATGGATTAACAAAGAAATTGCTGATTGGTTAACAAGTCTTGGAACTGGTAATGCCGTATTATTGGGTATTGTATTAGGACTAATGATGTCCTTTGATATGGGTGGTCCGGTAAACAAAGCAGCTTATGTATTTGGAACAGGGTTATTAGCAAGTGGTGTATATGAGCCAATGGCAGCAATTATGGCTGCTGGTATGGTTCCGCCGCTAGCGATTGCTCTAGCCACAACATTCTTCAAAAATAAATTTAATGACCAAGACAAAGATGCTGGAAAAGCTTGCTATGTCATGGGCTTATCCTTCATTACTGAAGGGGCGATCCCATTTGCTGCAGCTGACCCATTACGCGTCATTCCTTCCGTTATGGCGGGTTCAGCAATCGCAGGTGCGTTGTCGATGGCATTCGGGATTGGACTTCGTGCCCCACACGGCGGAATATTTGTAGTCCCATTGGTTGAAAATGGTGCTCTCCTTTATGCACTTGCCATTTTAGTGGGTTCAGTTGTTTCAGCTTTATTAATTGGATTTCTTAAAAAGCCAGTGAAATAATAGATCAAAAAAGAGCTGAGGATATTCCTCAGCTCTTTTGATCTTGTGCTGTAGGCTTAATGGCAATAAATGCGGTAAGTGAAGCGAAAATACTTAGACCACCAAGGAGAATGAAAATCCAGTGGGTCTCATTCTTTAATAACAATGCAATAATTGGAGGTCCAGCAGCAACTCCAATAAATCTCATTGAACTATAGATTGATGAAATTGTTCCTCTTTCTTCTTTTTCAACACCTTCAGTAATTAAGGCATCAAGACAAGGAAGGCCTAAACCGATCCCTATTCCACTAATTAGAAACATGGTAATTACGTACCAAAGATTTATGGAAAACCACAGGGCACCAATTGATAGGGCAGTGGCAATCAGACCTCCAAATGTAATCCATTTCATTAAAACTTTATTTTTCTTAATCACTTTTCCGCTGATAAACGAAGATAAACAAAGTGCGCCAAGTGGTAATGCGAGAAAAAATCCTTTTTTGATATCCTTTATGCCATATTCTTTTTCAAAAAGCTCTGAGAGGTAAAACAAAATTCCAAAAAGGACAAACATTAAGATTCCACCAATGAAAAAGATGGCGTAAAGCCAACGGCCCTTTTCAGTAAAGGTTTTCTTCACATTGATGAAAAAATCTTTAAATGGAATAGGTTTCTCAGTTGATTTTGGACATTTGACCATAAATATAATCATCAAAACGGAAATGGCACAAAACACAGGAAAGGAGAAAAATGGCAAAAACCAAACAAATCCCGCAAGAAAAGCCCCTAAAATAGGGCTTAATACTTTACCAAACGTATTCGATGTCTCAATTAGACCCAAACAAGAACTAACATCATCTTCATTTTTGAACATATCACCAACCAAGGGCATAACAATCGGAGCGGCACCAGCTGCTCCGACCCCTTGAAGGGCTCGGCCGGCTAAAATAATCCAATAGGAATCCTCTATTTTCCATGAGGCAAACCCTGAAATCAGCCCGCCTATCCCAGCTATGATGAGACTTGGGATAATGACCTTTTTTCGACCAATATGGTCTGACAAGTATCCAGCAACAGGTATTAAAAAAATGGCAACAATCGAGTAAACGGTTATAACCATACTGGTTTGAAACGAAGAAATCGACAATTTTTTTTCCATTGAAGGTAACACTGGTATTAACATTGAATTTCCCAATGTCATGACTAGAGGAATGGAAGACAGTGAGACGATTGCCCACTTCTGATTAGCTATTTCATTGGACCGCTTTTGTCCGGCTGCAGATTGTTTCTTCTTAGCAGCTTTTGGATTTTGGCTTAAATGTTCAATATGCTCCATTAATCTTCAATCCCGCCTTCATTATTTGCTATTATTACTATTCGCTTAATTACATCAAAAAACCCTAGATAAGGTTTCCTTTAAATGGAATTTATAAAACATTGAATGATATGCAAAATAAAGGATGAAAGCCAATTCTTAAGTTAATTTGAAATTTTCTAAATCTTTCACTTGACTTTATTATGAAATTTGCGTAGGATGTAAATCAAACATCGTCATTATTTTAAATAATTAACTCGTTGAACAAGAGGAGTACACTAATTTATTTCTTCCAAGAGAGTCGGGGTAGGTGGGAGCCCGATAAGAAAGGATTTGTGGAATGGACTTGTGAGAGGCATCTTGAATCGGAGTAGGGATGCACGGAGCTCCACCGTTAAAAGGATAGGATATCGAACTTTTTGTTCCGTATCTGAAGAGGAGGCAGGTTATATCAACTGCTTCAAACGGAGGTGGCACCACGACCATAGAATCGTCCTCTATATGCGTAATTCATTGCGCATATAGAGGACGATTTTTTTTATTTAGAAAGGGAGTCGTAATATGAAAATTAAAACGGATTATTTCATAAAGGAGATTAAAGGTGACACGCTTACACCAATCTCCATCTTAAAGAAAATAAGCGGAGATAAGAAATTCCTGTTGGAAAGCTCTCATAAGTACAATGATTCTGGTCGATATTCCTTTATCAGTGCCGATCCAGCTTTTGAACTAATTTCTAAAGGAGAATCCAATGAGATTATTAAGCGGAATGGTGAAAGGAAAATATTATCAGGTAACCCTCTGGAAGTTTTAAAAAATCTAATTCCGCCAATGAGCTTTGAAGAGTATCCCTTTCCGTTTATCGGAGGCGCAGTCGGATATGTAGGGTATGACATCATCAGGCAATATGAAGTGATAGGGGAAGAATATCCAAACGGTATGGAAATGCCAGATGTACATCTAATGTTTTATGAAGAAGTCATTGTCTTCGATCACCTTGAAGAAAAGGTATTGATATGTGGTTGTCCTTTAACGAAGGATAGCGACAACGCTTTAATTGAAAAAAGAATTAATCAAAGGATTGAGGAGCTTAAGCAGCCTACTTTCTACCCAACCGAAGAGTCATTTTATTTTTCTGGTTTTGACTCTGAAACAACAAAAGAGACTTTTATCAAAAATGTAGAAATCGCGAAAGAACATATTTTAGCCGGTGATATTTTTCAAGTGGTCCTTTCAAGAAGGATGAAATCCACATTTAACGGAGATCCTTTATCCCTTTATCGCAAGCATCGTGCTAATAATCCCACTCCTTATATGTTTTATATCGATTTTGAAGCGTATACGGTTATTGGCTCCTCTCCGGAAAGCTTAATAAAAACAAGAGGAAACACAGTTATTTCAAATCCAATCGCTGGCACAAAAAGACGCGGGAAAACCAATGAAGAAGATTTGTTGATTGAACAAGAATTGAAAAATGACGAAAAGGAACTAGCAGAGCATAAGATGCTTGTGGATCTTGGTAGAAATGATCTCGGAAAAATCTGCGAATTTGGTTCCGTTCGAGTGGATAAGTATATGGCGGTTGAAAAATACCGACATGTGATGCATCTCGTCTCTGAAGTAAGCGGCCATTTAAATTCCGATAAAACAGCCATTGATGCCCTCGCTGCTTGTCTTCCTGCTGGAACTGTCTCAGGAGCTCCAAAGGTTCGAGCTATGGAGATTATTAACTCCTTGGAAAAATCAAAACGAGGGTTATATTCAGGAGCAGTTGGTTATCTATCCGCAGACGGCAACATGGATTTTGCCCTTGCGATTCGGACAATGATTTTAAAAGAGGGTTTGGCCTATATTCAAGCAGGAGCCGGAATTGTGTATGACTCGAATACAGAGTCAGAATATCAAGAAACAATAAACAAATTAAACTCTTTCTTGGAGGGTGAGAAATGATTTTACTGATTGATAATTTCGATTCGTTCACATTTAATCTTTATCAATATCTAGGGGAACTAGGGGAAGAAATTACTGTTTATAGAAATAATCAGTTAAGCATGGAACAAATCAAAACATTAAACCCTAAAGCGATTATTCTATCCCCTGGACCGGGTAAGCCGGAGGATGCGGGAATTTGTATTGAATTGATTCAAACATTTTTTAATAAAATCCCTATTTTAGGAATTTGTCTCGGTCATCAAGCCATCGGAGCAGCTTTTGGTGGAGAGATTCAAAGAGCAGACCTAATCAAGCATGGTAAAACATCATTAATTACCCATCAGAGTGATGGATTGTTTAACGAACTTCCTAACCCATTAGAGGTCATGAGGTATCATTCTTTAATCATTGAGAAGAGTAGTTTTCCAGAGGAACTCGAGTGTATTGCACTTTCTATTGATGATCAGGAAATTATGGCCATAAAACATCGTCACTATCCTGTTTTCGGTCTTCAATTTCATCCGGAGTCGATTGGTACTCCTTCAGGCAAACAAATCCTAAATACCTTTTTAAATGAGATAGAGAGGATGAAGAAAAATGAAGAATTATTTACTCCAATTAGCTGAACGTGAATCATTTTCCGAAAACCAGATGAAAGAAGCTGTTAGTTCCATTTTAGGGGAGGAGGTTTCCGAATCTGAAATAGCCGCCTTTTTAATGGGCTTGAAATCAAAGGGGGAAACAGTCGAAGAAATTACTGGGATTGTCAAAGCGATGAAGGCAAATACACTGAAATTTAATGAGAAATTTTCTGGCGTTATTGATAATTGTGGGACCGGAGGGGACGGATCTTCTAGTTTTAATGTGAGTACTACTTCTGCTTTTGTGATTGCTGCAGCTGGAATTCCTGTTGCCAAGCATGGCAATCGTAGTGTGTCGAGCAAAACGGGTAGCGCGGACGTGCTGGAATACTTAGGTATTAATTTAAATCTTTCCGCAGAAAGAACAGAAGAGATTCTTCAGGAAATAGGATTATCCTTCTTGTTCGCACCAAATGTTCATCCCAAATTAAAGAAAGTCATGACCGTCCGAAAGCAATTGAAGATTCCAACTATTTTTAACTTTATCGGACCACTTACCAATCCGATTGAGTTGGACTATCAATTGTTGGGTGTGTATCGGAGGGATTTATTGCATGTGTTTGCTGAGGTACTTTTGAAGTTAGGGCGCAAGCGGGCTATTGTCATAAATGGAGCAGGTTTTATGGATGAGGCATCACTTCAAGGGGAAAACCATTTAACCCTTTTAGAGAATGGGATCATAACTAAACAATCCTTCTTCCCAGAAGAAGTTAATCTCCCGCAATATGATAACAGCTGTATTAAGGGTGGAGACTCAAAGGAAAATGCTGAAATTTTAATCAATGTGTTAAAAGGGGAAAAAGGTGCATGCCGTGATACGGTCTTACTTAATTCAGGACTTGGAATCTTTACAGCAGGGAAAGCAAACTCCATTAAAGAGGGTATCGATGTGGCAAGAGAAATCATTGATTCTGGCGCTGCTTATGAAAAATTAACCATTCTAATTGAAAAATCTCAAGCAGCAGGTCAGAAAGAGGCGATATAAGTGGCAACAATCTTAGATAAAATTATTGACCAAAAGAAAAAAGAAGTTCAATTCCTTCGCGAAGAGAACTATCCATACCTTGATTCGATCCAGCCGAAAAGATCCTTGATTCAAAAGCTGAAAACAGCCAATCAAATATCGATTATCTCAGAGTTTAAGCGGGCATCACCTTCGAAAGGAATCATTAATAGCACAATTGAGCCATCCTATCAGGCCGGTTTGTATGAAGAATATGGTGCGAGTGCTATTTCTGTCCTAACAGATCAAACCTTTTTTAAGGGGTCTTTCAGCGACCTAAAAGCTGTTCGGAGCAAGGTAAACCTGCCCATCCTTTGTAAAGATTTTATTATTGATGAGCTGCAAATAAATCTTGCTGCTTCGAATGGGGCAGATCTTATATTACTAATTGTTGCTGCCTTAGATGATCAAAGATTGGTTGAACTTTTTCAATATGCAAAGGGTTTAGGTCTTGAGGTTTTGGTAGAGGTTCATAATCAGAATGAATTAGAGAGGGCATTTAAGACTGGGGCGAAGTTGATTGGAGTAAATAATCGCGACTTAAAGACATTTCATGTCTCGCTTGAGGTGACCGAGACCTTAGCTTCAATTGTAAAAAGCACTGGTGCCTATCTTATTAGTGAAAGCGGGATCCATCACGAAGAGGATGTAGCACGGGTTAGAAATGCAGGAGCAAATGGGATTTTAGTGGGAGAAGCATTAATGAAAAGTGCGGATGTGAAACAATCCTTTTTGGACTTTCGTTTACCGCTTAATGAAGGTGTCAAAAGATGAAGGTAAAAATTTGTGGAATCACAGATGTCGAAACTGCCGTAACGGCGGCTCAATTTGGTGCTGATGCTTTAGGGTTTGTTTTTGCAGAAAGTAAGCGAAGAGTCTCGGTTGCGGAGGCGCAAGAGATTATTAGTCATTTGCCAAAAGAGATTTATAAGGTTGGTGTCTTTGTAAATGAATCAAGTGATGCAATAGAGAAAATTGCTTCGACTGTAGGTCTTACTCATATCCAATTACACGGCGACGAACCAGCAGCATTCAGTGCATTGCTTTCCTTGCCAGTCATAAAGGCAATCAGTTTTCAAGGGAATGAAAAGTTAACGGCTTTGGCCAATTTTCCAAGTGACTTTATTTTACTCGACAGTCCCAAAGGGAAATACAGAGGTGGAAATGGGACGGTGTTTAATTGGAGTGAGGTCGATCCTGATGTGATTAATACGAAAAAAATCATCCTTGCCGGCGGTTTACATGCAGATAATGTAGAAGAAGCGATAAAAATTATCAAGCCATTTATGGTAGATGTTAGCTCTGGGGTAGAAACCGATGGGAAAAAGGATTTAAGAAAGATTAAAACATTTATAGAAACAGCTAAAAGCACACTTGTAGGGAGGTAAAGGGAATGAACACATATATATTACCAAATGAGAATGGCCACTTCGGCATTTTTGGGGGGAGATTTGTCCCTGAAACATTGATGAAAGCAGTAATTGAACTTGGTGAAGCATATGAAATAGCAAAAAGGGATCCTTCCTTTCAAACTGAAATTCAACAGTTGTTAAAAAACTATGTTGGTAGAGAAACGCCATTATACTACGCTGATAACCTAACACGCCATGCGGGCGGAGCAAAGATTTTTCTAAAAAGAGAAGATCTAAACCATACAGGTGCCCATAAAATTAATAACGCCATTGGGCAGGCACTGCTAGCGGTCCGGATGGGAAAGAAGAAAATTGTTGCTGAAACGGGGGCAGGTCAGCATGGTGTCGCAACGGCTACGGTTTGTGCCTTATTAAATCTTGAATGCATCGTATTTATGGGCGAGGAGGACATCAAAAGGCAGGCACTAAATGTTTTCAGAATGGAATTGCTTGGCGCAAAGGTCGTCAGTGTTACTTCTGGGAGCGCGACATTAAAAGATGCGGTAAATGAAGCCTTAAGATACTGGGTTGAACATGTGGATGATACCCACTATTTATTGGGATCTGTAATGGGGCCACATCCATTTCCG
Source organism: Neobacillus sp. 204 (assembly GCF_046562815.1). Taxonomy (NCBI): domain Bacteria; kingdom Bacillati; phylum Bacillota; class Bacilli; order Caryophanales; family Bacillaceae; genus Neobacillus; species Neobacillus sp. 204. The sequence goes on from NZ_JBJORY010000012.1 coordinate 100,409, forward strand.
CAAATGGTCAGAGATTTCCAAAGTGTGATTGGTAAAGAAACTAAACAACAATTCCAATTAAGTGAAGGTGCACTTCCTGATGCCGTGGTCGCTTGTATTGGAGGCGGGAGCAATGCGATGGGAATGTTCTATCCATTTATCGAGGATGAGGAAGTATGTCTCTATGGTGTCGAAGCCGCTGGACAGGGTGTTGATACAAAGTATCATGCAGCATCCTTAACAAAAGGAAGTCCAGGGGTATTACATGGAGCACTCATGTATCTTTTGCAAGACGAAGATGGTCAAATTCAAGAAGCACATTCCATTTCGGCTGGACTTGATTATCCTGGTATTGGACCTGAGCATAGTTATTTACATGATATTGGTCGTGCAAAATATCACTCGATTACAGATAAAGAAGCACTAGACGCCTTCCAGCTTTTATCAAAACTTGAAGGAATCATTCCTGCTCTAGAGAGTGCACATGCAATCGCCTTTGCAGTGAAGCTGGCTGCAGAAATGGACGAATCACAAAAGATTGTTGTTTGCTTATCAGGGCGCGGGGATAAAGATGTTGATACTGTGAAAACACGTCTGAGAGAGGAGAGATAAGAAATGAACCGTTTTGTAAAAACATTTAAAGCATTAAAAGAGAATAATACCAAAGCGTTTGTTCCCTACATAATGGCAGGGGATGGTGGACTGGAATGTTTGGTTGACCGCTTAAAATTGTTAGAGAAATTTGGTGCAACTGCCATTGAAGTGGGGGTGCCATTTTCTGACCCTGTGGCGGATGGCCCAACCATCCAACGAGCGGGGATTCGGGCCCTTGCAAATGGAACAACCTTAAAGAATATAATTACTGAACTTGGGAAAGCACGAAAGGAAGTGAATATTCCAATCTTGCTTATGACATATTTAAATCCCATTTATCGTTATGGGATAAATGAATTTGTCGAAGATATGCGTACTGCAGGTGTAGACGGATGTATTATCCCTGATTTGCCGATTGAAGAAGAGGGAATTATCACAGCTCTATTAGAGGAAGCAGAAATTGAATTGATTCGCCTTGTAACGTTGACCACACCTATGGAGCGGATCCAAAAAATTGCTGGTAAAGGTAAGGGATTTTTGTACACAGTGACTATTAAGGGCATTACCGGAGCGAGAAATGAATATGATTCAGAATTGAATCAATTTTTACAGGATGTAAAAGCTAACAGCCCAATCCCTGTCTTAGCGGGCTTCGGGATTTCCAATCAGGAACAAATAACCGACTTAACAAAATATTGTGATGGAGTTATTGTTGGTAGTAAAATTGTCGATTTATTTCACAGCGAAAACCTGGTTGAGATGGAAAAGTTGATGTCCGTTTTTAAACCAATATCAAAGATCGTATAGTTGAATCGAAACAGTAAATCTCTACTTCTTGAAAGCAGGAGATATATCCTGTATAATATGTATATACTTTAGTAAGAAAATATTTTTCTCATGAGTTACTTATTCGAAACTTCCCGTTGTGGAAGTTTTGTTTGTTTTAATAGATATTTATTTTTTTGTGCTTTTAGAAGGAGCGTAGAAGTAATGAAAGAAATGATGGTCGAAGAACTTTTTACGATTAAGAATCCAATAATCATTGATATACGCTCACCGATTGAATTTAATGATGGTGCAATTCCTGGAGCAATCAATGTTCCCTTATTTACTGATGATGAACGGCAAGTGATCGGTACGTTATACAAACAAGAAGGACCGGCGAATGCTAAATGGAAAGCAATGGAAGTTGTTTCTCCGAAAATTCCGGAACTCCTTCAAACGATAAAGAAATTCGTTTCTAACGATTCTGAACTTATTATCCATTGTTGGCGCGGTGGGATGAGAAGTAAAGCAGTGGTCACTTTCTTAGAGTTTGCAGGAATTTATGCTTATCGGCTAGTAGGTGGATATAAAGAGTACCGCCATTATATACTTGAACAGTTACCAACGATGCTTCCCGACAAAGCAGTTGTCCTTCATGGACTAACAGGCGTTGGGAAAACAGAGGTCTTAAAGGTTTTGAAAAAAAGAGGATATCCAATTTTAGACCTTGAAGAGATGGCAGGGCATCGCGGTTCGATATTCGGTACAATTGGTTTAGGTGACGGTCATAATCAAAAAACATTTGACTCTTTATTGTTTAAAGGGCTTCAAGAAATAAAGGGTGTAGAATACTTTCTCGTAGAGGCGGAAAGTAAAAGAATTGGAAAAGCAGTCCAAACAGAGGAACTAATGGATAAAAAAATGAAGGGTATTAATATCAACCTAAACACCCCGATTGATCACAGGGTAACACATCTTGTTGCTGAATATGTGCTTCCCTACCAGGACGAGCCCTGGTATTTCGATAAAATCTCTGATGGAATAGAAAAGGTGTTAAGACGTATTAAAGTTGTCGACATCAGAAATTCACTGATCCAAACGTTAACTAATCGAGATTATTCAGAGATGATTCGGATTCTTCTTGAACATTATTATGATCCACGCTACGATCACGCAAAACAAGAGTATGAAGGGGAGTTCGTTGAGATTTTTGCTAATAATCCAGTGGAGGCTGCTGACGAGATTGCTGCTAAACTAACTGAATTATCCTTTCATCCTAATGTATTAAAAAATAACGAAATCAAAATATAAAAAACCGCTGAATCTTTTCAGCGGTTTTTTCATGTTAACGTTTTTTAAAAGGTTTTAGGCCACGACGTTTAATTTCATCCTTTAAAATCTTTATCCATTCTTTTTCCTTGTCAGATTTTAATGCATCCCGATACGAAACAATCAATTGCTCATTACTCATAATTTTCATACTTATGAATGCCTCCTCAAGAAAATGGATTGAATATTCAGTTTTTATAATTGTAATGGTTTTTAATTCATTTGAGAACCCAAAATTTATAAAATTTTAAAATAGTTCACACAATCTAAATAAAGAGTAAATTATATTTTAAAAAGATTGAATATTCTTATAAATATGTGATAACATTTTTGAAAGCGCTTTTTTGTGAATACTCGTTTTGTAGGGGGAAAATAAATGTCGAACTTATTAAATGTGACCATTGGGAGACTTTTAGAAGAAAAGGCAGAATTGTATCCTGAACATGATGCAGTGGTATATTCAGACCGTGGCTTAAGATGGACCTATCGTGAATTTGATGATATTTGCAGAAAAGCGGCTAAAGGGTTTCTGAAACTTGGAATTGACAAAGGGGAGCAACTTGCTGCTTGGTCGACCAATACGCCCGAATGGCTGGTCACTCAATTTGCAACAGGGAAAATGGGAGCCGTCCTCGTAACAGTGAACACGAATTATCGAACAACAGAGCTAGAGTATTTATTGACCCAATCGGATGCAACAACGATTTTGTTAATGGATTATTGGAAGGACTCTTCTTACATAGATATGCTTTATGAAATCGCACCGGAATTAAAAGGTTCAGAACCAGGGAAGTTAAACAGCAACCGGCTGCCATTTCTTAAAAACGTAATTGTATTAGGTGAAAAAAGATATCCAGGAACCTATTCTTGGGAGGACATAATTAAGCTTGGTGAGACTGTCTCAGATTATGAATTAAATAGGCGTGAAGGGTGGCTTCATACCGGTGATTTAGCCGTGATGAATGAAAACGGTTATTGCAAGGTTACTGGCCGTTTAAAAGATTTGATTATCAGGGGCGGGGAGAATATCTATCCTCGTGAAATTGAAGAGTTCCTCTATTCTCATCCTAAGGTACTTGATATCCAAGTTATTGGGATTCCCGATCAGGTTTACGGGGAAGAGGTAATGGCATGGATTATCTTAAAAGAAGGGGAAAATGCGACTGCAGAGGAAATGAAGGAATTTTGCAAAGGCAAGATTTCTAAACATAAAATTCCTAAGTACATTGAGTTTACAGATGCCTATCCGATGACTGCATCTGGTAAAATACAAAAAATTTCGTTTGAGGGATCAAGCAATTGAATTGGTGAAAATAAAATAACTAATTACCGTCAGGAAAGAAGAATGATATGGTTGCGCACCACTTGCCATTTTGATTATACTAGAAATGGGACATAGAACGAAAGGAACGGTGGCAACAATGATTCATCTATCATGGCGTGATCGGGAAACTATTAAGAAAATAAAATGCATTCATACGGATGCCAAAAAATATCTTGTCAATAATGCCTTAACGGCTGGTAATATCTACGATGTAAAAAATGAGACAGAAGAATTTTATTACATCATTGATAATACTGGAAAAGTAGGCGGCTTTTACAAGGAATATTTTCAAGATGCATAGATAAAGAGGACTGTGGAGCATAGCCCGCAGTCTTTTCTTATGGGAAAAGGGGTTTTGAGAAATGGTGAAATTGTGGAACGACCTATTTTCGTTACATGGGGAAACGGTAAAATTAATTCCAATCAGTATGGACCATTTAGACGGTTTATGGGAAGCGGCCCAACCAGATGAAATCTGGACCTATATGGCGACAAAGGTTCGTTCAAAGGATGAAATGGAACAAATGATCAATGCAGCTATAAATGGACGAGAAAATGGTACAGAATATGCCTTTACTGTTGTTAACAATGAAAATCAGATCATTGGGAGCACACGATTCTTAGACATACTCCCACGCCATAATAGTGCGGAAATTGGTTCGACCTGGTATCATCCGGATGTATGGCGGACAAAAGTAAATACAGAATGTAAATTCCTTTTATTAAGGCATGCATTTGATATTTGGAACCTTACACGTGTCCAATTAAAAACGGATTCCCGAAATATAAGATCCCAGCAGGCCATAGCTAGAATTGGTGCCGTAAAAGAAGGAGTATTACGTAAAGATCGGATTATATCTGATGGATACGTTAGGGATACGGTCTTTTTTAGTATCCTTAAGGATGAATGGCAAGACGTATTCATCCAATTAAAATTGAAATTGCAGAAATGAGAAAGAAGCCTGGATATGTAGCCAGGCTTCTTTCGTTTGAACCCACTATCTCGCATTTGGAAACACTCTCCGGATAATATCGGAAAACTCATCCATAAAACCTGAAATTGGTCGTCCCTTTTGAATATCTTGGGAATAAGATTTCATTCGGTCATAAAAATCAGGGTTAATGGAAATATAAACGTTGTCAATGTCTTCATCAACAGATTTGACTGCGCGTGCAATCTTATCCTTAATATCTGAAGTCAATTCATTTCGAGAGGAACGGTCCAATTTAGCCGCCACATAAGCATTATTATCGTTTACAATGATGAATGCATCGTCGACTTCACCTAAGTTAATTACTCTATCTGCTGCTTGATCGGCTACTCTTGTTTTGGTTTGATTATTATTCCGCGTATTTGTTATCGTGTTATTATTTCTGTGTCGGTCTAATTCCGGATCACTAGTATCAGCGCTTGAAATCGCTGGTCCGACTTGATTGGGATTCTTATAATTTACATAGGTGATATCAGTTGTATTTCGTTGACGGGATGAGACATCATTATCGAGATCATTCTTAGCACAACCAGATAAATAAATACATGAAATTAGAGTAGCAATGATGAATAAGCTGTTTTTCATGTGGTAATAACACTCCTTTGGCAAAATACTACAAAATTAGGTTGCCATAATTGTAAAAAACTATCCTTACCACTCAAAATGGTTAAACGGTAGGAAGATGGAAATAAAAAAGAAGCATCCTGGGATGCTTCTTTTTACTATGATTATTTTTGTTTGACTGGAACGGTTGGTGTTTTTTTTGTTTGATAAAGGCTTTTGCTGATCATTGTTTGTACAATTAAGAATGTACCGCCAACTACCCAATAAAGAGGAAGGGCTGCCGGTGCGTTAAATGAAAACATAACAATCATTAAAGGCGAAAGTAAGCCCATATATTTCATTTGGTCTTGCTGTGCAGATGGCATATTGGACTGGGAAACCTTGAACTGAAAGTAGTAAATAACCCCAGCAATAATCGTAATAATGATGTCTGGATTTCCAAGACTAAACCATAAAAACTCGTGGGTTTTAATCTCTTCTGACCCGCGAATGGCATAATAGAAACCAGTTAAAATAGGCATTTGAATGAGTAATGGTAAACAGCCCATATTTAATGGATTTACCCCGTGCTTTTTATAAAGCCCCATCATTTCCGCTTGTAGTTCTTGCTTTTTCTTTGGATCCTTTTCAGTTTTCATCTTAGCCTGAATAACATCCATTTCAGGTTTTAAGACATCCATCTTTTCCTTCATGGCCATTTGATTTTTATATTGCCTTAACATAAGCGGCATTAAGGCAAGCCTGATAATCAGTGTAACTAGAATAATTGACAAACCATAGTTGCCATTAAATAGTTCCGCTAAATAATGGATAAAGGTTGAAAAAGGTTCGACAAAATAATTATTGAAAAATCCATTTTTGTTACCATTTGAGGCTTGAGATGAACAAGCAGATAATAATAATGTAGTTAAAGCTAGCATTGCGACAATAATGAATGAAGATCGTTTTGTTTTCATATTTCCTCCTTGAATGTTGTAAATATATTTATGAAGTAAAAAGGGAGGAAACAGGTTCTTCAGAATCATCCTGTGAATATTCTTTTCTACGAAAATATATAACAATTCTTTTCAGAATAAAGCTTCCATTTAAGCAACTTTTCTTTCGATAAAGAACCAATGGGTGAGTAATATTTGTTCTTGCCGATTCAGATAAGGAACCAACAAAAGAATATTCCATACTCCATGCCCATAGTAATTTTAAGGTAATTCCTAAAAAGATACTAACGTAAAGAGCATTTAGGGCATTTATATCTGAATTATCAATAAGCAATTGAAACAAAAATTATCACCTCACTTAATGTCAATGATATGAGTATATAGGAGAAAGGGTAAAGAATCAATTTTATAATTGTCATTTTGCCATAATTTGAAGACATTACTAATTCCTCATTTATCAATTAACAATTGGTCTGCTCAATGTTCTGCTAAAACGGGCTTTAAAAAACACTGATTCAAACTCGAATCAGTGTTGGAGTGGTGCCTTCCAGTGTGCAGTTATCAAATTATAAGCAAACTCAACTTTTTCCTCTGTTGGTGGCTCGACAGATTTAAGCGGATATTCATGTCCAAGTGCTTCCCACTTATAAACACCAAGTTTGTGATAAGGAAGAATCTCGATCTTTTGGACGTTTTTAAGTGTTCCGATGAACTCACCAAGTTTTTTTAAATCCTCAGGATCATCTGTTACCGTGGGGACGAGCACATGACGCACCCATATTGGAACTTGATGGTCGGATAAGAATGCTGCAAATTCAAGAATATGGTCATTAGCCATCCCTGTTAGTTTGATATGCTTTTTCCGATTAATATGCTTTAAATCCAAAAGAACGAGGTCAGTATATTGTAGTAATTCCTCTAACTGATCGATAAAAAGCTTAGAATGAGAGAAGCAGCCGCCGGAAGAATCAATGGTAGTATGAATCCCTTTCTTTTTGCACTCCTTAAACAATTCTGTTAAGAAGGGAATTTGTAGCAAGGGTTCACCGCCGCTAACTGTAATTCCGCCGCCAGAAGACCGAATGAAAGGAAGGTAGGACATAAGATCATTCATGATCTCGGAAACAGTCATTTCTTTACCGCTGCCAATTTCCCATGTATCAGCATTATGGCAAAACTGGCAGCGAAGGAGGCAGCCTTGTGTAAAAATTACATACCTGATACCAGGTCCGTCGACTGTTCCTAATGTTTCAATAGAATGAATATTTCCGTTCATGATGATGATCCCCCTTAGTTTTTCAGGAGGCCCTCAAGTGAGGGCCCCTGGTTTTTATATTATAGTGATTCGTGGAAAGTTCGATTTATAACGTCTAATTGCTGTTCTTTTGTTAATTTAATGAAGTTAACTGCGTAACCAGAGACACGGATAGTTAATTGTGGATAAAGCTCTGGGTGTTCCATGGCATCAATTAATGTTTCGCGGTTAAAGACGTTAACATTTAAGTGATGACCTGCTTTGATTGCATATCCATCTAAGATGGATACTAGGTTACGTACTTGGCTTTCTTCCTCTTTACCTAATGCTTTAGGTACGATGGAGAAGGTATTTGAAATACCATCCATTGCATAACTGTATGGAAGCTTTGCAACAGAAGAAAGGGAAGCTAGTGTACCTTTTGTGTCACGTCCATGCATTGGGTTTGCCCCTGGTGCAAATGGTTCTCCCATTCGACGGCCATCAGGTGTGTTACCAGTTTTTTTACCGTAAACCACATTTGATGTAATCGTCAAGATTGAGAGTGTATGAACGGATTCCCGGTAAGTTTGGTGCTTGCGAAGCTTTTTCATAAAGGTTTTAAGAATTTCGACTGCAATGGCATCAACACGGTCATCATTATTTCCGTATTTAGGGAAGTCACCAGTTGTTTCGAAATCAACCGCTAGACCATTTTCATCCCGGATTACCTTAACTTCTCCATATTTAATGGCACTAAGTGAATCAGCAACAACGGAAAGACCTGCAATACCAGTTGCCATGGTTCGAAGGATCTTGGTATCGTGTAATGCCATTTCAATTCTTTCATAGCTGTACTTATCATGCATATAGTGAATAACATTTAAGGTGTTAATATAAAGTCCAGCAAGCCATTCCATCATAAGGTCAAATTTTTGCATTACTTCTTCATAATTTAACACTTCAGAAGTAATTGGTTGATATTGTGGACCAACTTGGATTTTTAATTTTTCATCCACACCGCCGTTAATAGAATAAAGAAGTGCTTTTGCTAGGTTTGCACGTGCTCCAAAGAATTGCATTTGCTTACCAATTTCCATTGCCGATACACAGCAGGCAATTCCATAGTCATCGCCGTATTCTGGACGCATAATATCGTCGTTTTCATATTGAATGGAGCTGGTTTTGATTGACATTTTCGCACAATATTTTTTAAAGTTCTCAGGTAACTGCGGTGACCATAATACCGTTAAGTTTGGTTCAGGAGCTGCACCTAGATTATCTAATGTATGAAGGAAACGGAATGAGTTTTTCGTTACAAGAGAACGACCATCACTTGCCATACCGCCAATGGATTCAGTTACCCATGTCGGGTCCCCACTGAATAACTCATTATAATCTGGTGTACGAGCAAATTTAACTAAACGAAGCTTCATAATAAAGTGGTCTACAATTTCTTGTACTTCTTCTTCGGTTAATGTTCCGTTTTGTAAATCTCTTTCTACGTAAATATCTAAGAATGTTGACACGCGACCAAGACTCATCGCAGCACCATTTTGTTCCTTAATTGCAGCTAAGTAACCAAAATATACAAACTGGAATGCTTCAGCAGCATTTTTTGCAGGCTGGCTAATATCAAATCCATAGCTATTTGCCATTTCCTTCAATTCTTTTAACGCACGAATTTGTTCAGCAAGTTCCTCACGAAGACGCATGTTATCTTCTGTCATTACTTTACTTGTGTTCTTTTGGTCTTTTTGCTTTTCTTGGATTAAGAAATTAACCCCGTATAATGCAACCCGACGGTAATCGCCGATAATACGTCCACGGCCATATGCATCAGGAAGTCCAGTAATAATCGCTGCTTTTCGAGCTAGCATCATTTCATCTGTATAAGCATCGAAAACACCTTGGTTGTGTGTTTTACGGAAATCTGTAAAGATTTTTTCAATTTCAGGATTTAATTGATAGCCATATGCCTCACAAGCTGCTTTTGCCATGCGAATTCCACCAAATGGCTGCATTGAACGATTAAATGGTTTATCGGTTTGAACTCCAACAATTTTTTCAAGATCCTCGTTAAGGTAACCAGGTCCATGGGAAGTAATCGTAGACACAGTTTCTGTATCCATATCCAGCACGCCGCCATTTTCACGTTCTTGTTTTGTTAAATCCATTACCTGTTCCCAAAGTTTATTTGTTGATTCTGTAGGGCCTGCTAAAAAAGAATCATTTCCTTCATAAGGAGTAAAGTTTTTAAGGATAAAATCACGAACGTTAACTTCTTTTGACCATGCACCTTTAGTAAATCCATTCCATTGTTCCATTATTAATCACCTCGTATTTATTTTGAAAAATTATAACAGATTGGTTATTCTTTCTATAAATCGAGTATAACAGAAAAATAAACGTTTATTAGTTAGTAAATGTTAAGGTTTTGTGAAGTCTTATGTAATGAGGGGTTTTTCAATATTTACAGTGGATTAATAGTTTCAGTTTCGAAAACTGTACTATAATTATTGAAGGTTATATTCAATCTGTTATATAGGAAGAAATTAATAATAACAAGTTGTTAATAATGAAAACCGATGAAACAGCTCTTCTTTTTAAATGAAGGGCTGTGATAAAGGTTAGAGTTGATTTTGCCACTCTGATGATTGGAGCGGAAATCAACAGACATGTTTAATACAGCCAAATGAAAAAGCAGGAGAATTTTCTCCTGCAATTAGTTAACGACAATATAGGCAATCATTGGACCATTCGTTTTTCGATCGGAATGAACTTCACAGATTAAACGATAGGTTCCCTTTTTTTCAAATTGTATTGGAACAACCGTTTCTTCCCCTTTTTTTACAATCCCTTTAATTTTTGTTCCTTCTATATAAAAGGGATGCTCCTCCCCGTTAATCCCGTTAATGGACAACCTTACTTTTTCGCCCTTCTCTAATAATATGGTGCCAGGATCCCAGCGGTATGCCTCCATTTCTTTCCCGTTTTTCATTTTTGTGCTGAATTCAGCGGTAACCATGTGTATTTCACGGATATCCTCTGCTCCCTGTTGATTAAAGACAGTTAAATCCCCAGCCTTTAATATGAACCATGCTGACAGAGAGAAAAGTACAACTCCTATAGCTACAAAAAACAGGAGTGTTTCCTTTTTTAAGACTAAAAATTTCATTTGCTGCCCCCTTATAAATTTGTCCTACTTTATACTTATGCCTAGTGGGGGAGTAAACTTGTCTATTTTTTTACAACATTTTGTGCTGTTTTTATTAAAGGCATTTTCGCAAAGATTGTTGTTTTTCGTATATGTTAATCAACCCGTATAAATAGATACTTCGTGGCATCTTTTCGTAAGAACCTTTGCGAAAATTGCCAAGAAACTTAGTAAAAGACTCTTATTAAGCTCCAATAGCAACAACGTTTACGAAAAGAGCCTTATTAAAAAATGTACCTGGTCCTCAAACATTTATAATGGTTGAACATTAAAAAAAATGTCTACAATGAGTAGAAACATACTCCAAATTGAGCATATTTATCTTTGTTTTTCTAATAGAAAAGTTTATAGTAAAAACAGGATGTATGCGTCTGAGGAATTAGATGGTAAATGTGGCTTTATGAATTAGCAAATAATTAGGTGGTTAGTTTGTTGGGGATTAGAAAAGAAAGAATTTTAAAGACTGTAAAATTTATTTTCCCGTTGTTATTGTTAATCTTTGCTATTATCGAAATAAAAAAATTTACTCAAAACTTAAATATGCATCTACTTAAGGAAGAGCTGGGTCAACTTAATCTTTGGCTTCTTCTATTTGTATTAATCATCACCTTTTTAGCGGTATTGCCAATGTTGCTTTATGACGTGATTTTAGTACGTATATTAAAATTGAAGGTTCCAACCAGAGATCTATTGGAACAATCTTTCATTGCTAATTCCTTTTCAAATTTAATTGGCTTTGGCGGAATTATCGGGGCCATGTTAAGGACGTACTTCTTTCATAAGCACGAACAGGACAAGCGCAAATTACTAGGGGTTATTGCTACAGTATCGTTATTTTATTTAACAGGTATTTCAGTGCTTTCATGGATCGTCACAATCAATTATCGTCACTTTCAACTGTTTGCTGATACAAAATGGCTCTATTTTGCGGTGTTAGTGGTTGGTTTATATTTACCCCTCTTTTTAATAATACATATAATTAAGTCAAAAAAAGGCAATCAATCATTATTAAGTACCAATATTACTGTTAAGCTTATTTTGGTATCGATAATCGAATGGTTGGCTGTATTTTTGGCGATATGGGTTTTATGCAGGATTTTAGGGATTTCAATTACTGTAAAGACTCTTTTTCCTGTCTATATTGTAGCAGCGTGTGCCGGTATCATTAGTATGATACCAGGTGGGTTAGGCTCCTTTGATTTGGTGTTTATTTGGGGGATGCAAGATTTATTTGTTCCGGAAGAAAAGGTCCTTGTTTTATTATTATTTTATCGTATTGGCTATTACTTTGTTCCTTTTTTAATAAGCCTAGTTTTCTTTGTTAAACTTTATTGGGAAAAATGGAACCAAACTTGGAATGATCTTCCTAAAGCAATTGTTCAAGGCTTAAGTCATGTATTATTAACAATGCTAGTATTTCTATCAGGGTTAGTCCTGCTTTTATCAGCTAGTGTACCAGGGATCATGTCTAGGTTGAGGGTTGCCCAAGAACTCCTATCATTTCCAATCATTAACGTATCGCATCAATTATCTGTTGCTGCTGGATTTTTATTATTAGGATTATCGCGAGGAATCGAATATAGCGTGAAGAGGGCGTATGAGTTATCGATGTTTGCGCTTATTCTGGCCGCGCTTTTCTCCATATTTAAGGGAATTGATTATGAAGAAGCAATCTTTTTAATTATCGTCGCGCTGTTGCTAAGGATGTCAAAAGGTCAATTTTATCGGGAAAGTTATGTGCTAACCTGGGGTAAAACGATCTTTGATATTATGATTATTCTTGTGATTACTTCTATGTATCTCCTGATTGGTTATCTAAACTTACCGATCTCTAAAATAGCAATACCACCGAAGCTTTTGCCATATGTGATTGTTGATTCTCGCGATTTATTTACAAGTGCTGCTATTGGCCTTATCATCGCTTTGTTCATTCTTTTGTTTGGTTATTTAATTAGTTTACCAAAAAATTGGATTTTAGAGCGGTCGGTTAACCGGGAGAAAGAAGTTTTGGAACACTTATCGAAGTATCAAGGTAAAGTGTTGTCACACTTAATTTTTTTACATGATAAATTCATCTTCTGGAATAGCAAGAAAAATGTATTAATTTCTTTCCAACAATATGCTGACAAGTTAGTGATACTAGGAGATCCCATAGGTGAAAAAGATGAATTATCAAAGGCCATAGAGGAATTTCAGGAAATAGCCGATTTACATGGCTTTACTCCGGTTTTTTATCAAGTTAGTGATGATATGCTTCCATATCTTCATGGACATGGCTTTGCTTTTTTTAAGTTAGGTGAAGAAGCATTTGTTGATTTAAAAAATTTCTCCTTAACTGGGAACAAAATGAAAGGGTTACGTGCATTAAGAAATAAATTTATGCGCGCAGATTATTCTTTTGAAATAATCAGTCCTCCTTATTCCGTCGATCTACTGAAGGAATTAAATGATATATCAAATGATTGGCTTCAAGGACGAGAGGAGAAAGGTTTTTCGGTTGGTTTCTTTTCGGAGGATTATTTAAATAAGGCGCCCATTGCCATTGTTAAAGATGAAAATAAACAGATTCTTGGCTTTATGAGCATCATGCATGTGTATGACGACCATCAAACGATTTCTGTAGATTTAATGAGGTTTAGACCAAAGGCATCATCCGGTGCGGTTGATTTTCTTTTCCTTTGTTTATTTGATTGGGCAAAAGAAAAAGGGTATGATCGTTTTAATATGGGAATGGCCCCACTGGGAAATGTAGGGTTATCAAGGTTCTCCTTTTTAAGCGAGAAAATTGCCGCACAAATTTTCCTGCATGGACATTTTTTTTACCACTTTCAGGGTCTGCGGAAATTCAAAGAAAAGTATACAAATACTTGGGAACCTAAATACTTGGCCTATCGAAGAAAATCATCATTACCGTTAATCATGGCCCAAATTACTTTACTAATATCGAAAAAAAGGAACTAGATCCATGACCGGTAGGAGGTACCCCTACCGGTTTTTCTATTTGGGAAATATAGATAATTTCAATTGAAACTATTATTCTCCAAAACAATCTGTTAATATTAAATAGGAAATACTGTAAAAGTTGGGTGTAATTTATGAAAAAATTTGTATCCGCAATCGTCGTTATTCTGATCCTTTGTTCTAACCAATTAAACATCTCAGCAGCTAAAAATGGACAACTAGATTTAAAAAGTAAAGGAGCTGTTCTCTTAGATTCTGATACTGGTGCCGTCCTGTTTGCGAAAAATGCTGATAAAAAGATGTACCCTGCTAGTCTAACGAAAATTGCCACGGCCATTTATGCCATTGATAAGGGGAATTTAGATAGTGTTGTTACTGTAAGTGCCAATGCTGTCAGGCAAGATGGGACAAGGGTTTATTTAAATGAAGGGGAAAAAATCACTTTAAAACAATTGATACAAGGAATGCTGGTTAACTCTGGTAATGATGCTGCCGTAGCGATTGCAGAACACTTAGATGGAAGTGTCGAACAGTTTTCGGTTCATTTGAATACATACTTAAATACAACCATAGGTGTTCATCATACCCATTTTATTAATCCCAATGGTTTGTTTGATAAAAACCATTATACCACTGCAATGGATTTAGGAATTATAACCAATTATGCAATGAAGAATCCCGTTTTTGCAGAAATCTTTGGTACTAAAGTGCTAAAGTGGAAGGGACAATCATGGAAAACGAACATCCTAACCCACCACCGCATGCTGAAAGGGGAGCTCGCATACCCAGGAGTAACGGGAGGGAAAACAGGATATACAGTTAAAGCAAAACAAACACTTGCTACAACAGCTGCCAATCCGAAAATAAGGCTGACAGCCGTTGTCTTAAATTCCGAACAACCACGAGATAAATATGATGATACAGCTGTTTTGTTTGATTATGGCTTTAAAAACTTTCAGCATGCAACCTTAATGCAAGGTGAGAGTTATACCACCGACAATAAACAATACTTCCCTGAAAAGAATACCCTTATTACTGAGTCGGTAAAAGGGAGTACGAGAGTGATAAATAATCAGGGAATACTGTCTATTAAAAATACAAATAATGGCCAAGTGATCCAGTTAGTTTCACTTAAATATAAGGAGCCAGTACCTGAGAAGGTAGTAGATATAAAGGAAACATCCACTGAAAAGAAAGAACAAGAGCAGACAATGACATATGTAAATGCCATATATGGAGTGATTATTATTGCATTGGCAGGGATTATTGTTGGTGTAAGAAAGAAATTCGTTAGAAAATTATAGTAATAAGATAAGCCATGGAAGGGACGCACCCAACCATGGCTTATTTTTGCGTTACATTTGTTACTAGAAGCATCAACGCAGATATAAATATCATCGCTATAACTAACAACCAGGCTAAATTCATATTTCCAGATTCCATAGCGATGTAAATAGCAGTGGGCGCGGTCTGTGTTTTTCCAGGGATGTTACCAGCAAACATAAAAGTGGCACCAAATTCACCTAGTGCTCTAGTAAAACTAAGAATTAGACCAGTAATTATGGATCTTGTTGATAACGGCAGGGTAATTAGGAAAAAAACATTCCATTCATTAGCACCATCTACTCTTGCTGCTTCTTCAATCCCGTTATCAACCGATTGGAAACCAATTTTGACCGTTTGATACATTAAAGGGAAGGCTACAATGCTAGCGGCAATCACTGCTGCCATGGGAGTAAACATAATCGAACTTGAAAAAAGATGATTTATTAATAAACCCACTGGACTATTGCCGCCAAAAAAGAAAATTAGTAAAAAGCCAATCACCGTTGGCGGCAATACGATGGGAAGCAAAAGAAAGATTTCTACAAGAATTTTTCCCTTAAAATGTCCTTTGGATAATAATCTTGCAAATAATAGCCCAAATATAAAGACTAAGATAACAGAAACGGAGGCCACTTTTAGTGACAATAAAATTGGGGACCAAAATTCACTTTGCATCAGAAGAATCAATCCAATACTTTAAAACCGTATTTTTTAAAAATATCTCGGGCTGTAGGGCTATGTAAATAATCATAAAATAGTGAAACCTCTTTCTGATGAGCAGATGACTTAATAATACCTGCGGAATAAATAATAGGGTCATGTGTTTGTTCCGGAGCGACAGCTATCACTTTTACTTTATCAGAAACTTTTATATCTGTCATATAGACGATTCCTGCATCCACACTGTTCGTCTCTACATAGGTTAGAACCTGCCTGACATCTTTTGTTTCAATTAACTTTGCATGCATTCCTTCCCATATACCTAGTGATTGTAGTGTTTGTTTTGCATACATTCCGGCTGGTACAGAGGCAGGTGCCCCAATAGCCACTTTATTTATTCCTTCTTTTTGCAGGTCATCGAAGCTTTTTAATGGAATTGGCTGTCGTTTATTTGTGATTAATACTAATTGATTGCTTAGTAAATCCATTTGATTCTTGGAATCTATTAAATCTTTTTTGGATAACTCATTAAAGAGTTCCTTAGATGCTGAGATGAATATTTGAACTGGGGCACCTTGCATGATTTGTTGTTTTAATGCACCGGATCCTCCAAAGTTGTATAGAAGGGAAATTTGTTGATTAGTTTTTTCAAAATGGGTCTTAATCTCGTTCAAAGCATCATTAAGACTGGCTGCTGCAGAAATGGTAATTTCCACTTTTTTAGGCTGATTTGCTTCTTCTTTTGACATATTAGTAGAACAGGCGGTAAGGAACAAGATGAAGAGGCTAATAAAGAATTTCAAAAACGTTTTATACATGCCATACGTCCTTTCAAATATCTATTTCATAATCATTATAGCAAATAGATTAAATCATTAAAGATTAAAACAAAAAAAGACTAAAGTGTGTCCTTTAGTCTTTGAGAAATAAATTAAATTATTGTAGTCTGCTTTCTACTTGTTGACATACTTCGTCAGCTGAAAGGCCGTTTGCATCAATAACTGAACCCTTTGTAAAGGTATCCTGCATACCCATTACGTTGGAATCTAGTCCTGTAACAACACAACAATCACAATTCTGGGCGTCAGACTCCTGCTTTAATTCGATAACATCATGACCTTTTTCACGTAATGCTTGTTGAACTTGTGCAAGAGATTGTTCTACACCAATTTTTGCCATACAAAACACCTCCTCTTCTAGATTATTTTGCCTAACTTTATCTGAATTATTCGGAATAAGTACCTATAATACTCCAAAAGATAAAAGGGGAGGTGTACAATATGGGAAAACGTAAAAAGGATCCATCAACGATTGGGTTGACTTCCCCACAGGTGGAAGGACAAGGAACAACAACAACTGAAACAGGTTCAAGAACTGAACCATCATCTAGAAGAAAACAGAAGAGAAGTTAATGAAATGGGCACCTCGTTTATTATAATGAGGTGCCCATTCAGTCTAATTAACTATTTATACATTTCAGCAACTTGCTTTTGTATATCGTCATTTTCAAGATATTCATCATAACTCATTTGCTTATCCACTAAACCAGTTGGCGTTAATTCAAAAATGCGATTGGCAATTGTTTGAATGAACTGATGGTCATGGGATGCGAAAAGTAATGAACCCTTAAAATTAATTAATCCGTTATTCAAGGCAGTTATAGATTCTAAGTCTAAATGGTTTGTTGGTTCATCTAAAAGGAGTACATTCGCGCCATTTAACATCATCTTAGAAAGCATGCAGCGAACTTTTTCTCCCCCAGAAAGAACACTTGCCTTTTTAAGAACCTCTTCACCTGAGAAAAGCATTCTTCCTAAGAAACCACGTAAAAAGCTTTCACTGTCATCTTTAGGTGAGAACTGACGAAGCCAATCCACTAGGTTTAAGTCACTATTCTCAAAATACTCGGAGTTATCTTTAGGGA
Source organism: Neobacillus sp. 204 (assembly GCF_046562815.1). Taxonomy (NCBI): domain Bacteria; kingdom Bacillati; phylum Bacillota; class Bacilli; order Caryophanales; family Bacillaceae; genus Neobacillus; species Neobacillus sp. 204. The sequence continues at coordinate 118,213 of NZ_JBJORY010000012.1, forward strand.
AATAAGCTTGTGAAGTGGTAATTCCCCATTTATAGGTCCCGCTGTCTGCTTCCATTTCACCCATTAGAATTTTAAACAATACAGTCTTAGCAGCCTCGTTTGTACCCACAAGGGCAATTTTATCACCCTTATTGACGATAAAGTTAATGTTATCTAGAACCTTTACACCATCAATGGTTTTGGTTAATCCTTCAACTCGTAACAAATCATTCCCAATTTCACGATCTGGTGTAAAGCCAACAAATGGATAACGACGTGAAGAAGGTCTAATGTCATCAAGAGTAATTTTATCCAGTAACTTCTTCCGAGAAGTAGCCTGTTTTGATTTCGAAGCATTAGCACTAAACCGCGCAATAAAAGCTTGTAATTCCTTAATTTTTTCTTCCTTCTTTTTGTTAGCGTCCGAAGTTAATCTTGAAGCTAATTGGCTTGATTCATACCAAAAATCGTAGTTCCCTACATAGATTTGAATTTTTCCAAAGTCAAGATCAGCGATATGTGTACATACCTTATTTAAAAAATGACGATCATGGGAAACAACAATAACAGTATTTTCAAAGTTAATTAAGAAATCTTCTAGCCATTGGATTGCTTTAATGTCCAAGTGGTTAGTTGGCTCATCCAGTAGTAAAACATCTGGTCTGCCGAATAATGCTTGGGCAAGCAATACTTTGACTTTTTCTGAGCCTGTCAATTCCGCCATGGTTTTATAATGAAGATCTTCACCAATACCAAGGCCTTTTAAGAGAATCGCCGCTTCAGGTTCTGCTTCCCAACCGTTTAATTCAGCGAATTCACCTTCAAGTTCAGCAGCTTTCATGCCATCTTCATCCGTGAAGTTTTCCTTCATATAGATGGCGTCTTTTTCCTGCATTACTTCATATAAGCGCGAATGCCCCATAATAACTGTCTTTAAAACTTCATATTCTTCATATTCGAAATGGTTTTGGTTTAACACAGCCATCCGTTCGTTAGGTCCGAGCTGAACAGTTCCAGATTGTGCTTCAATTTCACCAGATAAAATTTTTAAAAAGGTTGATTTCCCGGCACCATTTGCACCGATTAGTCCGTAGCAGTTTCCAGGTGTAAATTTAATGTTTACATCTTCAAATAATTTTCGGTCTCCGTATCTTAAACCTACGTTACTTACAGTAATCATATTTAAAACATCCTCCAAAACAAAATATCTACTGATTATACCATTAAAACGGAAGAAGAGCGAATTCTTTTGGTCGGGAAAAAGTTTAGATGAAAAATTTTCTAAAAAAATTTATTCGAATTCACACTTTATTCATATTTTTGTTGTAGAATTGGGTTATGAAGCAAGTAAAAGAAGGTGTGAGATGGATGACAAAAAATCAACTAACTGAACTTGTTAACAAGTTAAAAAAGGCTGGTATAAAAGCGAGTTTAACCAAACCGAAATCCAATTACCTCTTGTCTCTGCAGAAAATAAAAAATTACCCTTCTTCTGTAAACTAATTTGAAGCTATAATGGGGTAATGAACTTGGAAATAAAAAGCGATTAATCCATATAAGGACTAATCGCTTTTTTTTTATTCAATTTTATCCATAACTTTGTCGTAAACCTCTTTTTTGTTAAAGTCTTTTCCCATTGGAAACTTGGCAATAAATTTATTGTTTTCATCAATCAAAAAGGTAAAGGTGGAATGGATGAATTGTCCGTTGCCTGGATCTTTAAACTGAAATTGCATAGCATCCGTAACTTTTTTAATTTCTGCGCGGTCCCTTTTCAAGTTTTGCTTATCTCCTGTTAAGAATAACCAGGCTTTATTATTTTCAATCTCAAATCCTTGCATATAGCTGGTTAATATCTCTGGAGTGTCCCGATAAGGATCAATGGTAATGGTTACAAATTCAACATCCTTCCCAAAAACGCCAGCTTTCTCAAAATCATTTTTCAAATCAATCATTTTTTGGGTAGTGGTTGGACATATGTCAGGACAATGGGTGTAGATAAATTCAACAAGTTTTAGTTTGGTTTTATCCTTACCAAAATTATAGGAATCACCATTTTGGTTTTTCAACGTAACTTCGGCAGGTATTTTAGCATTTGCATCACGAATTAAAAAGAAAGAAATTCCTGCTGCAATTCCAATAAACACAGCAAGACCGCAAATTAAATAAATCTTTTTCATATGTATCCCTCCTATATTTAAAATAAAGAAGTTGTTTAAAAAAAGATATGGATATTTTGTGAACAAAATTTCGTGCAATTAAAATGCGGTTCCTTTATACTGTACTATTATCAATTGTATTTTTTGAATTTTTAAATATTTATTGGGGATAGGAGGTATTATGGTGAAGAAAGTGCTGATGTTTTCTTGTCAAATTGCGATTTTAATAGTGATTTATCAAATGGGCAGTCTCATCACACGATTTTTTAATTTAAAAATTCCAGGAAATGTCATCGGTATTCTTCTCCTTTTAGTATTACTCTGGACACGTGTCATTAAAGTGGAACAAATAGACTTGGCCGCAACATGGTTATTAAAACATTTAAGCTTTTTCTTCATCCCAATTGCAGTTGGTTTAATGACATTGGGTCCTATCTTTTTAAATAAGGGAATTGTCATCTTATTTGTCTTGATTACCAGTGCATTTATTGGACTTTTATCGGCTGGGAAAGTAACACAATCAGTTATTATGAAAAAAGCAAAGGTAAAAGTGAATTATCATGATCACAGTGTATAGTATTGTTCTAACCATTATTGTATATATATTTGCACGTAGATTTGGTCGTAGATATTCTTCACCGCTAACAAGTCCTGTGTTTTTTAGTACATTAATCATTATTATTCTGCTAGTAGGATCACATATTACCTATTATGAATATACACCTGCTAAAAAAATTATGACTTATCTGCTCGGACCTGCAACTGTTGCATTAGCTGTCCCAATTTATAAGAACCGAGACTTATTTGCGAAATACTTTGTTGCTGCTTGTGTCGGATTATTAATTGGGACATTTACAACCATTTTGTCAGCAATCGTTATCGCTAAATGCTTTTATCTCTCGAAAATGCTGCTTTTACCATTAACGATTAAGTCAGTAACCGTTCCAGTTGCGACAGAAATCGGGAAAATAATAAAGGGTAACGTTTCTCTCATCGCTGCTTTTGTGATAATTACTGGAATGATTGGCGCTATGTTTGGGCCCAAGCTTTTGAATCTATTTAAAATCGACCACCCATTTGCTCGTGGTTTATCGATCGGGACGATAGCACATGGTATTGGGACGGCAGAGGCTGTTAAGGAAGGGGAAATTCAAGGAGCTGTTGCTGGGGCAGCAATGGGAATTGCCGCACTATTAATATCGTTTATCATTCCATACATCATCCCTTACTTACTATAAAGGAACTAAAATACCTTTAGATGCATAATCTACAATATGAGGCACACACTTAATTGACAAGTGTTGCCATTTGTAATATTCTTTAAAAGAATTAAATTTTTCTAAAAAAATCACGTTTTTTAAAGGAGTATGTTTTATGTTAGGTGTCGTTCTTAACTAATCCAATCAATTGGATATGTTCATTCCTCGATCCTCTTTCAATTTTTTTCTTGAATGAAGGCTTATTTACGTATGTTTAGGAATGGAGTTAAGAACAATGGGCATCATAAGCATACATCTTTACCAATGTTGCTGTGTACATCCGTGTAGACAGTTTTTATTTTGGGTAAATATTTTGTATGAAAGATGAGTGGAATAGTTTATTTCATTTGGCCGCAATGACATTGTTCATTGCGGCCATTTTTATATTTTTTAGGAGGTTTATAAAAGTGAATCAACATACTCTAAATACGTTAGAATTTCAGCAAATCAAAGACACCATTGCGAGTTATGCCTTAACAAAAGAAGGGAAGGTAAAAATTGAGTGCCTGACACCATCGACAAATATGAAGCAAATAGAAGCTTGGCTTGATGAGGTATCTGAAGCAGTAGAAATTTTAAAAAAGAGCGCAAGTGTGCCTGTTCATGGATTGGATGGGATGGAATCCATATTAAATAACATGAATAAAGGAGTAGCACTGAGGGCTGATCAGTTGGCGAAGCTTTATGATTTTTTGGACTGTTGTGGGAAAATGTGCAGATATATGAAAGATAAAGTTTACTATGCACCAAGAGTGTCTGCATATGTGAACGGAATTGAAGAATTGCCGGATCTTGCGAGTGAGATTATCCGCTGTATTCGCAATGGTCGTGTGGATGATTATGCTAGTAAAGAGTTATTAAAATTGAGGAAACAAATAGCGATTCAAGAGGAAAGGTTAAAAGAAAAAACTCTTCAGTTGATTCGCTCTAATAAATATAAAAATTATTTGCAAGAGAATGTGATCAGTCAGAGGAATGGCCGGTATGTGATCCCCATTAAGAAGGAATACCGGAACAAAATAAAGGGAGTGGTATTAGATACCTCCGCATCAGGTTCCACTCTATTTATGGAACCTGAAGAAATAGCCATTTTTCAAGATCAATTGAATTGGTTATTCGCAGATGAAGAAGTGGAAGTTCAAAGGGTTCTGAACTATTTAACGGGGTTGGTTGAAGAAAAGGAGCAGCAAATTCGATTGGCGATTGAAACTATGGTTCATTATGATTTTTTATTTGCAAAAGCAAAGTATGGCCGTTCGATTAATGGATCCAAGGTAGCAATAAATGAATCTGGTCAACTTAATTTAATTTCTGCAAAACACCCGCTTTTAGGTGAAAAGGCTGTCCCGCTTTCCTTTACACTGGGGAATGACCAGCATGCATTAGTAATTACTGGTCCAAATACTGGCGGAAAAACTGTCACAATTAAAACGGTGGGGCTCTTGACCTTAATGGTCCAATGCGGTCTGCATATTCCTGCAGCACCAGAGAGTAATATCAATATCTTTGAACGGATTCTTGTGGATATTGGGGATGGGCAAAGTATTACTGAAAATTTGAGTACGTTTAGCTCACGAATCGTTAATATTATCGAAATCTTAAAAGATACCCAACATCGGACATTGGTGTTATTAGATGAATTAGGCTCTGGTACCGACCCTGGAGAAGGAATGGGGCTTGCAACAGCCATCTTAGAAACGTTGTATAAAAAAGGGGCTACTATCCTAGCAACAACCCATTACAGTGAGATCAAAGTATTTGCTGAATCACATCCCGGATTTATTAATGGATCAATGGAGTTTGATCTAACCACCTTAAGCCCGACCTATCGATTAAACATAGGGAGAGGCGGAGAGAGTCAAGCATTTGCAATTGCGTTAAAACTGGGGATTCATCCGAAAATTCTTGAAAGGGCACATAACATCACTTATAAAGAGGAAAAGAAATATACTACTGAGCTTACAGATGCATGGAAGCTAAAGGAATTGGAAAAACAGGTGATCATTAATAAATTTCAGGATGTTAAGAAAAAAACGAAACCGGAGGTAAAAGTTCCCCTTTTTCTACAGGGTGACAATGTAAAAATTTCACCGACAAATGAGTTTGGGATTATCTACACGGGTCCCGATCCGCACGGAAATTACGTTGTCCAAATAAAAGGAGAAAAGCAAACAATAAACCACAAAAGAATCCAATTATATATTGCTGCCAAAGAACTATACCCAGATGATTACGATTTCGACATTATTTTTCAATCAAAGGAATACCGTAAGAAAGATAAATTGCTTTCCAAAGGACATCAGGAAAATATTACGATCAAGTATAATGAAAATAACCATTAACAAAAATCAAAAAACTCAAGCTTTCTTTCCTTATGCAGGCTTGAGTTTTCTTCTTCATTCTTTTTCTATTCCTTCTTATGATTAATATATCTTTCGGCCAGCAATTTCTTGACCTCATTATAGCTCAAGCCAGATTGGCTGTTTAACCTCTTCACTTCTTCGATATCCGTACCCACTTTAGTAAATCTTTTTGGATTCAGCATTCTTTTTCTCAACTCCTTGGGTTTTATGGAAATGAAAAGCAACTTTTTTGTACATACTAATAAAAAAGGAGGCGGTTCCCATTTTTTACGGTAAAAGAGCTAAAGAAGAAGAAATTGAAACGATCCTGGTTAATACTGAAATTTATTCTTGCATAGATGAAGCCTGTATAGGGTGGATGAGGAAGGACTTCGTTGCAGATGACTTACTATGCCCAATGTGCGGAAATGAAATGCTTCAAGAAATGAGAGAACTCCCGCAAATTTAAAAATTTATCCACTTACTAAAGACTGTCATAAGACAGTCTTTTCTTACTCACCAAAATCAAAAAAATGTGATTCATAAGCTTTTATTGCAGCATCAGAACTGTTAAAAAGGGCATCATCCTCATCAAGGTCATGAAATTTTTCATTTAGATATAGCGCCAAGGTATTAGGATTATTAGGATGTTGTACAATTTCAGCTGCTGTAACATTTGCGGCAGTTAATACAGCAGGATTTCGATAGATGACAAATACTTCATCACCAGGTTTGGCCTTAGCTATATCGATCATTTCCAATGTTCTTTAACCGCCCTTCTAAAGATTTTCATTTTGCTGGTGAATTTCATCGCCGCTAATTAAAGTGTTTGCTTCTTCAAGATTCCTAAGTTTATCTACAGAATCCCCTGAAACAGTTTTCGTATGAGTAGCATAAGTTCCTTTTAAAGGGTTTCTAGTTTGATAACTCTGAGATTCATCCTTTTTAGTCATCTATATCAACTCCTTATCTAAAGCTTTCGCATCAAGATAAGGGATTATGCCTTCCTAATTCTCTCCTAAAAGGTAAAAACATCAAATTACATCTGAGATAACGAAAAAACTCTCCAATGTTGGAGAGTTTTTTGGAGCTATTCTTCTTTTTTAGCTAAACATTTTTCACATTCCATAAAATAACTTTCTGCCTGTTCCTCCATGTGTTGACCACATTCTGAACATTCCTTTTTTTGTAAAGTGCGGAAAAACTCAACTGGACTCATTAACATAATAAAACTCCTCCTTTATTAATACAGTTTATTTATTTCGTTCTTGTTATAGTACAGTATAGCCGAAATAATTTAAAATGTGTAGACTTTTTTTTAAATAATCAGCCCTTTTTTTAAAATAAGTCTTTTGTCACAAAAAAAATTTTCATTAGACCATTTTATTTATTTCATCGAAAGGCGGAATCAAGGTTAAAATATAGGGGAAAATGATACCTTCGCTTAAATTTTGTACTTCCATAACCCATCACTTTCCATTACAATCATAGTAGAAAAGGAATAGATATGGGGGGATGCTCGTAAATGAATGCAATGATAGGGACTTTTCAACCTTATTTCATAATAATTGCCATTGCTTTAACTCTCATGGCATCATATACAGCATTAGATATGTTTATTTTAGTGAAGTCGTCTGAAAAAAATAAGCGGCTTTTGTTTTTGGGTGGTACATTTTCGATTGGTATCGGGATTTGGATTATGAATTTTATTGGGCTCATTTCAGCAGATACAAACAGGTTTGCCAGTTATCATATTCCACTAACGATTCTCTCGATTATTATCGGCATTGCCTTTACAGGAATGGCTTTTTTGACATTGTTCGGTAAACAAATAAAGTCATATCATTTATTCTTAGCAAGTTTGTTTCTAACGTTTGCTGTTATTGCCATCCATGTAATCTGTTTATACGCCATGAATGTCATAATTAAATATAATGTTTATTTGTTTCTTTTTTCAGGACTATTAATCTTTGGATCTTTTTTATTTTCTTTATGGATTCTATTTTCCTCCAAAAGCTTTACCCAAAGTAACCAGGTTTGGCTAAAGCCAGTTAGTGCCTTAATTATGTCGTTAGCAATTATTGAAGGTCATTTTCTTTTGAGAAAAGGTACATTAACGACAGTAAGTGAAAGGATTAACGGATCAAGTGCAGATAGTCCATTCTTTATTTATTTGGTATTATTCTTGACTATTTTAATTATTGGAGGGCTACTTGTATCAAGTACATTAATTAGCAAACAATTAGTGGCTTCAGATACAAATTTGAAGGATATCAAAGCTGCTCTTGATGCTTCGACAATTGTTGCCATTACAGATCCCAAAGGAAATATAATATTTGTTAATGATAAATTTGAGGAGATTTCCAAATATACAAAAGAAGAGATTATTGGCCAGAATCACCGAATCTTAAATTCTGGATATCATTCTAAAGATTTCTTCAAAGATTTATGGACAACGATTCGCTCAGGTAAAATATGGCGAGGAGAAATTCGTAATAAAGCAAAGGATGGATCGTTTTACTGGGTTGATACCACAATCGTTCCATTTTTGAATAAAAAAGGAAAGCCAGTCCAATATATAGCCATTCGTTCAGATATTTCGAAAAGAAAAAAGGCAGAAGGTCATCTGAAAGAAACGATCAAAGAGAATATTGATATTAAATTTGCTCTTGATCAATCCTCGATTGTTGCATTTACCGATGCAAAAGGAATTATCACTAGTGTAAATGAAAAGTTCTGTGAAATTTCACAATACAGCCGGGAAGAAATCCTTGGCAGAGACCATAATATATTAAATTCAGGTTTCCATTCAAAAGAATTTTTCAAAAATCTTTGGAAGACCATTGGTTCCGGTAATGTATGGAAAGGTGAAATTAGAAATAAAGCAAAGGATGGGACCTTTTATTGGGTGGACACAACAATCGTTCCATTTTTGAATGATCAAGGGAAACCATATCAATATCTCGCCATTCGAAATGACATAACCGAACGGAAGAGAACAGAAGAAGTCTTACATCGGCAGGATAAATTGGCAGCGGTGGGTCAATTAGCTGCAGGGGTTGCTCATGAAATACGTAATCCACTTACCTCCATGAAAGGGTATGCGGAATTCTTGCAGTTAGATGAAAAGGATCCGGAGCGATTGGAGTTTTTGAGTATTATTCTCGATGAAATTGAACGGGTAAATACCATTGTTGAGGACTTTATGGTATTGGCTAAACCAAAAGCCGTTGAATTGGAAGAAAAAAATGTCGTTCCTGTTATCAAAAACGTTGTCTCTCTGCTTGAATTTGAAGCAAGAAAGAAAAATGTTCGTTTGACTTTTGATTGTAATCAGGACATCATTCAAATTGAATGTGATGAAAATCGTTTAAAACAGGTATTTCTAAATTTTATCAAAAATGGAATCGAAGCCATGCCTAATGGTGGTGAACTCCATGTTAAAACAATTATTCACAACAACAATGTTCAGATTTCAATTCAAGATACGGGTGTGGGCATATCCAAAGAGAAATTAAAGAAACTCGGGGAACCCTTTTACACAACCAAGAAGAACGGGAACGGCTTAGGATTGATGGTAAGTTTCAAAATCATAGAAAGCCATAATGGGAAGGTTTTTGTCGAAAGCGAACCCGATAAAGGAACCACCTTTAATATTTTATTACCAGCAAAAATTGCTTAAAAACGGGAGAACTATTCTCTCGTTTTTTTATTACACATTTTTTTTCAAAAAATAGACAAATATTTAAAAAAAAAGCAATCTAAAATCGGAATAAATAGATTAATATGTTTATATAGGTATAAATGTTTTTATGGAGGAGTGAAAAATTTGGGTGAATCAAATTTAGTCAAAACGATTTGCGGGTATTGTGGTACGGGATGTGGTCTAGTCCTTGAAGTTCAAGACAACAGAATAATGAAAATCCGTGGGGACAAGGAAGCACCTGTTAATAAGGGACAAACATGTGTAAAAGGGGCATTTGCCTATGAATATGTACATGCAAAAAATAGATTAACCTCACCACTCATTCGTAAAGCGGGTAAACTGGTTGAAACGACATGGGATGAAGCCTATCAATATATTGCATCTAAATTATCTACCATTAAATCAATATGGGGACCAAACGCGATCTCGATGTTTGCTTGTGCGCGGTCCACGAATGAATCCAATTTTATTACCCAAAAATTCATGAGGACGGTCATTCAAAGTAATAACATTGATGGCTGTAATCGAACCTGACACGCTCCTAGTGTTGCCGGTCTGGCAACTGTTTTTGGAAGCGGTTTCCCAACAAATACACTTGAGGATTTTGATCGTGCTGAAGTATTACTTTTGATGGGCTCAAATACGACAGAGGCGCACCCAATTATTGCTAATCGTATGAAAAAGGCGGCAAAAGCAGGGCTGAAAATAATCGTCATTGATCCAAGGAAAATTGATATGGTAAAAGTATCTCATCGTCATTTACAAACAAATGTTGGTTCAGATATTGCCCTTATCAATGCTTTCATCCGGGTCATCCTTAAAGAGGGTTTATATAACCCTGAGTTTATCAAACAATTTACAGTGGACTTTGAGAAGCTAGAAAAACAAGTGGAACTGTATACACCTGAATATGCAGCAACAATTACTGGCTTGCAGGCAGAGGATATTGTCGCTACAGCTAGAGAGTATGCTTCATCAAACTGTTCAATGATTGCGTACACACTTGGTATTACAGAGCATCACTGTGGCGTTAATAATGTATTTGATATCGCTAACCTTGCATTATTAACTGGAAATATTGGAAAACCTGGGACAGGGATTATGCCATTAAGGGGCCAAAACAATGTCCAAGGGGCAGGGGATATGGGATGCCTTCCTAACCAATTAGCTGGTGCAATGAGTCTAGCAAATGACGAGTACCGTGCCCGTTATGAAAAGGAATGGAAGGTCGAATTAAACCCGCAGGCAGGAGATACACAAACGCGGACGTTTGACCGTTTAGAAATGGGTGAACTGAAGGCTCTTTATATTATCGGAGAGAATCCTCTTCTTGCCGATGTGCATTTGAATCATACGAAAACATTGTTAGAGAAACTAGATTTGTTAGTTGTCCAAGATATTTTTATGACTGAGACAGCACGGATGGCAGATGTTGTCTTGCCAGCGCGCTCTTGGGGTGAGGTAGATGGTACTTATACCAACACTGATCGGAGAGTCCAAAGGGTTCGGAAAGCAGTAGATTCACTTCCAAATGTGAAAGAGGATTGGGAAATACTATGTGAATTGTCAACAATCATGGGTTATCCTCTAAGCTATAACAATAGCGAAGAAATCTGGGATGAAGTGAGGAAGCTTGCTTGGGAGATGTATGGCGGGATATCCTACGAGCGGCTTGAAAAAGAGTATAGTATTCACTATCCATGTCCAGACGAAAATCATCCAGGGACTTTTATTATGCATGAAAGATTCCATCAACAAGGTGCACCGACGAAAAAATCGCCATTTGTACCAGTGGATTATACGGCACCGTTAGAATTACCTGATGAAGACTATCCATTTACTCTTACAACAGGTCGTCGCTATGAATCATATAATACCCATTCTCAGACCCGTCACTATGCCTCAGGTGTGAAGGTGAAACAAACGGAAGAGACCCTTGATATCCATCCGGACGATGCAACTGCCCTTGGAATCATGGATGGGGAGGTCGTTCGGGTACGTTCAAGAAGAGGGGAACTTGAGGTTAAGGCTAAGGTTACAGAACAGGTTGTACCTGGATTAGTATTTATGAGCTTTCACTGGAGTGAAACTCCGACTAATGTATTAACATTAAATGAGTATGATCCCATTTCAGGAACTGCCGAATATAAGGCATGTGCAGTTGCGATAGAACGAGTATAAGCAACATTTTAAACGCAGTTTAAAGACTGCGTTTTTTTATGGCTATGAAAAGCTCATTGGTGATTATAACAATATGTTGTTTGGAGCGCCTGGAGAAATTAACAATCAATTTTAATAGAGCCTTATAAAAAAAGCAAGTCGGAATTACCCGACTTGCTGTGTAAGTGATTTAGTTGCTGTAGCTTTTCTTTGATAATAATACCAGTTGAGTGCAAATGATATGACATAAAAAGCGATAAAGAAGTAAAAGGCTGTAACTGGAGTGCCTGTTGCTTTAACAGACCATCCGAATAGCTTTGGAATAAAAAATGAACCATATGCTGCAAATGCTGCTGAGAATCCGATGACTGGTGCTGCTTCTTTAGGAATAAACAGGTTAGGGATCATTTGGAACGTCGAGCCAGAACCAATGCCAGATGCAACGAAAAGAAGTAAGAATGCTGCTAAGAATCCAGCAAATTGTTTCCCATTTAGGAAGTAAATCACTCCTGCTGCGCCAATGCCCATGATGACTAAAACATAGGCAGTTACTTTAGCGCCGCCAAGTTTGTCGGCCAACCATCCTCCCACGGGTCTTGCAGCTGCTGCCACTAATGCACCAAGGAAGGCAAGTGAAATATGCTCAGGAAATTGTGATCTTAATAGAAGCGGAAAGGCTGCTGAATAACCAATGAATGAACCAAATGTTGCTACATAAAGGGCAGTCATAATCCAAGTGTGTTTACGTTTTACGATTACAAATTGTTCACCTACAGATTGTTTAGCACCAGGAACATTATCCATTTTAAACAAGGCTAGTAGTGTTAAAATAACAATTGGTATAACCCAGATAAAGGCTGCGTTTTGTAACCAAACTTTCTGACCATTAGCTAACACTTGATTACCACCAACTAGTGCAAAAGTGCCTGAAGTAACAATTAACGGTGTAACGAATTGAACCACTGATACACCCATGTTTCCTAAACCGCCATTTATACCAAGCGCTGTTCCTTTTTCTTTTTTCGGAAAGAAAAAGCTAATATTTGCTGAAGAAGATGAGAAATTTCCGCCGCCTAGACCACAAAGGGCTGCAAGTAATAACATGATAGAAAATGGTGTGTCCGGATTTTGGACTGCAAATCCAATTCCAATTGCCGGAATGGCTAAGATTGCCGTTGAAATAACGGTCCAATTCTTACCGCCAATCGAGCCCACAGCGAATGTATAAACAAAGCGAAGTGTGGCCCCAACAAGGCCAGGTATAGCTGCAAGTGTAAAGAGTTGTTCTTCAGTAAAATGGAAGCCGATGTCGTTAAGTCTAACTGCAACTACCGACCAAATTTGCCAGACAATAAAAGCAATCATCAATGATGGGACAGATATCCACAAATTTCTTTGTGCATGTTTTTTTCCTTCTGCTTTCCAGAATTTTTCGTCTTCTGGATTCCAATAATTTATTCGGGCCATTATTTTTTCCCCCTAAATTGTTTTCAAATGTTATTCTTATAAGAAAGTGTTGTTTGTGATATTAATATAAAACAGATGGTAGCATGAATTTTGTGACGTACGTCACAAAAACGGTGAACGAACTGTGAACACAGGGTTGTTGACAAAAAGTTGTAATAATTTCTCTGCTTAACAAAAAAAGACCTTCCTTGAGGAAGATCTCAGGTTGTCAAAAAACCCTTGGTCAGCCTTTTATTTTATTCAATTACTTCAACGATCAACCGCGTTAATTCGTTATAGTATTATTGGTATATAGACTTTAAACAGGTCTGTTGATTGGCGCTCCAGGCATTTCGCTTTCCGCGGGCGTGCCGGGGAGCCTCCTCTTCGCTTCGCTCCTGCGGGGTCTCCCCTGACCCGTACTCCCGCAGGAGTCTTCATGCCTTCCGCGCCAATCAACAGAGTGTTTTCAATAAGACCTTCAACTCAACTAATAAATAATAATGTTCAAGCCAAAAGAGTCTAGCCAAAGTGAATATGAATTTGTATCTATTAATGATTTGGTACCTGATGAACATCTTCCTTGTTTGATTGACGCTCAAAAAATAAGGTAAAAAGTTGTAACACGACATAGTTGGGAGGAGCACAAGGAAAGGGTAAGGTTAAATCGCTTATCTAAATCAGGGAAAATCCATTATACATTTAGAAAGGAAAAAATTGAGACTCAGGAAGAGCTGCACTGGTTTCGCTACTGCCGGTTACGGGGATTGAAGAATGTGAGCGAACAGGCTCTTCTTACTGCAGCCTGCCAAAATATAAAAAAGATTGTGACACACATACAAGGTTGGAAAAAGTGTGTTGTAATCCTTTAAGTTGATTTGCCTCCCCGCGGAAAGCGAGTGCCCGGAGCGGAAATCAACATGCCCATTTGCATGGACAATCAATAAATTTAGTATTTAGATTCTGACAAAATAAAAAATTGCCGAGAAAAATACCCTTTCTCGACAATCTGAATCTACTTTTCTATGCTTTTTCGTTATCTTCATAAAACATACCTACATAGTTTTTCGTTTCTCCTGCGTCATCTTTAATGGCAGTAATGGTAAGCCATTCTCTGTAAATATCATTATTTTTGCGTTTATTCCAAATGTACCCTTCCCAAACACCGTTTGTCTTTAAACTAGCCCACATCTTTTTGTAAAATTCAATGCCATGTTCACCGGACTGAAGAACACTTGGAGTTTTACCGACAACCTCTGCTTGACTATAGCCGGTAATTTTTGTGAATGCAGGATTTACGCTTTGGATAATTCCATGAATATCGGTTACACAAATGCCATCCAGAGCATGGTTGACTATCTTAGCAGAAATATCTAGCTTATCTTGGTAATAAAGCCAAACTACAATAACTAGACTTGCTAAAGAAAACTCGGACAGAGTCATAAACCCAATTGCATAATGCCCAGTCCAATCAAAGAGAATAGTAAGAATAATTGGCGGGAAAAAACCACCAAGCCCCCCCATGGCCGAAACAATACCATTCACAATTCCAGCTTGTTTAGAAAAATATAATGGGACTAATTTAAAAATTGCGCCATTACCAATTCCCGCAAAGAAAGCCACTAATAAGCAGCCAAATGAATAGATCGGCAGCGATGGAGTAAATGACAAGAGAAATCCTGCAAAAGTTAAACTAAAGAAAACAGCCATTAAAATAAGAAATGGATTAACTTTATCGCCTAGCCATCCTCCTATGGGTCTAAAAATAGTAGCCAAAGCAATAAATCCAGCTGTCCTCAAGCCAGCATCGACTTTATCTAATTCAAAGTGATTTACTAAAAATGATGGTAAATATATGGTGAAGGCGACGAAGGAACCAAAGGTGATAAAATAAAATAAACTAAGAAACCATAGTTTTGGATTTCTATAGACATCTTTGATTTGGTCTGGCAATGATATGTTAACTTTTCGTTCCTTTCTATCACCAAATATAAAATTTAATAGAGCAAAGATAAGAACAACCAGCAGGAAAATTTTTATGGTGTTTCTCCAACCATATGAGGTAGCAAGTATCGGTGCTGAAAAGGAAGTAATCGCTGTTCCAATATTTCCTGCTCCGTATATTCCATTGATAAATCCATGCTTTGATTTTTGATAATATTTTGGCAGGGAGGTAACCCCAACTGAAAAAACAGCACCGCCGATCCCAAGTAATAATCCACCAAGGATAAGGTTAAGAAGGGAATTTGCATAACTTAATAACGCAATAGGGATAAGTAGTATAATGAAGCTGAATGTAAATAATAGCCGAGCTCCATAGCGGTTGGTCCAATAGCCAATCGGAACTCGAAGCAGTGATCCAAGAATTACAGGGACGGCTGTTGCCCGTGCTATTTGTGTAGATGTAAGATTTATATCTTCTTTGATAAAAGGCATAAGTGATGATATAAGTACCCAAACCATAAAACCGGCAACAAGGCTACCAGTTTGTATAAATAGTTGTTTCGATCCTTGTTTCATAAAAATCCCCCTTCAATTCCATGCTGTTTTAGTATTTGCTCATTCATTTGTTATAAAATATGTTCATCAGCTTGGAAAAATTTACTTCTTGTATTATAGAACAAGAGATTGTTGTTTTTCAGTGAGGTATGACACACATTTGACACAAACTTAAAAATTTTTTTTGAAGGATTTGAAAAAAGGTTTATTACATTTTACATATTTTTTCCGAATTGTATATCTTTTCTGTATTATAGATGTACAATCTTAAAAAGAAGATAATGGGGGAGATACATAATGGATTTTCTAGAAAAACAGACTATAGATGAACGAATTGACCTTATGAGTAGCCTTTCGAAACAATTCCTATTACGAGCACATCAAATAGACATTGATGGCAGCTTTCCCTATGCCAATATAATGGACCTTAAAAATACAGGATATACTTCGTTAACTGTACCTTCAAGGTATGGCGGAAAGGAAATAACACTTTATGAGTTAATTCGACTGCAAGAAACGATTGCTGAAGGTGACGGAGCAACAGCTCTTTCTATAGGATGGCACATGGGAATTATTATGAATCTTCATGAAAAAAACACATGGAAGGAGCATGTCTATAAGGAGCTGTGTGAGCATGTGAAAAATGGAGCATTAATAAATAGTGCTCAAAGTGAACCAAGAACAGGTAGCCCGACTCGTGGCGGAAGACCGGAAACAACCGCAGAAAAAGGTCAAAACGGTTGGATAATAAACGGGAGAAAAACATTTACAACCATGTCTCCTGTCCTCGATTTCTTTATTGTCAGTGCAACGATTAAAGAGACAGCTGAAGTGGCAAATTTTCTAATCCCCCGTACAACAAATGGAATAGTTATTGAAGAAACTTGGGACAGTATCGCTTTAAGGGGAACAGGTAGTCATGACTTAATATTGAATCATTGTGTTGTCCCTGATGATCATTTGGTCGAGGAGTTTGGTTCGGCCGGAAAAAAAGCTAATGGATGGCTTCTGCATATTCCAGCATGTTATCTTGGCATAGCAAAAGCTGCCCAAAGATATGCCATTCAATTTGCAAAGGAATATTCCCCCAATAGTATTGTGGGAACGATCATCGATTTACCAAATGTTCAACAAAAACTGGGAGAGATTGAGCTAAAAATAATGCAGTCGGAGTACTTCTTATATGGAGTGGCCAAACAGTGGGATTCTTCAAATGAAAATGGTAGGGAAGATATGATCACAAGTTTAGGGGCGGCCAAATTAACAGTGACCAATTTGGCCATTGAAATTGTTGACTTGGCAATGAGAATCGTTGGAGCAAAAAGTCTTTCATTAAGTAATCCATTGCAACGATACTATCGGGACGTACGGGCAGGTCTTCATAATCCCCCAATGGATGACATGACTCTACAATTATTAGCGAAGAACAGCATTATTCATCACTAACCAAAAGTTGGGTAATTAATATTCCTCCTTAATGGAAACCTTAACTGTAAGGAAAAGGAGTGATGAGAATGCCAAGAGGTAAAGAATTAGAACAGCTTCCAATGGCCAATATGGCACCAGGTGCAGGGAAAGATGCGAGTAGGAATAATAGAGAGGTACTTGAAGGTATGGTCCGAGGGGTACAACCAGAGCCAAGTGATATTGAAAAAGAAAATGAAGACATGGTATAAGGCAGGAAATCAATCCTGCCTTTTGTTCTTTAGCTAAGGCTATTTTCGCATAGATTGTTGTTTTTCGTATAGGTTCATCAACCCGTAAAACTATATGCTTCGTGGCATCTTTTCGTAAGAACATATGCGAAAATTGCCCAGGAACTTAGTAAATGCCCCTTAAAAAGCTCCTAAAGCAACAAAGTTTACGAAAAGAGCCTTAGCTAATTATTCTTCGATTAACTCTCCTACTTCAACAATGGACCGTTCTTCTAATGGCCCGCGTAAATGAACTGTAGCGGTACGTCCATCCTCATTTAATTGGTCAATCCATACGGATACACCATTATACTTGACTTCAATATCGGCGGAAGACGACAAAATCTGTTTTACTCGGTTAACATTCATGACATTCACTCCTAATTATTTATTTGATTATTTCTTTTTCGATTCTAATCCAACAGAGATGTAATCGTTTTCTTCTATTATATGGCGGCATTTATCCATTCCTAGGGATAGTCGATATGTACCCCATTGATTGATCCTGGCTCATCCACATCCCCCAAGCTATTGAGATAATCATCAAGGGCGGCTTGGAGTTCCTTCGGAGCGCCAGGTTTAAAATGCCAATTTCCTGGCTCATCAACAAAATAGGAGCTTTTTGTAAACTCAGGTCTTATTCTGGGCATAGTATTCTCCTTTAAATTTTTTCTTCTTTCCTCTGTGTATATACTTTCCAATGTTTACTTTGTTCATTCAAGTTATCTGTAGCTTCACACATGTAAAGATAAGACTATATTCATATTGCTCCCTCATACTTTCAGGTTTATGATATGTAGAAATGACGACTCAATCACATTGAAACCAATAAATGTTTAGGATTTGAGGGAAAGATCCCACTTTTGGTTAAAAAAATGAAACTAAAATAAAACATATTCGTCTTATATTATTGAGGAAACGAAAATAGTCATGTCCAACAATTAAATGACATAGAAATAGAAGGTATCTTACGATTATAAGAATTTATCAACATTTAAAGATTTGGTTGGAAAAGTGACTGAACAATTAGCAGATAATGTAGATTTTTGTTGATAAGATTAGGTAGAAATAGCATGATTTTTGTTTTTATTTTCAATAAAGATGTGATATAGTAATTGAGGTTCGTTTACCGAAGCTTAATTGGTAAGTGAGGGGAGATTTTTTAAATGAATAAAATTAGACTACCTAAAACATTAAAAAATAGTCATACTACATTCTTTGCAGCGGCTGTTTTATTATTTTGGATTAAAACATATGCTGCTTATCAAATTGAATTTAACCTAGGTATAGAAAATAACCTTCAAAAGTTTTTGCTTTTGATAAATCCATTAAGTTCAGCACTTTTCTTCTTTGGTCTAGCACTTCTATTTAAAAAGCATTCAAAGTTGATTATGATCTTAATAAATTTCTTTTTATCATTCTTATTGTATGCAAATATTGCCTATTATCGTTTCTTTAATGATTTCATAACAGTGCCAGTGTTAATGCAAACGAAGACGAATGCTGGACAACTTGGGGATAGTGCACTTTCACTAATGTCACCATTTGATATTTTTTATTTTACTGATATGTTTATTTTAATCGCATTAGCTTTAACGATTTTCAAGAAAGTAACGGTAACGAACAGAAAAACATATAAAATTGTTCTATTATTTTCAATCACTACCTTTCTATTTAATTTAGGTTTAGCTGAGAAGGATCGACCACAACTGTTGTCACGTTCCTTTGACCGAAATTATTTAGTGAAATACCTTGGTGCGTACAATTTTACAATTTATGATGTCATTCAAAATATAAAATCTTCAAGCCAGCGTGCGTTGGCTGATAGCAGTGATATTACTGACGTTGAGAACTACCGAAAAGCAAACTATGCAGCACCAAATCCAAAATACTTTGGTAAAGCTAAGGGTATGAATGTTGTTTATATCTCAATGGAATCATTTCAAAGTTTTATGATTGATTATAAAATGCCTAACGGGCAAGAAGTAACGCCATTTTTAAACTCTTTAGCACATGACAATAATACTTTCTATTTTGATAATTTCTATCATCAAACAGGTCAAGGGAAAACATCAGATGCCGAATTCTTGATGGAAAATTCCTTATATCCGATGGCACAAGGTGCGGTATTTGTTAACAAGGCTCAAAACACCTATCAAGCTATGCCTGCTATTCTAAAAGGACAGGGATATAGTTCTGCTGTGTTACATGGTAACTATAAGACGTTCTGGAATCGAAACGTTATCTATAAAGCCTTTGGATACGATCAATTCTTTGATGCAGAGTACTACAGCATGTCGGATGAAAATACAAAAAACTATGGTATGAAGGATAAACCTTTCTTTAAAGAATCTATTCCATTACTTGAAAGCTTAAAGCAGCCGTTCTATACAAAATTTATTTCATTGTCTAACCATTTCCCATTTGAAATGGATCCGGAAGATACAAATTTTCCTGCTGGGGATTACGGGGATACGGTTGTAAACCAATATTTCCAATCCGCAAACTATATGGATCAAGCGTTTGAACAGTTCTTTAATGATTTAAAAGCTAACGGTATGTATGATAATACAATCATTGTGATGTATGGTGACCATTATGGGATCTCTGAAAACCATAATGATGCAATGGCAAAGGTTATGGGTGTTGACGAAATCACACCCGCAATCAATGCAAAATTACAGCGTGTTCCATTATTTATTCACGTACCTGGCGTTAAAGGTGGAGTTCAACACCAAGTTGGTGGAGAAGTAGATGTCCGTCCAACGGTTCTTCATTTATTAGGAATAGATACCAAAGATTATATGGAATTTGGTTCAGACTTACTTTCTAAACAACACCGTAATTGGGCGTTATTTAGAAACGGTGACTTTGTAACATCTGATGCTATCCAGATTAATGAAAAATGTTACTCCTCAACAACAGGTGAATTACTAGAAGATAGTAATACATGTAAGGATGTAGCTAGCAAAGTTAATATGGAGCTTAAAATGTCTGATGAAATTGTTTACAAAGACTTACTACGATTCTATAAGCCAGAGGGATACACACCAATCAACCCGAATGATTATGAATATTTAGGTCCAAAAGGTAACACAGAAACAGAAGAAAAATAACAAGGTCAAAGAGAGAAGAAGCATTAACTTCTCTCTTTTTTTTGCAACAAAGGAATAACTTAAAGGGGTATTATCAATGAACAATAGATTTTTTCAATTAATCATCTTAATCATCGTAAGTATATCTTTCATACTCACAGGGTGTTCCGGTAGCGACACCACTAGCGAAACAAGTGATACAAACACCTCTTCTAATGCGAAACGCTACGAAGTGGATACCAATGAAACGAACGATACAAAAACATCTACACAATCTCAATCCCAAACAGCTGAACAAAAAATGGAGAATAAGAAATTACTTCCTGCGACCATTGTAAAGAATGTCGATGGGGATACTGTAGATATAAACTTAAATGGGAAAATTGAAAAGGTAAGAATGCTTTGTGTGGATACGCCAGAGACACATCATCCCAGGTTAGGAGTTCAGCCTTTTGGTCCGGAGGCGTCTGAGTATACAAAGAAAATTCTCTCTGTTGGGACCAAAGTCGAAATCGAACCAGGGCTTGGTGGAGGACGAGATAAATATGGGCGGTTACTAGCCTATATTTACGTTAATGGAAAAATGTTTAATGAAATGCTGCTTGAGGAAGGCCTTGCCCGAGTTGCCTATATTTATGCACCCAATACGCAATATGTTGATGAATTTTATGCAATCCAAAAGAAAGCACAAAAAAAGGGTGTGGGCATTTGGTCAATTGAAAATTATGCACTAGATGATGGGTATAACACAGAAAATGCTAAAGGTGTGGATGAAAAAGCTGCAAATTCTAATACATCCTCAGGAACCAACTACCAAAATAACCCAAGTGATGATCAAGAAACCAACTTAGATTGTAAGGGGAAAATAAAGGGAAATGTGAATTCACATATCTATCATGTACCTGGCGGTAATTATTATGATTCGACCACCGATAATATCATCTGGTTTTGTTCAGAAAAAGAAGCACAGGATGAAGGCTACCGAAAGTCGAAACGATAAAATAATTTGTAATAAGTAGCAGCAGGCATTCAAATGCCTGCTGCATTTTTTTAAAATAGCGGAAAGCGAAGCGCCCTTCGCTGCAATCAACAGACTAATATAAAAAAATTAGCCATGTACCAATTGTTAGCATATAATAAAAAAAATATATTATTTTAATAAAGTGAGGAGAGAAATCGCATGAGAGACGTTACCTTATTAAGTATATTTGAACATCATATTGCCCAAAAATATTTGAACCGTTCAGGTCTTGCCCATGCGATTGCTGTTGCTTACCATGCCTTTCAATTAGGGAAAGAGCATCAACTGGATGTTGACATTGCCGCAAAAGCAGGACTTCTCCATGATATGGGTCACTATACATGGTATAAAAATGGAAAATGGGATTATGACTTATACAAACAAAATGACATTCACCCCATAAAGGGGGCGGAAAGGGCGCATAAGCTCCTGATTCGTCTTGGTGAAAATCCAATCAAAGCCAAGACGATTGCACTCGCCATTTTATTTCATACAGACTCATTTTTGCCATCCAACGATATTGTCCGGACACCATTACAGCAAATTGTTAAATGGGCCGATGAAAAGGATGAAGAAGAAGGCGGCATGCATCATTATCGAACGATTGAATATGAACGGGCTAAACAAAGCATTATCCGCCTTGATGAGTGGATCGACAAAGAACTTGCATAAAGAAAAGGCGGTGCCATTGATGCGCCGCCTTTGTTATAGGTCTACTTCCTAGAAAAGCCCTCTTCTTGTAAAAATGCCTCAGCTTCCTCATAGGTATCAAAGGTATTATCAAGATTTAACCCAAAATAGATATTCCAAGATTCATTTTCTTCAACTAAAATGAGGAGATTTTTTTCGCTATCGACCCAGCGCTCCTCTTTCGAATCCCCAATAATGGCTTCTTCTCCAGTAGATTTCTCGACCGGTGAGAGGGATTGAATGGCTTCTTTTAACAAATTACGTAGTTGATCTTCGGTGAAATCTCGGATATTAACCAACCCTTTTTCATCCGTATCATAATTGTCTAGTTGTCCAGCATAAACAAAACCATTTCCATTTGGATGTAAGTGATAAACAATGTTTTTCTTATCTGAGACACTGTCTTCGAATTGAAAATTGACTCGTCCCAGCGAAACATTCTTTCGTTCTAATTCTGGGAATGATTCAATAATCGCTAATTTTTCATTATAGGTAAGCATAGTTTCCTCCGTCTATTTAAGTAAATCTTCTTTCATCATACAGATATTTTACCCAAACGTAAATTCTTTAAGAAAAGTATTATTGAGAGATTCGTTTTTTTGAGAAAATAATGGAAAAATATCATTAAATGGTGTAAAATTACACCATAAAGAAAATTTTGGAAGAAAGACCATTTTGGTATGATTGCGGGGAGAGTTTATGGATTCGAATATACGGGATGAGCAGCGGAAAATTTTTAGAAAAGAGTTATTCGCACTAAGAGAGGAGGGATACCTTTCTGAGGCCATAGTCGACACGGTTGCAAAAGCACATTATCAATACCATTTGGATTTAATAGAGATGGAGTCAAAACCTCCTGTAATTGAAAAAAGTGCACAGGTCCAAATTCTAGTTACGCAAAAACCTCAAAAAGTGAAGAAAACACAGACACCAGAAGAAATTCGTGAAAGAAATATTACCTGGTTATTGAACATAGGGGTGATCTTCTTATTAATTGGGGGGCTGTTTGTAGCCACAAGTAATTGGGAATCCATGACGAGTATCATGAAAAGTGGATCGATTGCAATTGTAGCTTTATTATTTTACGGTATTGCCTTTTTAACGAAAAAAATATTGAAAATAGAAAAGACTGCGTTTGCTTTTAGTGTCCTTGGAAGTTTGTTTTTACCTATTTTTATCCTTTCACTTGGGTGGTTTGAGCTTTTAGGACCATATTTATCCATCACTGGAGAGGGACGTTATCTTCTCGGAACGCTCGGTAGTTTGCTTCCAGTCATTGTTTATTATTTATTTGCAAAAAACTTAGCTTCACGTTTATTTGTTTGGTTCTCGTTTGTTTCGATATCATTAGGAATGGCTTTTCTTTTAGCAAGCTTCCATCTGAAGATCGATTTCTTCTACATGGGGATGATGATTTTCAATGCGATCCTCATTTTTGTTTATCACAAGTTAAAACATAAGGAATCATTCAAATTATTTACAAATGAGTTCATTCCTTACGTCCAGGTAAATCTCGTTCTGTGTACATTGTTTATGCTTTTTTTATACGATAATGAGGTTTTATATAGCTTCAATCTGTTGTTAACAGCTATTATCTATTTATCAATGATGTATGTGAGCGGGCGTAAAGAATATCATTTTATTTTTAGTATCATGATTGTTTATGGCGCCTATCAGTTAATTGAGCATAGCTTCCTCGATTATTTTGGAGAAATAGTCTATGCTCTTATCGGGTTTGGGATGGTTTTCGTTCCTAAGGTCTTGAATGATAAGTTTACATTAAATAAAGCTTTCCAATATACAAGTGCTGTGATTTCTGGTTTGGCATTTATTTACATAAGTCTCGAAGGAATTCTTTTCCGTGCAGGGAATCCATCGGTTGTGCTTATGCTTGCTTATTTTATTATTGCAGTTAACTTTATTTATTTGTCCCATCACAGTTCAAGAAGGTTATTTCCGTATTTAAGTGCGGTTTTTGCTGCCTCTGGTATGTATGAAATGATTGCATTATTGACCAAACCTTTCGATATGGTCAACTTTTCTTTGCAGTTATCCATCACCGGTTTGATCCTATTTAGTCTGTTGGGTATAACACTACTTTCAAAGTACCTAAAGATTATTCAGACAGCTTCAAGAGATGTGGGCTTGTCGATTATGGCGCTTGCTATGATGACGGGTATTTCGATGTTATTATGGTGGGAACTAGGTGTCATGTTAATACTATTTATGGTTGCTGCTTATTTAGTCTATAAGAAGGAATCAAGGATTGTTCTAAAGGAAGTAGCACTATGGATTATGCCAAGTTTACTTGGTCTGGCTATCATAGCTTTTGGAGAAGAAATTAACAGTAACTATTCTGTGTATCTTCATGAATATGGATATGGAATGAATTTTGCTATTGGGGCAATCTTGGTATTATTTACAGGTTTTTTTTGGAAAAAGGCAGGGGAAAAGGAGATAGATAAAGTATCTTTATATACCTCACAGGCATTCTATACACTTGCCATTTTCCATGCTTTGTTTAATCCGATGAATCATCTTTGGGTTCAACCACTTGTTTTATTAGTTGGAATCGGGATGTATTATTATTTGTATAAAAAAATAGGTACGAAATGGGTCCCTTTTTTAGTGAGTTCAGCAGCACTGCTTACGTATTTTTCTATCATCCAAGCAATGATGCTGAAAATTTCTTTCAGTCATACAATGAACTCATTAATTGCTTCTACCGGTGCAGTGATCATGCTTCTGATTGCTTATCTATGTCGGAGAAATGACTTCAACATTTCATTTGCGTTTGGATGGGTAGGACACAGCCTCTATCCATTTGCGCTCTTATTTTCATGGTTTGTTTTTCAAACTGAATCCGTTTACGGGTTTATCTTGGCGTTGTTTGTTTATGCTTTTAGTACAAAATTGACTATGGTAGAATGGAAAATCAAAGGTTTTCTTTATGGCAGTTTTACTTCCTTATTCTTAATTGTTTCAACTGGGTTAGATCAAGTAATCAATCGCTATTTTGGATATTATGAATTTCCA
This sequence comes from Neobacillus sp. 204, assembly GCF_046562815.1. NCBI lineage: Bacteria > Bacillati > Bacillota > Bacilli > Caryophanales > Bacillaceae > Neobacillus > Neobacillus sp. 204. Next base: position 143,299 of record NZ_JBJORY010000012.1, read on the forward strand.
ATTACAAGTAGTATTATTCTTCTATTTGCATTATTAGCCAAGGATGAATTTAAGAAACGGACAGCTTATTATTTAATCCCATTTTCGATGATTGGGATTGTATTTACAATGATAACTTATCCGTTTGATATACTGCCATATCTTATCACGCTTGCCTATTCATCTGGGACACTGTTTTATTTGCATAAAATCAACTGGGATGTTCTAGGGGTCATTCCATTAATCTTTACATTTATTGCTACTATTGAATTTACACTGCTTGGTGAATTAAATGGATTGCAAAAAATGCTCCTTGCAGGAGGTTTAGGGATAGTTCTGTCGATTATTGGACAATTCGTCTATAAAAGGCTAATCATAAATGGTCCGAAAATTCTTCAGACAAAAATAGATGGATACACACTAGTTTCCTTGCTGTTTTTTGCGTTTATGTACAGTTTCGAGAATCAAAACATCTGGAGTCATGCCCTGCCAGGCATACTGATCTCGTTGTCCTTTTTGCTGCAAAGAAAAAGAGTACCCGCAAAGTTCTCTGACCTTTTAACGATACTTGGTGGCGCTTATTTATTACAACCCTACTATTCAATCATGGCTAAGCTTAATATTCCACCGCTATGGGAGCGCGAAGTGATTGTCCTTCCATTTATTATTCTAATCATCTTCATCAGACGATGTTTAAAGGGAAGATATGCTGCTATCACGAAAGCTATCCAATGGGGAGTTCTTATCATCGTTTCGCTATTATTAATTCAAGATGCTCTAGCGAGTAACACAATTTATGATGCAATTATTATAGGAACGCTTTCATTGGTATCGATGATGGCGGGGATGTTCTTACAAATTAAATCATATTTCTTTGTGGGAGCGGGCGTCTTATTACTAAACGTATTCCTGCAAACAAGACCTTACTGGGGGAATATGCCGTGGTGGTTCTATTTACTAATTGTAGGACTAATCTTAATAACGGTTGCAAGCTTTAATGAGTGGAATAAGCAAAAAGTGAGTAAGGGTGAAACAACCTTTATCACGATCCTGAAAGAAAAAATAATTGATAAAATGAAAAAGTGGGATTAATCATGGGGACGCTGGTCCAACTTAATTACCATTGAAGTTTAATATTAAAAATGTTATAATAGTATTAATAAAATAAATGCTTTACCTGGAGGAGCCTGTCACCAAGGGATTACTATGTCCCTTGGTTGACGGGCTTTTTTTGTTTTGTTTTCCAAAAAGGGTCTGTTAAAAAACGGCCCTTTTAATTTTTGTATAAAAGGAGTGGTAATTCGATGGAATTCATTTTAGAATTAGCGATTATATTATTTGCCTCAAAGATTGCAGGAGATATAAGTGTTAAATTAGGTCAGCCCTCGGTCTTGGGAAAATTACTAATTGGGGTTATTTTAGGACCAGCCGTTTTAGGTATCGTATCCGATACGAAAACATTGGAAGAACTAAGCCAGATTGGCGTCATTTTGTTAATGTTTATTGCCGGAATGGAGACTGATATTAAAGAATTTAAACGTACATGGAAGGCATCAACCTTTGTGGGGATCAGCGGAATTATTGTTCCTTTATTTTTTGGTTTCCTGGCAGGGATGTTGATGAATTTGACAACAATCGAAGCAGCATTTTTAGGATTATTGCTTTCCGCAACAAGTGTTAGTATTTCAGTCCAAGCACTTAAAGAGTTAAATATGGTCCAATCAAAAGAAGGGACCACCATTTTAGGTGCAGCAGTCATTGATGATGTCGTTGTAATTATTGCTTTGGCCTTTTTAATGAGTATGGCCGGCGGCGAGGTGAATTTAAGCATGATGATTATGAAAAAGGTGCTCTTTTTCATCGGTGCAATATTAGTAGCTTGGAAGGTGGTTCCATGGCTCTTAAAGAAATTTGCCCCATTAAAGGTCACAGAATCGCTTATCACGGGTGCATTAATTATTTGCTTCGTATTTGCTTATGCAGCTGAATTAACAGGTGTTGCTGGTATTATTGGTGCTTATATCGCTGGAATTGCTATTAGTCAGACAGATTATCAACAAAAAATATTTAAGAAAGTGGAAACCATTAGTTATTCTATTTTTGTGCCTATATTCTTTACCTCGATTGGTCTGTCAGTAAGCTTTGACGGAATCTCTCAACATATTGGACTGATGATTGGCCTTAGTATCCTTGCTATTTTAACCAAGTTACTCGGTGCGGCCGCGGGGGCAAAAGCAGCACAGTTTTCTTGGAAGAATTCACTTGGAATTGGAGCTGCCATGGTTTCACGCGGGGAGGTTGCATTAATTATTGCTACGATTGGATTAGAAACTAAACTAATCAACCAAGAACTTTTTGCCGTTTTAGTCATAGTAGTACTAGTTACAACCATCGTTACACCGCCATTGATGAAGTATTTTTTCAACCAAGGTAATAAACAAACTCAGATAAAACACACAGCATGAATTTAAAATGGAAAATAACTAAAGTAGAATCAAGAATCCAGCCAATGTTTCTTTGGCTGGATTCTTATTACTATGACAGAGACCCTACCTTTCTTAAACCACTAATAAATCTTATTGTAAAAATAACTGCAGCTATGATAATAAAAATACCGCACAATGCGCCAACCTGATCCGATCCAGTCCACTCTGGTAAATGTTCAGCCCAGCGACGAGGTGTACTTATCTTTCCGGCATATAGGAACGAGCCTGCTAAACCTGCAAAGAAAACAAAGTAGGTGGTGATGGCTAGATTATCAATTCCCGTTTGCTTATGTTTTCCTTCAGTTTTATTAAAATAGTACATAAAACCGAATATCATGGCAACAACACCCATTCCCATATACGTGTGGAAATGACCTGGTACCCATTTCGTATTATGCATCACATGGTTCACAACGATTGTAGCATCAATGATGGCTGGTACAGCACCAGCAACCCACCCGAACATTGCTAAAAACATCATACTTGAAGCAAAGTCCCATTTAACGCTTGAGCGGAAAACTATCATTAAAGCGCCATAAGCTGTTACCACCATTACTGGTAAACCATTAGCATATGAAAATACTTGACCAATAATCAACATCCATCTTGGAACGGCAAAGTCCATTAATAGATGGTGTGTATAAATCATTAAGGTAAACAGGGTGGAAAAATTCCAAGCAATCAGAAAGGCTTTATTCGATTTCCATGGACGCCCTGTATATTCAGAGAGAATCTCATAGACAGCAATGACTGCCATATAAATAGTACAATTAGCGAAAATATGACCAAAAGCATAGGTTAAGTGCTTAGCAAGCATTGGATCGAACGTTAACTTAGGATAAAGGATATTTATAATCGATTCAACGATGGCTGTAGCACCAGCCAAGATTCCAGTGGAATTGGCTATGATAACCATTGTTGTCGCGACGACAGCAGCAGGCGGTCCATATCCCTTTTTGCCTCTGAAAATATAATCCCAGCCCAGAGATTTTCCTAAACCGCCAAATTCCTTGATAAATCTTGCAGCTAAATAAAAATACATGACTAAATAGCCGATACCTATCAGTAACAGCCCAAATAAAAATAATAAGGCACCTGTTGACCCATTTAGTTTTGCTGATGCGGATGGCAGGGGATAAAGGAACGTCCATCCATCCGAAAAGTTAAAAACAAAAATAGCGAATAGAATCATAACCACACCAATTAAAGATAAGATGAGGTTGGTAAAGAAAACCTTCGGATTCAAAGAAATATATTTCGATAAATAGTACCACATGATAGCGCTTCCGCCCAATGCGGCAATTCCGATCATTCCTGTTCCATGAATAGTCATTACCTTATAAAACAATTGGGCGGAAATTTTTACAATGTTCCCTTGATTTAATAACATCATTACTCCGAAAAACATCATTAAAACTAGCACCATAGAGGTAACAATTAATGAAAAAGCAACACCTTTTTTAATCTGAATGCGAGCTTTACTTTCCATTTTATTTGCCTCCTTTCGGCTTTACAATAATGTCTTTAATCATGACATGGTGACCTGTGCTGCAATATTCTAAACACATAATTTTATAAGTTCCTGGTTTTTCAAATGTGATGAAAACAGTATTTGTATAGTCTGGCATTGCCTGTGTTTGGGCAATTAGGTGAAGTTTTTCATCATAAAGTCCAAATCCGTGTGTTACATCCTTGCTAGTGACCCGAAACTGGATGGGTTCACCCACAACAAAGTTTTCATTACTCAATTCCCATACAAATTGTAATCCAGTAACATCAACAACCTTGCCATTCTCTTTTGCTTGAACATGCTGATCATGGTAAGGAAGTTTGCTTAATGAGATCGCCGATGCAAACCCCATTATGGCAAGTAATCCTAGAAAATAAAACTTGCGAATTTTATAGCCCTTTTCTTGAATAGGTCCATACTCTTTTAATTTTCTCGATTCCCCGTACACAAACGAAAAGGCAAGTGCAATAAGGAAAACTAAAAATAATGTAGCGTACCACGCGATTGATTGGTACATAATAAACCCTCCCAAATAAAAAATAATCAAACAAGAAGTCCCCCAACCACTTGTTTAATTTCATTTACAATTGTAAACACCTTTTTATGAAAAATTAGTGAATAATATCATACCTTCACTAGTTATCTACAAATAAGTACAAGGCTTCTTTTCAATTTTTAAGATTAATTGAATTTGTACCCCCATAACTTTGATGAAAAAGTCGAATAATTTATCAAAGAAAAACAGACTAACATTCAGGAGGTTAGAAATGGGAATTGTATTAATCGATATCGACAAATTACTAGAAGCAACGTCAAATCTAACATCTGAGAAAAACAATCAAAAAGTGAAAAAAGTTGAAATTGACCTTCTACTTGAAAATACCCGAGATTGGTAAAAATAATATTTTCATAGTGATAATTTTTAAAATGCCTTCATATTATATGGAGGCATTTTTTATTATTTAGATGCAAAAAATTGGTTGTTAATAACAGCAAGAACGTTGATTCAATTATATTGCTTTAAAGCGAAAAAATATTTTAGCCATATCTATTGCTTTTCCTTCAAAAAAATACTAGAATAATTTTTAATATATTAAATTTTTTGAAAATTAGTATTTTGTTATTTAAGGGGGACTTTTGCTAGATGAAGAAAAATGGGAAAGTAATATCGATTGCCTTAGCAGGAATGATGCTGTTAGCAGGGTGCGGAAGTAAAGAATCAGCAGGCGGTACTAAAGAGGGTGGAGCGGATAAGGAGTTCAAAGTAGGAATTACCCAGTTTGCCCCACACCCATCTTTAGATGCTGCGACAGAAGGCTTTAAAAAGGCACTAAAGGATAAAGGAATTAAGGTAAGCTATGATGAGCAAAACGCTCAGGCTGACATGAACAACACGCAAACAATTGCCAATAATTTTGTTGGGGATAAAGTAGATTTAATCTTTGCTAATGCTACGCCTAGTGCAACGGCAGCATTGAATGCAACTAAAGATATTCCGATTATCTTCACATCAGTTACAGACCCTGTCGGAGCAGGATTGGTTGAGGCCTTTGATAAACCTGGGAAAAACATCACTGGGACAACTGATAACCATCCAGAAGCAACAAAGAAAACAATTAGCTTTATTACGGACGAAGTAAAAGCGAAAAATGTTGGGGTCATCTATAACTCTGGTGAGCAAAACTCCGTTGTTCAGGTTGAAGAAGTCGAAAAGATTGCTAAAGAGAAAGGTGCTAAACTTGTAAAAGTATCTGTTTCAACTACAGCAGAAGTGAAGCAAGCGACAGAATCATTAGTTGGACGTGTTGATGCGATCTATATTCCAACTGACAATACTGTTGTTACTGCACTTGATTCTGTTATTGCCGTTGCAAACAGCAAGAAGATCCCACTGTTCGTTGGTGAACTGGATTCAATGAAAAAAGGTGCGGTTGCTGCGAGTGGATTTAGCTATTTCGATCTTGGCTACCAATCTGGTTTAATGGCAGCAGATATCTTAAGCGGAAAGAAGAAGGCATCTGAAATCCCAGTCGAACTGCCAAATAGTTTAAAGCTTGTCATTAATAAGAAAGCGGCTGAGGCTCAAGGCTTAACAGTCAATGATTCATGGAGCAGTTTGGGAGAGTTCTACGAGGGTAATTAAATCATATTTTTTAGGGGAGGAGCCTTCATTTTGAAGGCTGCCTCTTTGATACATACATAAGTATTACATAAGGTATTGTGTCTAAAGACGCAGGCTTAAAGATAAAAGAAAGGATGATTTCAATGTTTACAGCCATTTTTGGATCATTTGAAGCAGGTATCATCTACGCGATTATGGCACTTGGCGTCTATCTTTCCTTTCGTATTCTGGATTTTCCAGATTTAACGGTTGATGGAAGTTTTGTCACTGGAGCAGCAATTTCAGCAGTCATGATTGCGAATGGTACCGATCCATTTTTAGCAACAATCATGGCGCTATTTGCCGGTTTTGCAGCAGGATGTATGACTGGGCTTCTGCACACTTTTGGAAAGATTAACAACTTGCTTTCCGGTATTTTAATGATGATTGCACTTTATTCAATAAACTTGAGAATTATGGGACGGTCAAATATTCCGTTATTAAATACAGATACAGCTTTTACGAAAATCAGTGGATTTTTTGAAAAAACAGGAATAGATTCATTTTTTAATAGTATTCTCTCGATGGTCGGACTCGGTGATAGCCTGCCAGAAACATGGGGAATTCTTCTTTTTATGGTTATCGTCACATTTGTGATTAAATTCCTTACAGATTTATTCCTGAAGACAGAAATTGGTCTTGCTGTTAGGGCTACTGGAGATAATAAACGAATGATTCGCAGCCTTTCTGCTAATACCAACCTTCTTGTTGTATTTGGCTTAGGGCTTTCTAATGCATTAGTAGCATTTTCAGGTGCTCTCATTGCTCAGCAAGGTGGATTTGCTGATGTAGGCATGGGAATAGGAATGATTGTTATTGGTCTTGCCTCCGTTATTATTGGGGAAGCGCTGTTTGGTACAAAAACAATCGCTCGAACAACGCTTGCTGTCATTGGCGGTTCTATTATTTATCGAATTGTCGTGACGTTAGCGCTGCGGGTAGATTTCTTGGATCCAGGTGATATGAAGCTAATTACCGCACTCATTGTTATTATTGCACTTACAGCTCCAAAAATCATTGAAGGTTCTAAGGAGAGGAAGCGGAAAGCCCGCCGGAAATCAGAGCGAAGGAATATTATCCAGGCAAGTGCTCAATCGAAGGGGGACAATCATGCTACACTTAAATGAAATTCATAAGATTTTTAATGAAGGAACTCCAGATGAAAAAATTGCGATTGATCATGTGAATCTGACCCTTAAGCCTGGAGATTTTGTCACTGTGATTGGAAGTAATGGTGCAGGAAAATCAACATTAATGAATATTATTTCTGGTGTTTTAATTCCTGATGTCGGTGAGGTTCATATTAACGGAAAAGATGTAACGCATATGTCAGAATTCAAGCGGTCAAAAATGATTGGCCGTGTTTTTCAGGACCCAATGGCTGGAACAGCTCCAAGTATGACAATTGAGGAAAATCTCGCGATGGCATACTCTCGCAACAAAATGAGAACTCTTCGTCAAGGGGTAACAAAAAAGCGACGTGATTATTTTCGTGAAGTATTGGAGTCGCTGCATTTAGGACTAGAAAACCGATTAAGTGCAAAAGTAGGGTTATTATCGGGTGGAGAACGTCAAGCATTATCCTTGTTAATGGCAACCTTCACGGAGCCCTCCATTCTCCTTCTAGATGAACATACAGCAGCGCTTGATCCTTCAAGGGCGGAATTAATTACAAACCTAACAAGAGAAATTGTCGATAAATACAAACTGACCACATTAATGGTTACCCATAACATGCAGCAAGCCATTGATTTGGGAAATCGGCTAATTATGATGGATAAAGGCCAAATAATTTTAGAGGTCAGCGAGGAAAATAAGAAGAAGCTTACGATTGAAAGTTTATTAACGGAGTTTAAAAGGATACGTGGTGTCCAAATGGCAAGCGACCGGGCCATTCTATCTTAAGAAAAAAAATTTTTTAGAATGTCTATTTTTAGACTGTTGCAAAAATATATATTTCCAATGTGATTATTATAGAAACTTCCCGTAATGGGTAAGTTTCTTTTTGTTTATACAGGAAATAACTCAACAATTTTTCTGTTGTCTTTAGCACAAAGAAGCGTTATTGCTTTACACCCTATTCTTGAAAGGACAGGCCTCCTTGATTTAGAATTAATTCAGAATATTATTACTTTTAGATAATGGGGGATTATAGATGAAAGACAAAAGAGTTAGAGCAGACGAATTAGCTGATGATTTTTTTCCCGTTCGAGATGTGGATTATATTGAAATTTACACAGGGAATGCCAAACAGGCATGTCACTTTTTCTGTACAGCATTTGGGTTTGAGCCAGTTGCATACTCTGGTCTGGAAACAGGCAATCGTGAAACCGCTTCCTATTGCCTAAAGCAACGAAATATTCGACTTGTACTTACAGGCTCTTATACGGAGGAAGGTTCTGTAGCCCAATTTGTTAAGAAACACGGTGATGGTGTCAAGGACATTGCTCTCTTAGTTGATAATGTCGAGAAAGCATTTGAAGAAGCGGTGAATAGAGGTGCGATTGCCATTGATGCACCATTTGAAATGAAGGATGCATCGGGAGTGATTAAAAAAGCCGTTCTAGGTACATATGGGGACACGATCCATACGTTAGTAGAACGAAAAAATTATCAAGGTGCGTTCTTGCCTGGTTTCGAACCTTATTCGGCAGCATTACCGGTTAAAGATGCAGGTTTAATTGGGATTGACCATGTGGTTGGTAACGTAGAGAGTATGGAGGAGTGGGTTGATTATTACGCAAAGGTAATGGGCTTTAAAGAAATGAAACATTTCTCTGACAAAGACATTACCACAGAATACTCCGCTCTTATGTCAAAGGTTATGCATAACGGCGGGCGGATCAAGTTTCCAATCAATGAACCGGCGGTTGGAAAACGCAAATCACAAATTCAAGAATATCTAGAATTCTATAATGGACCGGGTGTACAGCATTTGGCAATCCTAACGGAGGATATCGTCTCAACAGTAGCGATTTTAAAGGAAAATGGCGTTGAATTCCTTAAAACCCCTGATACTTATTATGAATCCTTAGGAGAACGAATTGGGAAGATTGATGAAGAAATTGAAAAGCTGCGTGAACTAAATATATTAGTTGACCGGGATGATGAAGGGTATTTACTGCAAATTTTCTCCAAACCAATTGTTGACCGTCCAACATTATTTGTTGAAATTATTCAACGAAAAGGGGCGCGCGGTTTTGGGGAAGGAAACTTTAAAGCTTTATTTGAGTCCATTGAGCGGGAGCAGGAAAGAAGAGGCAATTTATAACGATAAATACTATGTGTTTTAAGGGCGAAATATGGACTAGGGTAAGGGAGATCGATTTCTCCCTTTTTTAAAGGTTAATCGAATTGAGGTGAAATGTCATGGAAATCTCGCCGCAAACACTGGAATGGAGAGAGGCATATAAATTATTAGTTGGGTCTATCCTTCCTCGTCCCATCGCCTTTGTTTCAACAGTTGATGGGAAGGGGACTGCTAATGCAGCACCATTTAGTTTTTTCACGGCGATATGTGCGGACCCTATGCTCATCTGTTTCTCTCCAATGAGAAGAGGGGCAGATGGGGCTAAAAAAGATACGCTTATAAATATTGAAAGCACCGGTCAATTTGTTATTAATATTGTAAGTAATAGTTTGGCGGAGCAAATGAATGACTGTGCCATCGAATTCAGTCCGGATATTGATGAAATTGTTGAAGTGGGATTAACAAAAGAACCAAGTATCAAGGTAAACGTACCGCGTATCAAAGAATCGCTAGTTCACTTAGAATGTGAACTTGAACAAGTGTTGCATTTTGGTGATAAGCCAGGGGCAGGAAGCCTGGTGATTGGAAAAGTGGTTCATGTGCATGTAGTCGATGACCTGTTTGATAAGGGGAGAATTGATACTGCGAAATTACACCCAATCGGGAGAATGGCTGGAAACATTTTTACAGACCCTCTAGAAAAGACGTTTGAAATGGTGAGAAAAACCTAGAAAAGGTGAGTGTTGTGAAATTCATAACGTTTGAAAAACAGGATGGGACAATCAGAGCGGGTTGGTTATTAAACCAAGACTATGCGGTTGATATGTTTGAAGCTTCGGATGGACTGCTGCCAGATAATCTATTAAATTTTCTAGAAAACAGTGAGGCAAATCTGAAAAAGATAGCTAGTTTCTCATTTACAAAGGAGCATAAAGGAGTTTACCCACTAAGTAAACTCCGTTTAAAAGCGCCACTACCTATCCCCAAGAGTTTTCGGGATTTTTATGCATTTGAGCAGCATGTGAAAACAGCAAGGGAAAATAGGGGTCTTGAAATGATTCCAGAATGGTATGAAATTCCTGTCTTTTATTTTTCCAATCATCTTGCTATTAAAGGCTCTGGAGAGGGAATTATCAAGCCATCAGAGTGTAACTGGCTTGATTATGAGCTCGAAATTGCCTGTATCATTGGGAAGGAAGGTAGAAATATTCCTGCTGATCAAGCGGATGAGTATATTTTTGGCTATAGTATTTTAAATGATTGGAGCGCAAGAGACCTGCAGAGGAAGGAAATGAAAGTTGGGCTTGGACCCGCCAAGGGGAAGGATTTCGCGACATCGATAGGACCGTGGATTGTTACAAAGGATGAGTTAGAACCATTTAAGTTAGGAAAGGGTTATGATCTTTCCATGAAAGCCAGGGTAAACGGGAATCTTCTTTCAGTAGGGAATATGAAAGACCTCTATTATTCCTTTGCTGAGATGATCGAGAGGGCATCTAATGGTGTTACCTTATATCCTGGCGAGATAATTGGGTCAGGAACAGTTGGTTCTGGCTGTATTCTTGAACTTGGTTCAAAAGTTCATCGCTGGCTAAGACCTGGTGACCAAGTAGAATTAGAGATAGAATATTTGGGTGTGTTACAGAATGAGATAATCGCTGAAGAGAGGTGAAATCATGTATTACCGCCAGATGGGGAAGATACCTCACAAACGGCATACCATGTTTAAAAAACCAGATGGGAGCCTTTTTAGAGAGCAGGTCATGGGAACACGAGGATTTTCAGGAACGCAATCGATTTTGTATCATCAATATATGCCGACAGAAGTAGTGAGAGCGGAAGTAATAAGTGATTATTTACCAGAATATGAGGACCCGCAGCCGCTTAAACACCGCCATTTTTTTACAAGTAAGGTATCAACCAAAGGGGATGCTCTGAAGGCTAGGGAATATATTTTGGGAAATCAGGATTTATTAATAGGAACAGCTTATGTAACAGTGCCGATGCCAAGCTATTATCGGAATGGTGATGGCGACGAAATGCTCTTTATCCACTACGGATCTGGGAAACTAGAAACGATGTTTGGGACCCTGACTTACCGTCAGGGTGATTATCTGATTATCCCGATTGGGACTATCTACCGTGTTATTCCTAACGAAAAGGAAGAGACCAAAATGCTTGTTGTTGAATCCTTCAGTCAAATTACAACACCAAGAAGGTACCGAAATGAATATGGTCAACTATTAGAGCATAGCCCATTTTGTGAAAGAGACCTTCGCGGACCAGAAAAATTGACATCCTTTGATGAGAAAGGTGAATTTGAGGTGTTAACGAAATCCAGGGGGAAGATCACCTCACATATCTTAGGTCATCATCCGCTGGATGTCGTGGGCTGGGATGGATATTTATATCCATGGGCCTTTAACATCGAAGATTTTGAACCAATCACAGGAAGAGTCCATCAGCCGCCGCCCGTCCATCAAACCTTTGAAGGGAATAATTTTGTTGTCTGTTCCTTTGTTCCCCGGCTTTATGATTATCATCCAGAATCAATACCTGCCCCATATTACCATAGCAACGTAAACAGCGACGAGCTTCTCTATTATGTGGAAGGCAATTTCATGAGTCGTAAAGGGGTGAAGGAAGGTTCCATTACCCTCCATCCAGGTGGTATACCGCATGGACCTCATCCTGGAAAAACGGAAGCGAGTATTGGAAAAAAGGAAACACTTGAACTGGCCGTTATGATTGACACCTTTCATCCGCTAAAAATCGTAAAAACGGCACAAGAAATTGAAGATGTTAACTATATGTATTCATGGTATGAGAAAGGGGAATAAAATTTTTTCTTGAACAATCCAACAAACTTGTTGGATTGTTTTTTCAATCTTGAGGTAAAAAGTGGTATTGTAGTAATAAGTACAAGTTGAAATGGAACAGAGGTGAAGTCATGGGGCTGGAACCAATTTTAGCTAAATTAAAATGCCATACACCCAAGATACTTGGCAGTGAAAAGTTTTCAAAATATGCAGTAATGGTCCCACTCCTACAAAGAGAGGACGGGATCCACGTTTTGTTAGAAGTTCGTTCCCTGGAATTAAGAAGGCAGCCCGGAGAAATTTGTTTTCCTGGGGGGAGGATTGATGCAGAGGATCGTAATGAAAAAGATGCAGCGATCAGAGAAACGGTCGAGGAACTAGGAATTAACAAAGTGCAAATATCTGATGTACACCCATTGGATTATATGATTTCACCTTTTGGAATGATGATCTTTCCCTTTGTTGGCTTTATAAATAGTCCCCAAAATATCCTGCCAAATCCTTCAGAAGTGGGTGAGGTTTTTACCGTACCGCTTTCATTTTTTTTTAAAAATGAACCCGAGATTTATCACATTGAATTTAAAGCAGAGCCCGAGGAGAATTTTCCTTTTGACCTTATTGTCGGCGGGGAGAATTATAATTGGCGGACACGCGGGATTGAGGAGTATTTCTACCGCTATGATGGAAAAGTTATTTGGGGACTAACGGCTAAGATTCTTTCTCATTTTATTGAAATAATACGCTAGTTCTAAGCTAGGAAAAAGGTGGATTTCAAGTCGAAATCCACCTTTTTTAATATATTTGTCCACTGTAAACGAACAAATGTCTACTCAGGAAAGAAAAAGCTTGATTATTTTCTGAATATGATTAAAATTAAGATTATATTTTTAGATTAGGGAGATGTAGGGATGAAGGTCGTAAAGTTTGGCGGGTCCTCGTTAGCCTCAGGAAAACAAATTGAAAAGGTATTTAAGATTGTTGTCGCAGACCCCGAGAGAAGAGTAGTGGTCGTATCTGCACCTGGGAAACGGTTTGCAGAAGATAATAAGGTAACAGATTTATTGATTGAATGTGGAGAACTTTGTTTACAAAATATGGACCCTAGAGAAAAATTTGAGGACGTCCTTGAAAGGTATGCCTCGATCGCCGAAGAATTATCTCTGCCTCAAGAAATTATCATCGAAATTCAAGATGATTTAGCAAAGCGGTTGAGTGCTGATAAAGCAAAGCCTGATCGTTTTCTGGATTTGTTAAAAGCCAGTGGTGAAGATAACCATGCCAAATTGGTAGCTGCCTACTTCCGAGCGCAAGGCGTAGAAGCATCGTACATAGACCCTAGAGAAGCGGGACTGCTTGTCAGTGATGAGCCAGGGAATGCTCAAGCACTACCAGAAGCATTCAGTCAGTTATATTCACTTCACGAACGAAAAGGAGTACTAATTTTTCCTGGCTTCTTCGGTTATAGCAAACAAGGTGAGGTATTTACCTTTTCACGAAGTGGTTCCGACATTACCGGATCCATCCTAGCCAATGCTCTAAAGGCTGACCTTTATGAAAACTTTACCGATGTAGATGCTGTTTATTCCGTGAACCCTTATATTGTAAAAAAACCTAAGGAAATAAAGGAACTGACTTACAGGGAAATGCGAGAACTTTCCTATGCTGGTTTTACCGTGTTACATGATGAAGCACTTGTTCCGGCATTTAGAGCAGGAATTCCTGTTCAAATTAAAAATACAAATAACCCAAGTGCACCAGGAACTAGGATTGTTTATGAGCGCGACAATATGAATGGTCCTGTGATTGGTATTGCCAGTGATCAAGGATTTTGTAGTATTTATGTGAGCAAATACTTAATGAATCGAGAGATCGGGTTTGGACGGAAGCTTTTAAGTATCTTAGAAGATTTCGGATTATCCTATGAACATACACCATCAGGAATTGATGATGTTTCCGTTATCCTTCGTGAAAACCAAATGGATGCGAAAATGGAAGAGGACATCCAAGAACGGATTGAAAAAGAACTTCATGCCGATCAAGTCAAAATTGAACATAGTCTTGCCCTGATAATGGTTGTGGGTGAGGGCATGCGCCACAATGTAGGGACGATGGCAAGGGCCTCCAAAGCGTTGGCGAAAGCTTGTATTAATATCGAGATGATTAACCAAGGTTCGTCTGAGGTTAGCATGATGTTTGGGGTAAAAGAAGTAGATGAAAAAAGAGCGGTTCAGGCACTTTATGAGGAATTTTTTGTGGCAGTAACGGTTTAATTTTCAACATCATTATCATAAAAAGGGCAGTTCTAAATTCACTTGTGATTTTAGACTGCTTTTTTTGCTTTTTAAAAGCAGATTCTTATATTGGTAGTTTTAAAATTAGAATAGTCTGAATTTATTTTCTGTGATATCATTATACTAACCGGTTGGTATGTAATTTGTTATAAAAGCAGAAAAAGGAGTCGAAGTACGATGAAAGCCATTCAATTTAAGGAGTATGGAAAACCAGAAGTGTTACAAATGGTAGATGTACCGATACCAACAATAAAACCAGGATATGTACTGGTGAAAGTGAAAGCAGCTGGAATTAACTTCGCTGATACTGCACGCCGGTATGGTCAATATTTAGCAAAAACTCCGCTGCCTTTTATTCCTGGTGCGGAAGTTGCTGGAGTTATTACAGAAGTGTCACCTGAAGTCACTGAGTTTAAAAAAGGAGATCGTGTCGTTGCATTAACAGACGATGGTGGCTATGCAGAGTTTATTGCCCTTCATGTATCCCAGTTAGTAAAGATACCGGAAAATGTAGATTTTAACCAAGCAGCGGCTATCCTGGGTCAAGGAGTTTCCGCCTACAACATCTTAAAAACATCGGGACAAATTAAAAGAGGTGATACTGTCTTAGTTCATGCGGCTGCAGGTGGAGTAGGAACCTTAGCTGTCCAGTTAGCTAAAATCATGGGGGCGGGTAAAGTAATTGCAACCGCTAGCAGTTCTGAAAAATTAGAACTGGTCCATACACTTGGTGCAGATGTGGGGATAAATTATACAGAAGAAAATTGGCATGAACAGGTTTTAGCTACTACGGAAGGAAAAGGGGTAGCTATCATACTTGAGATGGTCGGAGGTGACATCTTTAAGAAAAGTCTGAAATGTATGGCTATAAATGGAAGACTTGTCGTTTATGGTCGTGCAGGTGGGCAAGTGACAAATTTCGACCCGGCCATTCTTATGCAGCGCAATGTTAGTGTAATAGGGTTCTGGTTAGTTCATATTCTAAAAGATGTTAAGTTATATAAAGAAAGTGTAATAGAATTATTGAATTATATTGGTGAAGGAAAATTAACATTAATAATAGGTAAGACTTTCCCCTTAGATGATGCGAATATAGCTCATGAACTAATGGAAGGGCGCAAAACAATAGGTAAGTTAATACTTAATCCATAAAAGCTATCATAGCAAACATACATCATAAGGGAGTAGAGGTGGTACTTTTGGATAAAATCGAGCAAAGCAAAGAGAAACCAGTAAAAATAAGCTATCGGACATGTCCATTGTGCGAAGCGACCTGTGGGCTAGAAATTCATACCCAGGAAGAAAAGGTAGTCCATATAAAGGGAGATACGCAGGACCCATTTAGCAAAGGTTATATATGCCCGAAAGGATATAGTGTAAAAGAACTCCACTCAGACCCTGATCGAATTCGAAAACCCATGATTCGGAATGGGTCAGAATGGCAAGAAGTTTCTTGGGAGGAAGCCTTTTCTGAAGTAAGGAAGGGGCTTCGTTCGGTAATCGAGGAGCATGGTAAGAATGCGGTCGCTGTCTATTTAGGAAACCCGAGCGTACACAATTTAGGAAGTATGTTATATATTCCAAACTTTTTACGTGCGTTAGGAAGTCAGAGCATCTTTTCGGCCAGTACCCTAGATCAGATGCCAAAACAACTTTCATCTGAAATTATGTTTGGAAGTGATGCCAATCTCCCAATTCCAGATATCGATCATACAAACTATCTATTGATGATTGGTGCTAATCCCCTTGCATCCAATGGAAGTTTAATGACTGCACCTAATATGAGAGAACGATTGAAGGCTCTAAAGGATCGTGGCGGGAAGTTAGTGGTCATTGACCCAGTTCGTACTGTTACAGCTAAACAAGCAGATGAACATTATTTTATTCGTCCAGGGACTGACGCTTTGTTCTTATTAGGACTTATTTATACCCTTTTTGAGGAGAGATTAGTTAACCCTGGGAAGTTGGTTGATTATATAAACGGGCTTGATGATATCAAAGCTCTTTCTCAGGATTTTGCACCTGAAGTTGTTTCCGCTCATTGCGGAATTCCAGAAGACACCATTCGTCAAATAGCACGTGAACTTGCCAGCTCCCCTCAAGCGATTGCTTACGGAAGAATGGGCACATGTACACAAGCTTTTGGCACACTGAATAGTTGGCTTGTGGATGTAGTAAATGTTCTAACAGGAAATTTGGACCGTCCAGGCGGTGTGATGTTTCCTAACCCAGCCACGAGGCGTGCATCTTCAAAAAAAGTTCGCTCGATACGACATAATCGCTATCAGAGTAGAGTTAGAAATACTCCTGAGGTTCTGGGTGAGATTCCCGTATCCTGCCTAGCAGAAGAAATTGAAACCCCTGGTCCCGGACAAATAAAAGCATTTATTTCCATTGCTGGAAACCCAGTGCTTTCAGCACCTAATAGTCAACAATTACAAGCAGCGCTTGAAAAAGTAGATTTTATGGTCAGCGTTGATTGTTATTTAAATGAAACATCTCGCAATGCAAGTGTTCTGCTTCCTGCTCCTTCACCATTAGAACGCTCACATTATGATATTACCTTTTACAACCTTGCTGTTCGAAATATTGCACACTACTCAAAGCCTGTTTTTGACCTTCCGATAGAACAACTAGATGAATGGCAGATTCTTATTCATTTAGCGGCAGCGGTTTGTGAGGAAAAAATGGAAGGAGATATCGTTAGTAAATTGGATGAAATTGCAATCAAGGAATTGATCAAGCATGAAATCAAAAACTCGAATTCTCCTATTTATGAGCGAAACGCTTTGGAAATTACATCTATGTTAAAAGGTAGAAAAGGGCCTGAACGTTTACTTGATTTTTACCTTCGTGTTGGGCCTTACGGAGACCACTTTGGAAGAAATCCTGAAGGACTAAGCTTAACTGTCCTAGAGAAACAGCCACATGGTATGGACTTTGGAGCACTTCAGCCGAGGATCGACGAGATTTTGCAAACACCTTCAGGGAAAATTGAATTGGCAGCACCAATTTTAACGAAAGATGTTGATCGTCTTCGTAAATCGCTTGATTCGAAATCCGATACAATACTCTTGGTAGGGAGAAGAGACCTACGGAGCAATAACTCCTGGCTGCACAATCTCCCGGTTCTAGTAAAAGGAGAAGATAGATGTAAGCTCATGATTCATACCAGTGATGCTAAAAGATTGGGGCTATTACGAGGGGATATGGTATTGGTGAAGTCACGAACAGGAAAGATTGAAGTACCAGTAGCAATCACTGATGATATCATGCCTGGGACGGTAAGTCTGCCTCATGGTTGGGGACATAACCTTTCAGGAGCGCGACTTGGGGTAGCCAGTCAGCATCCGGGTGTTAATGTCAATCTGTTGACGGATGAACAAATGATTGATCCTATATCTGGAAATGCGGTGCTAAATGGAGTACCAATCATAATTGAAAAAAGTATGCTAAGTTAGATAAAATAAACATTTCACACGAGGAGGCTCGCCATTTTGGCGAGCCTCATTTATTCCTTTTTTAGTTTAATCTTCGTTCGAATTCCTGCCCACACTGCAATGACAAGCCCGCCTATTGTATCAGCAATTAAATCTGTCATCGTATCTTTATTGCCGCCGCCTTGTAAGTTCATATCGAAAAACTGGTCAGAGCTAAATTCATAAATTTCCCACAGGACCCCGCCGAGTGCTGCAAAGGATAACGTAAATAAAAACACAAACCATGGCGAAATCTTATCGCCAGCATTTCGATGGATCATTCTTTCGTATAAAGCAATTCCGGAAAAAGCGAGGATGGCTCCGCTGATCAAATGCATAAAGGTGTCCCACCAACCGAGCCCATACCAACCTAGAATTGAACCCAAATATTGTGAACCAACCAAGAATATTAAATAAGAAATAACAATTGGCAAATTGAATTGTAGTTTGGTGAATAGTGCCAATAATAGTGGGATGGCACCGCAAACAATTCCGCCAATCGCAACGGAGCCTTTAAAGGATTCATCATTTGAATAGTAATAGACCGCTAAAACGGCCATGAAAAGGACATAGATGGAGCTAAAAGTAATTACAAGTTTTCGATTCATCAATCTTCACCTCATTAAACTTCTTGTTTTCGAAAATATGCGTAAATGGTAATTATGAGTCCACCAAAAAAACCGCACAATAAGTCATACATTGTATCTTTATTTCCGCCTAATTGCATAATATGCGTGACTGTAAGATCTCCCACAAACTCATAAATCTCCCAAAGTACACTTGCTAGGACAGAAAGTGAAAGAACAAAAAGAGAAATAATCCATCTTGAAGTATCCTTTCTAACTTGTTCAGGAATCATTAATTTATATAAAGTTATTCCAACACAAGCGGTATAGATCCCTTTATAAAAATGAATGGATGAATCCCACCATTTATATCTAAGATAAAAATCACCGATTGACCCTAAATAGGTGGTACAAAAGATAAATAGATAAAAACCAAATATGGATGGCAGGTTAAATGGAATGTTCTTCTTAAAAATTAGCAGAATAGGTAACCCACATACAATAATTCCCCCTAGGGCCACCTGCCATTTGGATGATTCCCCTTTAATAAGGAAAAAAATAAATAAAACAATCATAAATAATACAAATATACTACCTAAAATGATAAGTATTTTCCGTTTCAATTACTCACCTCATTACATATGATTCTTTACAATTATGTCCAATAACAATAAATGAAATCACTCACTTTATTTTGGAAGAAAGAAATATTCCTACTCGCATAGACACATACAAAAGAGTATATTGGATAGGTAATACTAATAATTAAGGGTATAGACCTAGATTAGATTGTGGCGGAGGATATTATGCAAAAAGCGCAAATACCGACTTACGAGCGAATTGCAATAGATTTAGCAAATAGAATTTACGATGGAAAATTTAAAGTGGGTGAAAAAATTCATGGTCGTTCAACGTTAGCAAGTGAATATAAGGTTTCTCCAGAAACCGTTCGAAGAGCAATAAAGATATTAGAAGATGTCGAGATTGTTCAATCCACAAAAGGTAGTGGAATTGTCATATCATCTCGTGAAAATGCCTATAAATATATACAACGGTTTTCGAATCTCGCGAGCATTAAAGATCTAGAGAAGCAAATGAACGCACTGATTTCCGAAAGAGACAAGCTAGATGAGCAGCTCTTCGATACACTAAGAAAAATAATGGACTACTCTGGAAAACTTCGTCATACGAATCCATTGGCACCCATTGAGGTAGAAGTGTATTCGGACTGTAGTCATATTGGGAAAACCATATCAGAACTGAAATTTTGGCAAAACACCGGGGGAACTGTTATTGGGATGAAGAGGAAAGGTGAATTAATTATCTCACCTGGACCTTATGCATTAATCCATGAAGGGGATGTCCTCCTGATTATTGGCGCTGAAGAAACACATGATCGAGTTATACATTTCATGGAAGAGTAAAGTTGCTTAAGAAAAAAAGAAAAAAGCCGGTTGCTAAAAACCGGCTTTGTCCTTTTTGGAAATTATTCTAATAACCCTTCCGTTTCTAAAAATTCCTTTGCAACTTTGGCAGGCGACTGTTTGAGGCTGTCGACCTTATAGTTTAATTGTCGCATTTTTTCATCGGTTAATTTACCAGCCAGAGAATTAATAACCTTTTTAAGTTCTGGATGTTCCTTTAACGTTTCCTCTTTTAACATCGGAACTGCATAATAAGGCGGGAAGAAGTTTTTATCATCCTCTAATACCTTCAAATGGAACGCTTCGAGTAACCCGTCAGTCGAAAAGGCATCGATCACATCACTCTTATGGTTTGCTAATGCGGTATAACGCAATCCGCCATCAATGGCTTTAACGTCGTTGAATTTTAAATTATACTTTTTGGAAAGTCCGATTAGTCCATCCTCACGATTTGGAAATTCAATGGTTGGACCCATCGTTAAATCCTGGCTTACCTTAGCTAAATCAGAGATCGTCTTTAAACCATATTCTTTAGCAGTATCTTGACGAACTGCTAAGGCATAGGTGTTATTAAATCCCATCGGTTTTAACAGTTCAAACCCATATTTTTGTTTGAATTCCTTTTGGACAATATCATAAACCTTGTCCGGATCACTTTGTGGAGGCTGATTTAAAATATTAACTAACCCAGTCCCTGTATATTCAACATACATATCAATGTCTCCCTTTTTAAGGGCACTGAAAGCAACCTGACTCCCGCCAAGATTAAGCTTTCTTTCTACTTGAATATCAGTCTTATTTTCTATTAAATCAGCAAGCATATTACCTAATATGATTTGTTCACTGAAATTTTTTGAACCAATCGCAATTTTATCCTTCGCATTCGCCTTTGAATATGCAACAAAGGTCCCAGCTACAATTAACATAATACAAGCCAAACTAATCATCCATCTTTTTGTTGTTTTACCCGTCTTTTTTGCGGATGTTTGTTTGCTTGTAAAGGAAAGGCTGGATTCCATTTTCCCTACAATAAAATCAATAACTAGTGCCAGGATACAAGCTGGAATAGCCCCAGCTAAAATCATATAATTGTCGACCGTTTGTACACCTGAGAAAACTAGATACCCTAGTCCGCCAGCGCCGATGAAAGCGGCAATCGTCATTAATCCAACAGCGGTAACCGCTGAAATTCTGATACCCGCCATAATCATCGGGAAGGCTAGTGGTAACTGAACCTTTCTCATTGTTTGACTCTTGGTCAGACCGATACCTTTGGCGGCTTCCAGAATATCCCCATCAATATTCGTCAATCCTGTGTATGTGTTCTTAACAATTGGAAGAAGCGAATAAAGTACGACCATAATAATCGCAGGTGTACTTCCGATTCCAACGAATGGAATGAGAAATCCAAGTAATGCTAAACTCGGTATGGCTTGAATCACATTTGTTGTGCCGATAATCGGTTTTGAGAGTTTAGGTTCCCTTGAAATTAAAATACCGAGCGGGATCCCAATAACAATCGCAACTAGGACCGAAATGACACTTAAATAAAGATGCTGACCAAGTAAACTAAAGATCTGTTCATAGTTCGTGCTTATATAATTCCAAAATCCACTCATTAAAAGGCCACCTCCAAATCGATTAATTGGCTGCTTAATGCAGAAAGAATACTACTTCTCGTAATCAGGCCAATTAGTTGGTTATGACTATTTACAACTGGCACATAACCGATTTTATGTTCATTCATTGTTGCTAAAACAGAAATTAAATTTGCATCCTGTGAAACGGAAAGAATGTTTTGTTCCATAATCATTTCAATCGAGGTGGTACGATTTAACAATTGGATACTTTTCAATGTCACTAAACCTTTTAGGGTATTATTTTTATCAGTAACCATGAGACTATCAACCTTATGGTCCTTCATCACCTCAATAGCTTGAAGCACGGTACGCATCGAAGTAATTTTCACCGGGTTTGGAATCATAATATCTTCGGCCATTAATAATTCAGGATTGTTCCACACCCTTCTTTTTCCAATAAATCCTTCGACAAAGTCATTGGCAGGATTTTTAAGAATGTTTTCAGGTGTATCATATTGGAGAATGTCACCATCTTTTAAAATACAAATCTTATCAGCTATTTTAATAGCTTCGTCCATGTCATGGGTAACAAAAATAATCGTTTTGTTCAATTCCTTTTGCATTTGGAAGAGTTCATCTTGTAGGGAGCTTCGAGTAACAGGATCTAACGCACTAAAGGGTTCATCCATTAAGATGATGTCGGAGTTGGTTGAGAAGGCCCTTGCCACACCAATTCTTTGCTGCTGGCCGCCACTTAATTCTTTTGGGTAGCGATGTAAGAATTCCTTAGGGTCTAAACCGACTAATTCAAGTAGTTCTCCTGTTTTCTTGGTAATCGAAGCAAGATCTTCCCCTTTAAGTTTTGGGATTAATTCTAAATTTTCCTTAATCGACATATGTGGAAATAAACCGGTATTTTGGATAACATAACCAATATTTCTACGCAGTTCAATCGGATTCATGGTCGAGATATCCGTCCCATTAACAAAAATCTTTCCTGAGGTTGGCTGAATTAACTTATTGATCATTTTTAGTAAGGTGGTTTTCCCACAGCCACTCGGTCCGATAAAAACAACCAATTGACCAGCCTCAATTTCCAATGAAAAAGGCTTTATTATCGTTTTGGTTCGATACTTCTTAACAATATTTTTAAACTCTATCAATTTCATTCCCCCTTGTATTAAAATAGGCGCTGACTAAATGCAACAACTTAATGGTAACATAAAAGTTGTTTCTCTGTCTAATCAAGACCGATTTTACCCTTGGATAGAAATCTAAAAAAGTTATAACCAAAAGTGTTAAAATAGAGTAAGTAAATAAAATGATAATGAAAAGGAGAATCTATTTTGAGCTTTGTTCGAGACAAATTCAGTGCGAAGTTTTTCCTTTTCCTCGTGTTTGCTTTTCTGTTAATTCATGTGCCTATTCTAGGAAACTATGTAAAAGTCATTAATACCCTCATTCATGAATCCGGTCATGCATTGATTGCTCTTTTTGGAGGAAATGTCGAGAGAATTTCGTTATTTATGAATTCCGAAGGAGCGACCTATAGTCAGCAGTCAACTAGGATTGGCAGTTTTTTAACCAGCCTGGGAGGATACACCTTTGCCTCGTTTATGGCATTTCTGTCATTTTTATTAATTGGTAAGAAAAAACAGATTGTCTTAATTGATATTTTGTTAGGTTTTATTGGCTTAAATCTGATTTTTTGGGTAAGGAATCCATATGGTTTGTTTTGGCTTTGCTCCTTTGCTGTTGCATTTCTTTTCTTACTTATTAAAGGTAGTCAAAACTTTAGAGACAACTTATTACTTTTGATTGCCTCGATCTTATTAGTGGATTCCGTCCAAAGTGCTTATGAAATCTTATATATCAGTGTATTTCAACCGCAGTCAGCAGGCGACGCAGCAAATCTTGCGCGTATTTCAGGGATTATTCCTGCACCAATTTGGGGGATATTCTTCTTTGTTCAAGCACTATGGTTCTGCTATTACGGATTAAAAAGAGGATATTATAAACTTGGAAGATAAGGTAATGCATGCAGAAATGATCATTCCTTCAGGTAGACAAAGTTGGCTTTGCCTACCTGAAAGGAATGAAGGATGAAGTATATATTATTTTTGTAAATCCTTTTTCGTGATTTCACTACGAATGCTCGTTTCCTTTGAAAACTCAGCATCTTGTTTCTTATTGTTAGGATATTTATTTTTCCGTTCCCTGTTATCATTTCTGTTTGTCATCATTTGCCCTCCTTTTAGGTTACTCGGTGATTATTTTGTACAAGAGTGGATTTTTTTACTCCCGTTTATACAATGTTCATTAATTAATGCATAAGATAGAATTATGTGCAGTTTTTAGAAGGGGGCATATGAAAATGAATGCGTTAGATGCAATTAAAACTCGCAGAAACATAAAAAATTTTAAACCTAATGAAATTGACCAGCGTTTAATTCTTTCATGGTTAGAGGCTGCCGCAATGGCACCCAATCATCGCATGACAGAACCATGGGAGATTTTTTTTATTGGAACAGAAACGAGAGAAAAACTAAACCATAAAACAAACTTTGGAAACGCACCAATTGTGTTGATGATTGTATCAAAGCATGGTGCCTCGTCCGTAGAAACAGAGGAAAACGCACATGCAACTGCTTGCTTTATCCAAAATTTTAATTTAGCTGCATGGGCAGAAGGGGTGGGGACCTTTTGGTCATCCATTGGCATCACTCCCAAAAACAGAGGGATCCTCGGTGTTCCGGATGGCTATGATATAATTGGCGTTCTAGGGGTAGGTTATCCAGTAGTAATTCCAGAGCCCAAACCACGGACCCCGATTAAGAACAAAATCAGAAATTTACCCTAACAGAAACCAGAAGGAGCCAACCGAATGATTACGATTGGCTCTTTTAAATTAGCTAGAAAGCTTGATTGTATTCAAATGTAAGCTTGTCGATAATTTTTTGAACAGGGAGAATGTCATGAATTTCACCCACTCGTGCACCCGCAAATACAAGTCCATTTTCGACGTCACCATTCATCGAAACCAGTAGAGAATCCATTGTACAAAAGCGGTAGGAACAACTTTTTAAGCAATCAATGCATTTAGCGATTTTTAACTTGTCTGGTCCACTAATTAATTTAGCAAAATGATTATTAATCGCTCTTCCATGAAGGCCTACAGTGGTTTTAACTAAAACCAAATCTTCATTCCTTGCATCAACATATTTTTGCTTAAATGATAAGGGGGCATCGCATTCCTCACTGGCTACAAAGCGTGTCCCCATTTGAACACCGGAGGCACCCATGGCAAGTGCCCTGGCGATATCTGCACCAGTCAGGATTCCTCCTGCAGCAATAACGGGGATGGAAACTGCTTCAACCACCTCTGGAAGGATATCAAACATAGGACGATCGGTACCAAGATGTCCTCCTGCCTCAAAGCCTTCAACGACAACTGCTGCAGCACCGAGTCTTTCTGAAATTCTCGCTAATTTTGCTGACGAGACAATTGAAATAACCGGAATACCTGCTTGTTTTCCCCATGCATACATATCTCTTGAAATTCCTGCCCCAGAGATAATAAAATCAACTTTCTCTTCGAGGGCTGCCTTCATTTTTTCAGCAAAGTCATTCATCGCGAATAGAACATTAACACCAATGTATCCCGCATCTTTAATCAGGCTTTTCGCCTTTCTAATATGTGATCTCAGTTCGTCGGTTGAAATCCCGGTTCCAGATATAATCCCAATCCCACCCGCATTTGCAACAGCTGAAGCCAATTTACTAAGTGAAATACCTACACCCATTCCGCCTTGCATAATAGGAACCCGAGGGCTCATATGACCTATTTTTAGTTGTGGAAAGTTCAATTTATAACCCCGTTTCATTTTTTGTAGTAGAAACTTCTCAAGCATCATACCACTTCAATTTAGTTATGTCTGTGATTACTATCACCAGGTCATAATGGCAGGTGGTATAATTTACTAGTATGGTAAAATAAATATATATGATAAGAACTTATTGTATAAAAAATTTGTTGAAGCCAAACGATACGATATGAAGTGAAAAATGGATGGTGGTAGGTAGGATGATTATTTTTACGGATATAGATCTGGATGGTTTAGGATGCGGGCTGATTGCAAAACTGGCCTTTGGAGACGATGCGAATGTATTTTACTGTTCTTATCGGAATTTAAATCAGCGAGTAGAAGGGGTGATTAAAAACCCTGAGAACAATTATGTGGAGATTTATATTACCGATTTGGCGGTAAATGAACAGGTCGAGAAGAAACTCGAGGAGCGGTTTAAACAAGGCAAACCTGTTCAAATGATTGATCACCATGTGACGGCTATGCATTTTAATGAATACAAATGGGGGAGTGTCATTCCTGAGTATGAAACCGGTAAGAAGACTTGTGCAACCTCTTTATTTTATGATTACCTGATTACGAATGGAAAAATGGAGAGAAATAAAGCTCTAGAGGAATTTATTGAATTAGTACGCCAATACGACACGTGGGAATGGGATGAAAACAATAATGTGACGGCGAAACGCTTAAATGATTTATTCTACATACGAAATAGAGAGCAGTTTGAAGAAGAAATGCTGAAAAGGTTAACGGAAAATACAGATTCGTTTATGTTATCTGAAACAGAAAATATGCTTCTTGATATTGAGGAGCAAAAGATTAATCGTTATATTCATTCAAAAAGCAGGCAAATTGTCCAAACCTTTATTGATGAATATTGTGTGGGGATTGTCCATGCAGAGCAATATTTATCGGAGTTGGGGAATGCGCTAAATAATTTATATACACATATGGATATGATTATTCTGCTGAATATGAGCGGTAAGAAAATGGGGTTTCGGACAATTCATGATGAAATAAATGTAGCCAAATTCGCCAAAAGATACGGTGGAGGAGGGCATCCGAAAGCATCAGGATCGGAATTGACAAGTGAAGCATTTAATCAATTTGTTGTGAATGTTTTTGAGATCCTTCCACTTAAACCAGATGCTGATCGGAATGAATTTAACGTGAAAAATTCTCATTCTGGAGCCGCCTTTCAAAATCAAATGGGCGAGATTTCATATATCATCCCTAGGGGTGAAAGTGATTATTATATCGTGCATAATCAGATGAAACTGGATCAATCATTCACAACTTTTGAGGATGCTGAGCGTTATGTCAAAAGAAATTATTCTTCATGGCTTCAATATGACCAAGACTATCTTTATCAGTTATCCGCCAGACTTAAGATACCAATTGATAAGATAAAGCAGAACCATATAGAGATTATTAGTAATCACCTCGTCGATATAGTTAAGGGATAAAAAAGAGCTTGGGGTGCCCCAAGCTCTTTTTGTGTAAAAAAACGTTGGACCCAATCGGGTTAAGGTTTCGTTAAGGAACGAATGGTAATATAATCGTGGGTATTTATTAGTGTTATTTCAGTATCGTAATTACCATGAAACAGAAAGTAATTCCACTAACATATTCTTGTAATATTTAAAAGGTATAATGGTTTTATAAGCTAATTCTAAATAGTTCTCATTGGTTTTTAGTCAAGGGAAATTAGTTGAGTGACAATTAAAAAGTATAGTAAAATACCTTTTTTGAAATTTAAATAATGGGGTGATAGGATGGCTTCAACTTCAAAAAGGAGTAAGTATTTTGATAATGCAAAGTTTATTTTGATTTTTCTGGTCGTCTTTGGGCACCTGATTAGTCCATTAAAAGAACAAGACGGGATTCTTTTTACTTTATATACATTCATTTTTCTCTTTCATATGCCCGCTTTTATCTTTATCTCGGGATACTTTTCTAAAGGTTATAATAAGAAAGGCTATTTATTAAAGTCGATTAAAAAAATATTGCTGCCTTATTTTATTTTCCAAATGATTTACTCCATTTATTATTATCTAAATGGGCAGGAAGCGAGAATAGAGATTGACTTTTTACAACCACATTGGTCACTCTGGTTTTTGCTGAGTTTGTTTTGTTGGAATTTGCTACTATACGTCTTTGCTAGATTTAGATGGATTGGCTTTTGTTTCGCCGTCTGCTTAGGAATAGCGATTGGATTTATTGATGGTGTGGGTAGCTATTTAAGTCTTTCCAGAACGTTTGTATTTTTCCCATATTTTTTATTAGGCTTCTTATTGAATGGCGACCACCTGAAAAAAGCGCTTCGTTCCAAGTTTTCAGTCCCAGTGGGATTAGTCATTATTCTAGGAACTTTCTTATCTTTTGGGTTCAGTTTCCCGGATAACGCAGTGCCGTGGCTCTTGGGTGATACCTCATATTCAAATATGGGACAAGAAGAATGGTCCGATGGACTTTTTCGAGGACTCCAATATATGCTGACTTTAATTGTTGTCTTTGGATTTATGACACTTATACCTTCCAATCCACTAAAGGTATCTGAAATAGGTGAAAGGACGTTGTATGTCTATTTGTTCCATGGTTTTATTATCAAATCACTTGAGGTAGCTGTTCTGGACAAAAATCTAATCGATTTTACAGGACATTATCTATTCTTGATCATCTTTTCTTTCATCATTTGTTTAATTCTTGGCAGTTACGTTATTAAAAAATTCACGCGACCGCTAGTGGAACTTAGGATTTAGGGTGACAATAACAAAGTAAGAGCCGAACAGTTACCTGTTCGGCTCTTTACATTGTTATAAAAATCCAAATAATGAGCTTACGATATTTTTCTTTTTTCTCTTTCCTTTACTCGAGTCAAAGACAATTGGTTCTTCCATTTGAGAAGGGATATTCAGCTTACTAAAAAGCTTTTGGAATTGTTCAAGCTGAGCAGTCAATTCATTGACTTGAGCTTGCAAATCTTCTATTTCACGACGATGCTGAAGGAGTTGATATGAAGCAACGGAATCTGCTTTTGAGTGGAGTTCCATTTCTAATTTACTGACTTTTTCATTCAATTTTTCAATTGCGAGATTGTCTTCTACTGCTTTAACAATACCTTTTCTAGGTTTTTTTTTCTCTTTTATTGGAGTGATTTCCTGGATTAGTGTTCCACTTTGGAGTTGTTCATGGATCTTTTTCAATACTTCAATGTCCTCACTGCTAAAATGATAATGCCCTCGCTCATTTCTTTCCATTGGTAACTCAAGCTGTTTGATCCAGCGTTGTATAGTACTGGTAGATACTCCTAATAATTTTGCTACTTCACTAGTATTCATTTCGAATCCCTCCAATGTTTTAATTAATCCCTAATCCACAGGTAACGAAAGAATTCTAAAAAGAAAACTGCTAAGACATGTCAATCTATAATATTAAGACCAGAATTTCCACCATTTCTTTTCTTTTGCAGATGCTACATCACGGTAACTGTTCAACATTTGCTGAAAGGCTATTTCCCGTTGAGTAATTTCATGCCGGTATTGATTACGCTCTTCGAGGAAGAATTCACGTTCTTTGGCCATTGCCTCAGTTAGACTTGATATCTCGTTGTTCGTTACATCCACGTAGTGGGATAATTCCTCAGATGTTTCTGATAACTGCTTGGAGAGTGTATAAATTTCTTGAGAAGTCTCTATCGAAACGTTTGCAATATTGTTAGAAAGGTATTGTAAGGAGTCAGCCGATAGTTCAGATGCTTTTTCAAGTGTCTTTGATAAATCTTGAATTTCAGCCTGGGTGTTAGCTGATGATTTATAAATAGAGTCAGATATTGACTTAACTGTTGTATAAGTTCCTTTGTTTATTTCCTTTTTTACTTCTTCTACTACTTCTTTTCGTACGACATTCCGGATTTCATCTTTTACTTCACTTAAGAAAGTTTGCTTGTACGTATCCATTGCCTCGAAAAACTGATGGGCATCGATCGCATCCTGTATGGTAAGATGTGCATCAATTGCATCCTGAATGGTAATTGGTGGAGGAGGTTCCGAAATGACCTCGAGTGAGACTTCGGTTGTTTCTTGCACCACAACACTTTCAGGTTGCAGTTGTGAGACTTCGGTTGTTTCTTGCACCACATCACTTTCAGGTTGCAGTTGTGAGACTTCAGTTGTTTCTTGAACCACTTCACTTTCAGGGTGTAGTTTTTTTTGCATCCATTCCCTTATTGCTTCCTTACTTACTTTATTTTCATACATTTTTTTTATTTCTACTAGTTTGTTAATTTCTAAATCTGTATATATTCTTGCCCCTTGTTTTGTCCGAGGAATATCAAGCATTTCTTCTAAATCTTTTTCCCACTGGCGTAAAATGCCTGGTTTGATATTTATTTTTTTAGCCGCTTCTTTTAAGGTATAGGTCTTCACTATAAATGTCATTCCTTTCTATTTATCTAGGAAATAAATCATCTTGTGTAAGTTATTCACCATCCGGTATCACTTTTTCCTGCAACATGACAAAAGCTATCAAAACAAGACGGAAAACATGAAATAACAACATATTTTTGCAAAAATCATCCGTCATGACGAATATTCGCAAAAAAACAATTGAGAAGAGAGAAATGAAGGTTTAATATATGAAGTGAAAATGATATGGGGGAGAAGGAGCAACATGTGGATTGCAGCGGCTTTAATTACTATGCTTTGCTTTGGGGCAAATAATACGATTTTTAAGTGGAGTACGGGGAAGAGAGTCTCGAAGGTACATATTCAATTCTTCTTTTATTTTGTAGCCTTTGTATTAACATTGGGATTTGCCATTGTTAAGGAAACTGTTCACCTGAATCTAATGACTATTTTGCTTGGTGCTCTGATTGGAATATTAAATGCAAATGGCAATATTCAAATGTCAAAGGCCTTTGAAAAGGGCCCTGCTAGTTTGACATCGCCTTTAGTAGGCACTAATACTATATTTCCAATCGCGTGTGCAGCAGTTGTATTTCATGAACAGATTACACTGGTTCAGTGGTTGGGGATTGTATTTATGCTAGGCTCTGCAATGGCCATTCAATATTCAACTGAAAAAAAAAACAGGAGGACAAGTTATCTTCCTTGGATTCTTCGTGTTGGTCTTGCCATTTTATCGTTTGGTATATTAGGGATTTTAATGAAAACAACCTCATATTTACATCTCAATTCATTAAATATCCTTATAGCTATGTATGGTGGCGGGAGTATCTATCTAATGATTTGTAGTCTGCTGACAAAGGAAAAGTGGCAAAGGTCAGAGGTTAATGTAGGGTCTATTGTAGGTCTAATTAGTATAGTGGGATATAGTTGTTATTTCTATGCGCTTAAGACTGGGACAGCAAGTATCGTCTTTCCAGTAGTAAGTTTAAATTGTCTAATAGTTGTTCTGGCTGGTTTCCTGCTCTATAAGGAAAAACTTAAAAAGTATCAAGTAATCGGTGTCTTTACCGCATTACTTGGGATCATTTTCACAAAATTATAAAGTGGTAACTGAAAAAGGTTCAATAAAAGTGCAGAGCGTTTCAATTTGATTGAAACACTCTGCACTTATTTTTTTCAGGTACTAACTTTATTTAACGAGACCAAGCATTTTTAATCCATTAAAAATACCAGAATCGGTAACATTTGTCGTTCGATGTTTTGCATATTGAAAAAGATCTGGATGTCCGTTTCCCATTGCAAAGCCTTCCCCGACATTTTGTAGCATTTCCTTATCGTTCATTCCATCGCCAAAAGCAATCGAACTTTCTTTATCTATGCCTAGTCGCTCTAAAACTACTTGAACTCCATAACCTTTGTTGACACTGTCTCGAATGACATCATAGCAATGCCGCATTCCCTCGAGATTGACTTGGGATAAATGGATACCCTCATCATTTTGATAAAGGGAAGGATCCTCTTTTTTTAGATTCACCAGCGTCATCCCTAGGACAGCATTATTAACGGAAGGAGAATATGGTTCATTTTTATGTAAGTGAAATTTGTGCATAAAGTCAGTTAAAATCTCCGATTCCATATTGGTAAAAACGTTCTTACTATTTGTATATAGGACCACTTCATGATCGTTCTCCTTCGCTATTGTTAAGAAATTCTTAACTGTTGAGCTATTCATCGGCTTCTGGAATATATCCGCACCTTTATAAATGGCATAGGCGCCGTTATAACCAATGAATGAGTGAATATTCAACTCTTTGGCAAGTTCATCTATTTCATGAAGCGGTCTGCCGGTGGCTAAGAACACCTCCAAACCCAGAGACTGAACCTGTGCTATGGCCTCTTTTGTGGAATCCTCAATTGAATCATCGGGTCTCAGTAATGTTCCATCGATATCTAAAAATAAAACTTTGTAATTTCCCATGAATGCAGCTCCTTCTCTGAAGAATATTGTTTTTAGTCTACCACTTTTTGAGAAGGGAAATCATACTCTGTCAATTAATCGTGTTGATTTGAGAAGTTAGGAGGAATAATAGGGGAGGTAGATACCAAAATGAAAAAGTGAGGAAAATTTATGAAAAAGATGTTCCTGCTAACCCTATCACTTCTCCTCTTAGTGCTTCCAAATGATGTATCAGCAAAACAAAAAGTTCCGATCTTAGTTTATCACTCGATCGATGAATTTAACGGTATTGGCTCACAGGAGTTATATGTCACTCCAAAAAACTTTGAGAAACAAATGGCCTATTTAAGAGATCATGGCTATACCTTATTAACTTTCGAACGTTGGCAGGATATTAATTCAGTATCAAAGCCGATTTTTATCACCTTTGATGATGGATATAAAAATAACCTTCATGCGTTTTCGATTCTTCAAAAGCTCACCAACGAAAATTTTCGTCCTATGGGTACCTTTTTTGTAATTTCTGATTTCATCGGCAGAGCCAATCGTTTAACAAAATCGGATCTGAAAATGTTGGCAAATTCAGGATTAATCTCGATTCAGTCACATACAGCAACCCATCCTGATCTAACAAAAGTGGAAAATTTAACATATGAACTTAAGGAATCAAAAGTAAAAATTCAACAAATAACAGGGAAACCCGTCATTGCACTTGCTTATCCCTTTGGGAATACGAATGAACATGTGGTGGCAGAAACGAAAAAGTATTATCAATATGGACTTACGACCACACCAGGTCCATTTTCTCTGACTGGCTTTAAAAACGAATTCTACTACTTACCTCGAATTTATATAAAATATTCAACCACGCTCGAAGAATTCGAAAAAGTGGTGAAAGTCGACTAATGGATGAACGATTACTTTTTAAGAGATTAGACTGCTTTCTGCCAAAGATAATGAAAAGACACTGTAAACTGTCCGAAATCTGTATGTAATCAAACAACGTTATAATAGTGTAACATAATCTAGACTCTATTAGGGCGGGTGTTTATATGGAAGAGACAATGGTAAAATCCTATTTACAAAAATCACTGGACGAGTGGAAGGATGATATTTCACTAGTCTTAACTGAAATTGCGAATGAATATGATGAAGTAGCACAGGAATTAAAAGTTTATTCTTACAAATATGGGATCACTAAGCAAGTGATTCAATCGACAGTAAACGAAGAAATCATTGAAAAAATTCGTGATATGTACCATAAACCATTTGAAGAAAGTTACAATCAACTTAAGGAATACATAAAGGACTTAGAGGAAAAAAGACGTGTTTTTCAAATGTTTATTCAAAAGATTGAGGAAGTAACAAGAAAAGAATCAGCGAAAATTACTACTTATTAAAATAACTTTATCCGCCGGTAACAAAAAAGCAACCTGATCATTTTGATTAGGCTGCTTTTTTTTGCTGTTGTTATAGAACCAGTGCTTAAGTGTCATGCATATATTGAAACAAGAGTTTAATTGTGAGGTGTGAAACTAATGATTACCGCTAATATTGGCAGTAAAACCTATCGAATCCCTGATAACCTCGAGGAATATTTTCAACCGTTTCGCTCACAAGTAATTGGGATAAACCAGGAATTTGAATCTCCATATGGAAAAAAGAAAATTATTTATGCGGATTGGACGGCTAGCGGGCGCCTTTATCGCCCGATCGAACGGAAGATTTCTGAGGTATTTGGACCATTTATGGCGAATACACATACAGAATCAAATATAACCAGTTTAATGATGACGGGAATATATCATCAATCCAAACAAATTATTAAGGAACATGTAAATGCCGACAAACATGATGCCTTGATCCTGGATGGATTTGGAATGACCTCTGTCATGAATAAGTTTCAGAGACTATTAGGAATGAGAGTCCATGAACAGTGGAAATCACGTTTGCAGCTTTCTGAAAATGAGCGGCCAGTAATATTTATTACACATATGGAACATCACTCTAACCAAACATCCTGGCTCGAGACACTTGGGGATGTAGTTATTTTACCTGCTGACCATAATGGAGGCGTGGACTGTAACCAGTTGGTTCAGATGCTTCAGCGCTATAAGAACAGACGAATGAAGATCGGTTCGTTTACAGCATGCTCCAATGTAACAGGGATTCAAACTCCTTATCATCAATTAGCGAAAATCATGCATCAACATGGCGGGATTTGCTTAGTGGATTTTGCAGCAGCTGCCCCCTATGTAAACATTAATATGCACCCGAAGGACCCTTTGGAGAAACTGGATGCTATCTTTTTCTCTCCCCATAAATTTTTAGGAGGACCAGGAACAAGCGGTGTTTTGGTATTTGATACTCGATTATATGCTAATCATGTTCCAGACCACCCTGGGGGTGGAACGGTCACATGGACGAATCCCTGGGGAGAGCACCACTATTATTCCGATATTGAACTACGGGAAGATGGCGGGACACCGGGAATCCTACAAGCGATTCGGACTGCCCTTTGCTTGAATTTGAAAAATCAAATGGGTGTGGACAATATTTTGAAAAGAGAGGAGGAGCAGTTAAGTATTTTATTACCGAAATTAAAAGAAATTCCTGGCCTTCATTTATTAGCTGATCATAAAACCGATCGCCTCGGTATTGTTTCGTTTTGTATGGAGCATATTCATTACAATTTAATTGTCCGCCTGCTGAATGACAAGTATGGGATTCAAGTAAGAGGCGGATGCTCTTGTGCAGGAACCTACGGGCATTACCTCCTTCAAATTGATAAACAATCCTCCATGCATATTTTTGAAAAAGTAAACAAGGGAGACTTGTCGAAGAAACCAGGCTGGGTGCGGTTCTCATTACATCCGATTATGACAAATGAAGAAATCATGCTGTTTGTAAATGCCTTAAGTGAAATCACCCTAAACATTAATGTATGGAAAAAAGATTATCGATATGATAAGGCTAGCAATGATTACTTTTATGTCGACCACAAAAGAGCGGATATGGCCCCACTATTTCGGTTTGAATAATGCTCATTTAAGGTTTACACAGTATCTAATCTAATGGAGGCAACCATAAACTTGTATGGGAATATGCTATCAGAAGAAAGGTGGGATCGTATGATTCATATTGTGAAGCCAGGTGAAACACTGGGGATTATATCTGCAAATTATCGCGTAAGCCTTCAAAGGCTTCATGCAGCAAACCCTGGGGTTGGGCAATTACATGTGGGGCAAAAAATCCAAATTCCTGGTTTGCCAGAGCCATATTCCATCCCCTATTCCATTCAAATATCTGTTGGTAAACGAAGACTTACATTATACAATAATGGCAAACTAGTAAAAATTTTTCCTATTGCAGTAGGGAAGATGTTAACAAATACGCCAACTGGAGACTTTGTGATTGTTAATCGGCAGTATAATCCCGGGGGACCATTCGGGGTGTTGTGGATGTCTTTATCAAAACAGGGCTATGGAATTCACGGCACAAACAATCCAAGTTCAATCGGCAAAGCGGTTTCTCATGGCTGTGTAAGAATGTACAATCGGGATGTATTACAACTCGCAGAGATGGTACCCAATGGCACGAGAGTCATCATACGTCCTTAGTGTAAAAAATTCGATTTTCGAATCGGCCTTTTTTCTAATGGAGTACTATGGAAATGCAAAAATCTATAGACAGAAACCAGAGGGATAATGTAAAATCTGTCCTCATGAGGTGTTCATGAAGACAGAAACCAGAAGGATAATGTAAAATCTGTCCTCATGAGGTGTTCATGAAGACAGAAATCAGTTGGAAAATTTAAAACCTGTCCTCATGGGGTAAAAAATCCCACCTTCTAATGTCAGAGGGTGGGACTTAAAAATTTACTTATAGATAACGATAGATCCAACAGATTTATCTTTGGATTGTCCGTTAACTCGAACTTTTAGTCCATAATGCGGGATATCACGACCAGCATCCGGTACAAAAGCATTTAGGTACGATTTGCTGTCATCAAATGTAGAAACAGCTGCTTGGCTTGGAACATTCAATGTCTGAATACCCGGATAAATGATATTTAATTCAGAAGTTGGATCTAAACCAAAAGCTGCATCCGCAATTTGGAAACGAGTACTTGCTTTTGCAGTCGTACCATTAGTAAGGAGCCATTTTAATTCCTGGTCAAGGTGAGAATCCACAACTCCTAAGAAGCCATTTCCAGGATGAGTACCTGTCCAGTTATCTGTATAGCTATCATCAACATACCAAACTACTAAGCCACCATCATAGCTCATTAAAGAGCTTCCGCGTTTAATGTGACCAAGACCTTGGTCAACCCCTTGATGGTTACGCCACTCAAGTAAGTAATAGTGATCAGCATAAACATTACCATCAAACTTGTTGAAGCCGTTATGAGTGAAAGTAGAAGCAGTTCCTTCACCGTCTTCATTAAAAATGTTAGAACCGTCAGCAGTAACTTTAACATTATCAACAAAGAAACCAGTGTCGTTATATCCCCAGTCAGTAATATAGCGGAACTTCAATTGAATCTTCTTGCCAGCATATGCAGATAAATCAAATGATTGTTTTGTCCAACCATTTGAGTCTCCGGTGAAACCAGGAAGATTCGCAGGGATTGTTGGGTAAACACCTGATACTACACGGGAAGTCGTATTCGCATTTGAGAGTGACTTCCAAGTAGTTCCGTTATCTTCAGAAACTTGAACGAAAGCGTAGTCCCATTCGTCTTCAATCTTGTAGTAAGCGTCGAAATCCAATGTAGCAGAATTCTTACCAGTTAAATCTACTGAAGTTACCATGTTATTGTCAGACTCATCGCCAGTGCCGCCCCAGAAAGAGTATTTGCCTTCATACGGATTTAATACATGCTTTACCTTTTGTGGCAGATTTACTCGAATTGCCTGGTCATTCTTTCCAAGTGGTGAATTTGCTTGATCTAGCAAAAACTGTGTTCCTTTTGAAGTAACATCTTCTAGATTGACCACTGTAGGATCAGTCCATTTTCCTCCAAGTGTAGCTTGGAAATACTGCTTTGCATAAGGGGAGAAACCTGTTGGTTCTGTACCAGGAACTTTTCCAGCCCATGAACCGCTTGACATAATGGACCAGTATTGATTTGGCTCGTCAGCCCCTGAATAGTTTGTATCATATTCATCAGGAAGACCTAAATCATGACCATACTCGTGTGCGAAAACCCCGGTGGCACCGTCTTCAGGCATTATGGTATAGTCATAGAATCCTGGCAAGCCTTCACCAAGACCATCTGGATCGTGAAATACTGCCGAGCGATGTGACCAAATTGCATTATTACCTAGAGAGCCACCACCAGCTTCTTGACCCATACCAGCATGGATAATTTGGAGATGATCTACCAAACCATCAGACTCCCAGAAATTACCATCACCATCTAAATCATGCGGATCTTCTAAGTCATAATCTTGTAAGGGAATATTAGCATCGAGTGCAGCCTTGTATGTGTCTCTTACTAGTTGTGCTGCACCACCTGGGTTCACATTATCATGGCCTGTTCTACCATCAGCACCGTAAAACTTTGCAGTACCAGGAACTTTTAACCAGCCATAGGCTTTACCATTAATAGTATAGGTACCACCAGATTGCTGCTCATAGTATTGCTTTTGAGAAATGAAGTTTTCACCATTTGGACCAGTTACTCCATTAGCACCGAAAATCATTTCTTCAAAGTGATCAATGGTATAATCTTTGTAATAGTTATCTGTTTGATTTGGTTGAATTTGGTTGTGAGCAAAATCGGAGTACTCTACTACAAGCGTTAAAAGTTTACCTTGTTTGACGACTCCTGGAGTCTTTCCTTCTTTTACGTTGTGTCCGTTCTTGTTACCATTTCCTTTCATCATTCCGTTATTATATTCCTTAAACTTTTTTTGCTTTTTTGCATCGCCGGCTTTTACTTTTGCCGCTATTGGGTCATTCGTTTTTATCTTATCCTCTTTCCCTTTTTGGACCAGATAATTGTGTAGAGCGTCTTGTTTTTCGGCTTGGGTTGCATTCTTAGAGATAACACCTTCCCTAATTAACAACTCTATTAACTTGTCTTCGTTAACTACTGATAAATCTAGTGAACCATAAGAATGAGAGACGGCGCTAGGACTTTTATGTAGTAGTTTGTCCCCACTTGAAGTACTAGCATAGTTGCCAGGAAAACCAGAAAACAATGTACCAGCCATTATTGCGGTGGAAAGCCCTGTTTTTAATAGTTTCTTCATAATACTCCCCCTAAATTTATTGTCCTACTTTTAAATAATATTTCGAAAATTGAAACAAAACAATAGGAATATTTCTATGATTTTCTATTTATTCAGACAATTTTTACGATAGATGACATATATATCGACGGCAAATTTATTTTTTTTGCAAAATTTTATCGAATCAAAAGGAAAAGTAATTCGGAGACCGAATTACCTACTTCACAAATCGTAAATAGAATTCTACAATTATTAGTAGTATGAAATTTTAACGTGATGGATTTTCCGCAATTTAAGTGCACAAAGTAATAGAATATATGTTAATGAATTAGTACGAGGGGAGTCTTTTCTTGTGAAAAAAGTATATATCATCCATGAAAATAGCGACTGGACCATTCATCTTACCAAGCGCTTAGACGAACTAGGAGTGCCCTATGAGGAATGGCATCTAGACAGCGGACGTCTTGATCTATCAAAAGAACCTCCAGAAGGAGTTTTTTATAACCGGATGAGTGCGTCTTCGCATACTAGAGGGCATCGTTTTGCACCCGAATTTGCTGGACAGGTTCTCGCTTGGCTTGAGGCGCATGGCCGAAAAGTATTTAACGGAACACGAGCTCTTCAACTGGAAGTCAGTAAGGTTATGCAATACTTAGAGCTAAATAAATGTGGGATTCTAACACCCCGAACAATTGCTGCAGTCGGGAAAGAACAAATCCTTGAAGCGGCAGTTGAATTTATAGGGACTCCCTTTATTACAAAACATAACCGGGCTGGAAAAGGGTTAGGTGTTCAGTTATTTCAATCCTTAGATGGATTAAAAAACTATGTAAACGGATCTGCTTTTGAGGAGCCAGTTGATGGGATAACCTTAATTCAAGAGTACATACAAGCACCGGAGAGTTTTATTACTCGCTGCGAATTTATCGGTGGAAAATTTGTTTATGCAGTCAAGGTAGATACGACGGAAGGGTTTCAATTATGTCCAGCTGATGCCTGCCAGATTGGTGATTTATTTTGTCCAGTTGGTGAGGAGAAGGAAGAGAAACCAAAATTTCAAATCATTGCTGGTTTTTCAGACCCGATTATTAAAAAGTACGAGCAGGTACTTGCGGCTAACCATATTCAAATTGCCGGAATTGAATTTATTCGTAATGCAGCAGGTGAAATTTATACTTATGACATCAATACGAATACGAACTACAATTCGGAGGCAGAAGAGAAAGCAGGTAAATTTGGAATGCTAGAACTTGCTAAGTTTTTGAAAGAAGAACTAGAGCGCATGACTGTTTAGTTTATTATTATGGATATATTCTATAACAAAAATCAGGCGTGAAGTCCTCTGTGAATTCACGCCTGAAATAGATGATCAATATAAGTTATTCTGCTTTCGCTGCTTGAATCTGAAGGTTGATTTTTACTTTGTCAGCAACAAGGACGCCGCCAGTTTCAAGGGCAGCATTCCAAACAAGCCCGTATTCAGACCGGTTGATTGTGCCTTCTGCACTGAAGCCAACCTTTTCATTTCCCCATGGATCTTTTCCTTGACCTTCAAACGTAACCGCAAATGTTTCTGGTTTTGTTACACCACGAAGTGTTAAATCACCCGTAACAGTGTATTCGCCGTCATCTGTTTTTTCAATTTTTGTAGAACGGAATGTCATGGCTGGATGGTTTGCTACATCAAAGAAATCGGCAGAAACCAGGTGTCCATCACGGTCTTGGTTTCGTGTGTCTACACTTGCTGTCTCAACGGAAAATTCAATGTTTGCTGTTGTTAAATCTGTAGGATCTGCTTCAATTGATGCCTCGAATTTGTTGAAAGTACCTTTCACGTTTGCAATCATCATATGACGAACAGAAAAATCTACACTGCTGTGTGTTGGATCAAGAGCCCATTTTGTTTTTGTCATTTTATTTCTCCTCCAATATGTTTTTTTATTTTATCTCGAAATCAAAATAACTTAATTCAAGATAAATTATATGTTGTAGGCAAACATATTGTCAATTGAATTTTATTAATATTTTTTAAAATATTTCCAATGCTATTTATTGAAGTATTATGATTGGCAGATTGAATTCAAACAAGTGAAAGGTTCAGTTTCTGGAATGAACGGAGGCCGTTACGAGGAAAATAAATAAGGTTTACAGAAATAGAGGGCATAAAGCCAATAAAAAAACGCCATAATGGCGTTTTTGATTGATTGCGAAAAATCTCCTTGAAAATATAGAAGGAGCATGTTAAAATGACAGTTGGCACAAATAAACTATTATCAATTTAATTAAAATTTACCTATTATAACATTAACACAACATTATTCAATTGTCAACAATTGACCAAAACTTTACCTGGGGAGTGGTTGGATGAGCGATTTACAGAGC
The DNA here is from genome assembly GCF_046562815.1 of Neobacillus sp. 204. Classification (NCBI taxonomy): domain Bacteria; kingdom Bacillati; phylum Bacillota; class Bacilli; order Caryophanales; family Bacillaceae; genus Neobacillus; species Neobacillus sp. 204. Next base: position 183,697 of record NZ_JBJORY010000012.1, read on the forward strand.
AAGGATTGGCAAATAGAACAAAGAAGAGTCACTTCAGTTGTAAATGAAATCGATAAAAAAATAAATAAATTAACATCAAATGCTGGAAAGGTAAGCGCTGATGTACTCGAGATTCGAAAGGAATTTTGGGAAGATGTAACCGTCAATTTAGATGAACCTGATGACGTAATAGAAACGGCTGCAAGTATCAAACAACAGGCGGAGCTCCTCTCTGAACGTGAGCGGACACATAAACAGTTGGATAAGCATCTTAACACGCTTTCAAGGTTAAAGTATTCCCCATACTTTGGACGAATCGATTTTCTCGAAAAAGGAGAAACAGCATCAGACCAGGTCTACCTCGGAATTGCGTCTATGATGGATGAATATGATGAAAATTTCTTGATTTATGACTGGCGTGCCCCCATATCGAGCCTTTATTATGACTACTCACCAGGACCGGCTCAATATAAGACCCCAGAAGGGACCATCGAAGGGGATATGAACTTAAAGCGTCAATTTATTATTAGAGCTTCAGAAATTAAAGGGATGTTTGATACAGGGGTAACCATCGGAGATGAAATGCTTCAGGAGGTCCTTGGAAACAACGCTAGCACTCAAATGAAAAGCATTGTTGCCACGATTCAACGCGAGCAAAATGCAATTATTCGCAATGAACGATCAAAAATACTCATCGTCCAAGGAGTTGCAGGAAGTGGTAAAACATCAGCTGCCTTGCAACGGGTTGCTTACCTGCTTTATCGTTATCGTGGAACATTAAATTCAGAAAACATTATGTTATTTTCGCCTAACCCTTTGTTTAATAGCTATGTAGCCACGGTTTTACCGGAGCTTGGTGAAGAAAACATGCAACAATCCACCTTCCAGGAATATTTAAATTCTCGATTAGGGAAGGAATTTAATGTCGAAGATCCGTTTACACAAATGGAGTATTTGCTTAGTGAGAAAGAAAAAACGGACTATCATGTCAGAGTTGAAGGGATTCGCTTTAAAGCAAGTCTCGATTTCAAGAAAATCATCGAACGATACGCAATCGCGTTAGCGAAAAAGGGACTTATTTTTAGGGATTTAAAATTTAGAGGAGATGTATTGATATCCAAAAAGGAAATCCATGATTATTTTTATTCCTTGGATGAAAACATTACCATTCCTAACCGTATAAAGCTTGTGAAGGAATGGTTGTTAAGAGATTTAAAAAGAAAAGTAAAACAAGAGCGTTCAAGGAGTTGGGTGGAGGAAGAAATCCAATATCTCGAAAAAGAAGATTTCATGGATGCATTTAAAAAACTTCAGGAAAAAAATCAATTTTCAGGTAATACATTTGATGATTTTGAGCGGGAACAACAGCTACTCGCAGAAATGGTCGTAAAAGAGAAATTCAAGCCATTATTTGCACGAGTGAAAAGTTTACGGTTTATTGATGCCTCGCGTGTATATTATCAGTTATTTAAGCAACCAGAACATATGGATGAAAGCCTTCCTGTTGAATGGGAGCAAATTTGCAGGCAGACCTTGGAGAAATTAAATGTGATGGAAATTCCTTATGAAGATGCCACACCTTATGTCTACCTCCAAGATTTAATTGAGGGTCGTAAGTCAAAAACGGCGATACGGCATATTTTTATTGATGAAGCGCAAGATTACTCACCATTTCAGTTTGCTTTTATTCAGAAATTATTTCCTTATAGCAAAATGACTTTACTTGGTGATTTTAATCAAGCAATATTTTCTGGTGCCACTGGTGCAGAAACGGTTTTATCGGACCAAAGTATTGCGGGGGATGAGATCGAATCGTTTGTTCTTACCAAAACCTACCGATCGACAAAAGAGATTGTCAACTTTACCAATACCTTGATGGTCGGTGGGGAAAATATTGAACCCTTTAACCGTAGTGGCAGGAAGCCGTTAGTTTCTGTCGTTGACAATGAGGGCATCACAACCTTAATTGTAAGAAAAATAAACGATTTTCATGAGGAAGGACATCGAACCATTGCCGTCATCTGCAGGACGGCTGATGAGAGCAGAAGGGCTTTTGAAGAACTAAAGAACGAGATTCCGCTGCATCTGATTGAAAAAGGAACGATCTCCTATGAAAAAGGCATACTTGTCATTCCTTCTTATCTTGCAAAAGGTATCGAATTCGACGCGGTTATTTTGTACGATTGTTCCCAATATAGGGATGAAAGTGAACGAAAATTATTTTATACCGTCTGTACAAGGGCCATGCATGAGCTTCACCTGATTACTACATCAGCGATTAGTCCCTTAATGGAGAAAGTTCCGAATGATACCTACACATTCGAGAAATCAATTAAAAAGTAAGGAAAAAGGAAACTGTATGTCTTTCTTATTGAAGCATACAGTTTTTTTTAGTAACTTATTAATAATTATTAATCTTCTAACTGCAAAAAAGCCACTATTTAAAGTGGCTTTTTAACGATAAGTGTCATTTATATAACGTTGAGGATGAAAATTAAGGTATATATTGTTCTGTAATTTTAGTTACAACACCATTCTTAATTACAATTTGAAAAGGAGTTTGGTGGTCTTTATTTCGTTGTTTCAAAAAGGTAATAAACTGTTTTCTTGTAACTTTTTCATTCCATTTGATTTCGTATTGATTTCGAGTTTGCAACACAAATTGAGTGTTGTTTGAAATTTTAAAGGTACGTATCTTGGGATTAACGTTTCGAATCCAGTATCCATCAGGTGCCCGATCCATTACCTTGCTGCATTTACAATCCTTTAAAAATTCTCTATCAGCAGCCTTACCAGTATACCATTGTATATAATCAAACTTGCCAACCCACTTACTTTGAACCTTTTTAAAGGAAGTGATATAGGTAGTAGCTTTTACCGTTGTGGGATGTTTTGTAACACCGGTTTTTGCAGATACTTGTGAAAAGGTTGAGGGCAGTAAGAACAAAGTCAATGTAAAAATCATAAATACAGGAAAGAACATTTTAAGTAATCTTTGTATCATTCGTAATTCCCCTCTTCATTATTTATTTATAATTACTAATATAATTAGTAGATTGTGAAAACAATGTCGATATAAGGGTTAGAAAAAAATATTATTAGATTTGTTTTCATATTTATTTATCATATAAATCCATTCTTGACCGTGTAAAAAAACACTATTACTTCATTAAATATTAAAAATATTACAAAGTATTACAATGTGTTAACAATATTCGACATATTCTAGCAATCAATCGAAATAATAAGTAAACTTAAATTAATAAAGAAGTATAATTCGTGGGGGAAAAATGAAAAAGAAACTTTTAACAATGATTGCAGCTACAGTATTTGGAACTTCGTTATATAGCACTTCAGCTATGGCTATGAATATCAAGGTAAAAAGTGGGGATAGTTTATATAAACTATCAAAAAAATATAATGTTTCGGTTACTAAAATAAGGACTGATAATAAATTAAAAAGTGATAGGATCTTGGTAGGTCAGAACCTATATATCTATGAAAAAGGTATAGCTGCTGCTAAAAAGAGCACTTCACTTTCTACAGTAATTTATACAGTAAAAAAAGGCGATGCCCTTTCATTAATTGCAAAGAAATATGGTATGACAGTAACACAATTGAAGTCTTTGAATGGCCTGAAATCAAATCTTATTAGGCAAGGGCAAAAATTAAAAGTGAAGGGTAAGATAACAACGCCATCTATTAAGGCCCCAAAAAACACTTCTACGCCTAATTCTGTTGTATCTACCTTCAATAAGAGCAAGTTGACAAAGGATGCCAAGGCAGTCATAGGGACACCTTACAAATGGGGAGGAACTACGCCAAGCGGCTTTGATTGTAGTGGATTTATCTACTATGTTATAAAAAAACAAAAGTCCATCACCCGTCAGACTGTTGCAGGATATTGGAATAGTATGAAGCCAGTAAAAACTTTATCTGTTGGCGATTTTGTCTATTACGAAACATATAAACGCGGTCCTTCGCATATGGGTATCTACGTAGGAAATGGTAAATTTATTCATTCCGGTTCTTCCAAAGGAGTCGAAATTTCTGACATGAATAATTCGTACTGGAAATCCCGATATTTAGGAGCAAGACAATTATAAACTATATATAATTCCTTTGTGGTGACAAAAACGACATTATAAAAAAAGGTTAGGCACTTTTATTTTGAAGATGATTTCTGTATTCTAAAGGAGTCATCTTCTTTAGGGAGATGTAACAAAGGTCATCGGGCATAGCATGAATATAAAGAAATACAATCAAAAAAGGTCTGGTAAAATACCAAACCTTAGAAAAAGGTTTAAAGTTATCAACTTAATTTTTTTGTATTTCGTAAGGCTAATTTAACTGCAAAATAAACGATCCCACCTATAACAGCTAAGCCTAATACAAACATTAAGATGCACATTGCAATGCCCATACCACTTATCATATGGCCAAACATAGTAGGTCACCCCAGTTTCTATAAGCTATTCATCATATTTTCACTTTTCATTTCCTTTCCATTAGTTCCGTCCATCATTCCTTTTTCTTCATGACAAGCTTTGTACATGTCTTTTAATTCAGCCTTTGTTGAATCGGGATGCATTTTTTGCATAAACGGCAACATTTTTTCAAGACTAACATCATCATCAGAATTCCCATTCCCAGCTGCAAATACAGCAGTTCCAGCTCCGAGAATAAACGCCGCACTTAAAATCCCAATAACAAACTTCTTCATTTTTCTGCCACTCCTTTCTTTTCTTATCTTTATAATAAATAATAAATTTGCAGAAAATTGGGAGATTTGGTGTTAATGTTATGAAGATTTTATCTATCTACTAATTTAAAAGGTTCGATTTAATTGTACTAAATGCATATAAAACATCGGAGGAAAAAAAGAGGATAAATTCATTAGAGAATTACTGCAGCCTGCCAAAACAAAAAATTGCCGAGAAAAATTCCCTTTCTCGACAATCTGAGCAGACTCCTAGCTTTTTATCAAGGATTATTTCTTCCACTGCTTTTGAACTTGTTCTAAGGCAAGTTGGAATATTTCATCTTCTGATGTTTCCCGATGGGCAATGACATTTGTTAAATAGCTTTTTCCTTCTAAAGTTACTGTGACTTCTACTTGTACCATAATAAAATCTCCTTTTCTATAAAAAAATATTGGTTAATTAGTGTAATCAAAAATTACACAACGATTAAATGTATTAAGCCATTTGAAAAATAATGACATTAATTATTCGACAAACGTTACTAAAATATGCAGTTTTGATATAATCAAGTTAGAAAAACAATAAAAATTTAGATAAACAATAAAATGG
>NZ_JBJORY010000013.1:0-171717 GCF_046562815.1 Neobacillus sp. 204
CTGTTACAACCACACTCATATTCTTTGAATTTATATTCTTTGTATAGTCTAAATTCTTTAAAGTCGCTTGTATCCGATTCATAAACCTTAACCACAGGAGCAACATCCACTTTTGCTAATTCCCTTATTTGATTATCCATATCCACAGAACCGTCTATATTATATTCGTTCATATCTAAATAAAGATTATTATGTTCACAAACTTCATACGTCACTGCGATATAATATTTCTTCAAATTTCCACTCCTACAATTTTTTGTTACCCTAATGTACCCCGTTGTTCTTGAACTATCCTGCTAGCGGAACAAGAAAAAGGGTTGCCTTGCTACATATTCTTTTTTATTGGATATTTCTTCCTAAACTAAACTGTATCTTTAGTTGAACAAGAAAAGCTGCCAAAATGACAGCTTGATTTACGACTTTTGCACCTTTACTTAAGTATATATATTCAAGCTTTTAATATGGGCTTACAATTTTTTAAACTACAATGATTTGCAGGAAGGACAATGAGTGGTAGATATATTGGTTTCATTATGTATCCACTCATAATTACATGTCGAGCAGTGTAGAACTGTATGTTTTTTTTTGAATTCTATTGATTCATTTATATATTGCTCATAATCTTGAGGGTACATATCTGCTAATGTACGAAATACAAAATTACCATCACACTTGCTTCGGTTCCAATATTCTTTACCATCTTTATATTCAATCATAATTTACACTTCCTACTACTTTTTATAATTTATAAATATGTCTTGGTTTCATAATAGCATAATATTGGGAATCATTTTCCGGTCTCTTTTATCTTCTTATTGCTAAACTGCTTCGTTAGTGCTAAAAGAAAGGGATCGCAATACCGCCCCCTTGTTTAACTCTTGCACCCGGAAGTTTAACAAGAAAACGCGTCTTACTTTACTAATTTTCTTCCATACTTATTATTCAAACGCTCCTTGCATTCCTCCCATGAAGGCTTAATATCTGGTTCCCAATTGGTTAATTCAATTCGTCAGAAATATATTCTGGACACTTTCACAGCTTTTAAATGACTACCATTGTTTCTGTACTCTTTCATAGCATCTTTATTTTCCCAAAAAGTTAGTGTCCAGTAAGTATCCCATCCTTCTTTATTAAAAGAAGAATACAAAAGACCTTCCGATTTCCTAGATTGACTAACGGTTTTCAAACTTTCTCTTTCCTTTTAAACGAAGCCTCGTAACGGAGAGAATGAAAGTAAGTTTTTTGTGTTCATACTTATATTGCGACATGAGGTTTAATTTTTAGGCACAGCTTAAAAAAAATTAAAATTGCTGGGTCTACTTTAGCATTTTTAGATTTTCACTGCTTTGTACTTTCATGGTATTTCAACAAGAAAGAGCTGCCACAAATGACAGCTCTGACCTCTTCCTAAAGCACCCGTTAGTGGAAAAATACAGATCATTTTCTTTAAAATGAATTTTTATTTATTGTCTATACCTCCTTAAAAGATTACGAACATATTTATGAAAGCCCACCAAAATTAAATAAAGTATTGGATAAATTATTATTGAATACCAAAACTTCCAGCCGTTATAATAAAACGTCCCACTCCAAAGGAAAAGTAATTCATATATATACGCAAAAACTGACCATCCCAAAATATAAATAGCCTTACTTAAAAGTTGCATTTTATAAGGAAAGTAATTTAAAAATACTATATTAATTGGTGCATAAATACATATGACATATAGTAGCGATTCCCAATTAACACCTTTTGTAAAATATCCATACAAGTCATATTTTAAGTCCAAAAAAACATTCGTCATTGTCTCTAAATACAGAGAAAATAAAGTGGTAGTTAGTATTTCAATACCAGAAATGCGCTTGGGAATTAATAATGCAATTAGATTAAATACTATTACCGAAAATATAAGAAATAACACTTTTCTTGCCCCTAACTACTTGTGATTTCATTTCATTATAATCTCCCTTTTTTAGAATTATATTTATAAATCCTCCCTTGTTCATGTTCAACTAGCCCGTTACTTTAAGAAGAAAAAGGCTTTACTCCTTATTGAAGTAAAGCACCCGTTACTTTAAGTACAATTTTTCACAATCTTAATTTCGTAAGTAAAAGGAGATGTCTCAGCGCCCCAACTTTTAACACGAGGACAAGGAAGTTATAGAAGATTACTCACTACATCGTTTAGTTGAGAAACTTGCAATGACATGGAAAAAAATGTAATATCACGGCATAAGTAAAGAATACAAACCTGCAATCCCAGTGGAATTTGTTTAAAAGTAGACACTTAATTCCTCAAGAATTATGGTCTTTGTTGAATCGTTAGAGATTTTAGCATTTCAATATATTCCTTCAATTCTGAATCCGTTAAACTTGAAATACGTTCGTAAAAAATAGATTCTTTTTCTTTTAAAGATTTTATTGTTTTGTCATGACCAAGCTCGGTTAAAGATAACAAAACTCCTCGACGATCTTTAGGATGAGGATCGCTCTTTACATATCCCAGACCTTTCAATTGCCCAATAAGTCTACTGATAGAGCTACGGTCCATTGCAGTTGATTCAGCTAAAGTGGTAGCGTTAGTAGGTCCGTGTGAAAATAACCAGCGAACAATCAAAAAGGCTGCTGGCTGCAAAGTTGCATCAAATGTAGCAGCAGTTCTGACATTAAGTGCATGTGCCTCACTAATCAACGCATTGAGCTGTTCACCAAGAGCTAACTCCAGTTTTTCTCTCAAATCAGAATTATTAATATCCATAGTTCTCCCTTCTCAACGAAGCTAAATATATTTGACATATATCAAATAATTAATTATAATTGATATATGTCAAATATATTTAATTATTAAGACTGTGTCAAGATAATAGAAGGAGAGTGTATAATGTCTGAGTATCCAATAATTGTGATGACTGGTGCAACCAGTGGTATTGGTCAGATTGCTGCAATTGAAATCGCAAAATATGGTGCACATCTAGTGCTGACTGCTCGTAACAAAGAACGGGCTAAAGCAACTGAGAAATTAATTAAAGAAGCTTCACCAAATACGGAGGTCGATTTTTATTTTGGTGATTTATCGCTAATGAAGGATGTTCGCCGTATAGGAATTGAGATAAAACAAAACTATTCAAAAATTGATATACTCATCCACAATGCTGGGCTTCATGGGTTCGAGCAACGTGTTACATCTGAAGGATTTGCCGAGATGATTGCGGTAAACTATCTAACACCCTGGCTTCTGACAAATCTGTTAAAGGATTCCTTGCTAAAAGCAAAAAATGCAAAAATTATAAATGTCGCTTCTGAAGCCTCACGAAATCATGGAGAACTGAAATTACCATGTGATTTGACCGACAAATCTCCATTTACAGTAAGAGGTTCATCTAAAATTTATGGAAAAACAAAGCTTCTAAATATCATGTTTACTGGTGAGTTAGTACGTCAGTTTTCAGGTACTAATGTCACTGCCAACGCTCTGAATCCTGGCTTCAATAATACTGGGCTGGGAAGAGACCTTCGTATATCTTCTGTATTGGGAAAAGTCTTAAAAATCCTTAATATCGGAGATCCGAAAAGAGGAGCTGACATCATTGTTCGTTTAGCACTTGATTCCGAATACGAAAGGGTGACAGGAGGATACTTTAATGTTGGAACTGGAGATAAAATTGATCCGATATATCCAGGAAAAGATGTTTCTATGCAGCAACGCTTGTGGAATGATACAAAAGAATTATTGTTACTGTATATAAAATGATGTTCTAAAGATTATTAAAATGGATTGCCTAATAGGTCTGATTTTTCTTACCTATTGGACAACCCTTGTTAAACCCCAATATTTCCCCTAAATTCTACTATAATTTGGTAATTTTTATTAAAGTAACCTGCTTCGTTAGTGCAATAAACCCCAAAAGGAATATATTCCAAATAAAAAAATAATAAGACCCGATAATCGGTTAATCCATATTAAGGTTTGTTTTTTTAGAGATTCCTTGAAAAGCCCCACAACAAAACAGAGTATAAGCCACCAAATTCCTGAACCAATAAATACACCTAAAACCAAAGTGACCACTGATCCTTCATTAGCTTGAGAGAGTCCCAATCCTGAAAAAATGCCAACAAAAGATAATATCGTCATAGGGTTTGTCAAAGTAAGGAAAAAAACTGAGGCATAATCGCCAAATAAATGCTGACCTTGGACTTGTGCAGGGTTTTCTGATGCTTTAGATATTGCTATTTTTATTCCTAAATAACAGAGGAATGCTCCCCCTGCTAAATGAAACCAATACTGGTGTTCTATAAAAAATTTTGTAATAAAGGTCAAACCAAGCCCTGCAATAAGTCCATAAACGGCATCCGCACTTGCTGCCCCAACTCCCGATACAATTCCATATATTCTCCCCTGACTTAATGTTCTTTTAATAACCAGGACACCAATAGGTCCTACAGGAGCAGCAATAGAAAAACCAATAACTAAACCTTTCAAAAACATAAGAATCTCCATAGGTGGGTATCCTTCCAAATAAAATATCTATAATATAATGTAGTGTAACAATATGTTACGCTATCCTGCTTTAAAGCACAAAAAAAAGCTGCCTTTAATTGCAGCTGGATCTTTAACATAAGCACCCTTTAGTTGAAGAAGGATTCCAACAAAAACATAACTTATTTTATCAAACTGTGATGGGTGAAAAATTTTATACTTTCTTTTAAAAATAGAGGTCGGCGAGCCTCCTTATAAATTCTATCCGTGCCAAGAACCAGTTCTTTTATCTAATGTTTCAATAGGATAATTATCTTTTTCTCCGGTATAAGGTACAGAATCCGTATAAACCCATACAGTATCACCTTTATCAATTAATTTTTCTATTTCATCTTCCCTATAATTACCGTTATTCCAGTCCTCAAAAAATAGCTCTTTCCAATTATCTTTTATGGGCGCATTCCGAGAAAGGTACTGGGCTTGTTCAAAGAGAGTTCCTTCTTTACCGTTATTTTTTTTCTTAAATTTCTCTATAACATTCCAAATCTCATTAGCGGTTAAATTATCGAAAAAATTCTCAGACCAGTTAATACCTTTAGCATAAACATAATCAGGACCCTGCATATACGTATCAAATATATAGGTCCTAAGCGTCTTCTTTAAATGCTCCATCTCTTCTAGAGAAGCATTTTGGGAAACAACTTTTTCCTGTTTCTGTTGATATATAAATTCGATAATTTGTCCACTTGGAACCGTGCCATCCGCTAAATATTTTACATAATCCTCACCCTCAACAGTACTACCGTCAAAATTACTGCCATTTCTTTTCAATAAGAGAGCATGTTTTTTGCCTTCTTTATTGGTTATCGTTACAACCGTATACCCATGAGAATATTTATTTTTAGCGATTGTATAGGAAAAATGGTACACGTTATTGACTGTTAATTGCCCATTGTTAAAGTGCCAAGTGCTACTTACCCCATCCTGTTTTCCTGTTGCCAGCCAAACACCACTGATATTATCACTCGCCTGTGGTATTTCTGAAGATGTTGAACTTTTAGATGGCGATGTTTTCACTGCCGGTTTTGTGTTTTGCTTCGAACTTTGTGATGTCGTTTCTGTTATTTTTGTTTTTTGCTTCGAACTTTGCGGGGAAGTATTGGCTGATTCACCTGTCGTTTTTCCACATCCAGAAATTACTACCCCAAAAAGAACTACCCAAAAAACTATTATCTTTTTCATTTACATTAACCCCTCTTTTTTCTTTATTTTAACATTTCTAGTTCAACTAAACTGCCCCTTTGCCCAATAAGAAAATGGGATAGCCATAGCCATCCCATTCTTTAACTATCGCACCCGTTAGCTCAATATCTACCCCAACCTTTTTCTGTTTCATCCGATAAATTTCTTGTTTTTTTACCCATATATTTTTGTGCAATATTCAACACATTCCTGTCGTCACCAAGTCTTTCTAGAATAGTTACGCACAATATATTCTCAACGTCTTCATTTCCTTCAGTTGCCATTATCTCAAATACGCTGAAGAGCCTTTGTAACACTCGTGGGTTATCCTCATTTATATAATTAATAAAAAAATCATTGCACTCGCCAAAGTACACGTGCGGTAATAGCTCTTCATTAAATTCAAGATGTTCTTGTAATACAGGCTCTAAATCTTTAAATTCATCAATAAGTATATTTATTGTATCCATCACGTCCATACCTTTTCACCTCTTTAAACAATAGTTCTCCTTACAAATGAACAAACCCTTCTTCGACTAACCTGCTTCGTTAGTGGAACAAGAAAAAGAGCTGCATCGATAGCAGCTGGTCCTTCACTATAAGTACCCTATGTTAAAATATCCATCTAATAATAGTGATAATCCCAATTAATGTAAAGCAAAAAGTTAATACTAAAATAGAGATACATCCAATGGTCACTAACTTATCACCTAATGTTTCAGTAGGTTCTTCCACTAATTTTTCTTTAACTTTATCCTGAATAGGAGAGTACCCCTGAACTAATTGCAATTTTTGTATTTTTTCAGGACTACCTTTAAATTTTAAAGCTCTTGATATTCTAAATGGATCATTCCCCTCAGATTGTTCGAACGCAGCACACGCTTTTATCATTTCAGGGGTTTTATTCTCTTCAAGATACCAATATCGACCAGCCATTGAAGGATATTTTAATGAAAAATAAATATCACCCAATTTTCTACGCAGCTCTAATTCATCAGGGTAAGTGGAAATTAACCCGTGTAGTCTATCCCTTGCTTTCCCTAAATCATTATTTTTAATGTCATCTTCTATTTTTTTTAATGTTTTAACAGGTACTTTTTCTATAAAAAACACCTCATTTAACTCTATTCTTCTACATCATTATTTCTCGGTAGTTCATATAAATTCCTTCTTTAACTAAACTGACCGTTAGTGGAACAACAGAAAAAAAGGCTCTACTCCTTATTGAAGTAAAGCACCCGTTAGTTGAACAAAAAGTTAATTTTAGTTTGTATAAGTTAAGTTACTTAAAAGGTGTGAAAAGTACCCAGATGTTATTGATATATTATTTAGTCCAGAAATTGACGAAATTAGATGTCCATATTTTGACGAGTTCTGTGTCCAATTGAAATTTTTAAAAAAGGGAGAATCACGAAAATTCTCCCTCAATCACCCGTTTAACCATGTGGTCATCTACAATTCTAAATCCATTCTTAGATCCATAAATTAAACAATGAGTGCATAACTTATTTATGAGCCTTGCGGCTCCTCCAGAAAAGCGATGGATTTCATCCAAAGCAGCGTCAGAAAAGAAATGTTGGTCCACTCCTGCATATTTTAAATGCTTTTCTACATACTCACCAACCTGAGCACGATCGTAATGCCCCAATTTGAACTGAATATCAATTCTTTGTCGTATTGCTGAGAATGATTGAAGACGAAGTCGATCCCATAATTCACTTTGCCCAACGAGAATTAGTGCCATTGGACTTTGTGCATCCATTTTGAAGTTAAGCAGGAACCTCACCTCCTCCAGCATCTCACGATCTAAGAGGTGAGCTTCATCTACTACAACCACTGGCTGGATACCGCGAATTCCTCTCATCAACTCTATCTCTCGATGGAGTTGCCGTTTTGCATCACCTCTATAAAACTTTGCTTCAGAGCCTAATTGTTCAAGTAATCCCTTATAAAAATGTCGTGGAGTTAATTTTGAATCGGACAAATAGAGTACTTGAAATTTACCCTTATCTAATCGATCTACAAATTTTCGGATAGTGGTCGTCTTACCGGTACCACAATCACCTGTTAAAACTGCAAAAAGTTGTCTTTCTGCCGAGTACTTAAGCCTGCCAAGAATTTCTTGCATCATAAGAGAATCATATAGTTTATCGGTGGGTACATCCCTGGAAAAAGGGGTATTTTCCATCCCATAAGCCTCTTCAAACATTTTCTTCTTCCTCCTTCCAAATTGCACGGAAGGTAACAGCTGGATTCATACCCTTTTGCCGCTCTTGGTGTTTCTGTTCCGCTGCTTTTAATAATCTAGATGAATCTGCTTCTTGTGGTTGAAGATGCGAAGGTAATGCTGGTCGTTTTCCTGCTTTTTCACCAATGACTAGCTTCCTCGCTCTCCAAGGGGAGTGCCCCTCATACTCAATAGTTAATTCCTCCAGGTCCGAAGGATCGTACACAACGTCAACTTGACGTCCCATAAAAGTAAGGCCAACTTCATACTTTTGATCCATAAAACTTATACAGCCAGATTTGTCTACCTTCCGTGACTCACAATGCAGAAAGGCATTAGCCAATTTATCAGGGTCAATAAATCGAATTGCTTTCCGATCGCTACGGAATGCCGACTGAGGACTAATTTTCTCCCCAAGTGCTGAATGAGGTTTTTCTTGGTAACACTCGGTAAGCCAAGATTGAAACAGTTCGTTTAACCGGTCCAATGTTTTTGGCTTTTCAAGTGCAATCTCACCAAGAAAAGAATCAATAACTCTATTAAAACGCTCAATTTTACCTTTTGATTCAGGCGCATAGGGTTTTGCAAAAATAAGGCGTGTACCGATTTTAGAACATGTTCGCGACATCCACTTAGTCCGATATTGCTTTCCATTATCAAAATAAACAGATTCCGGTACTCCATATTTTTGTACAGCTTGTCGAAAAGCATCTTCTACAATTCTGGAATCAAGGGTCGGATAAAAAGCACCATGTAAAACAAAACGGGTTGCGTCATCTATAATAGCTACAAGAAATACCTGCTTTTTAGTTCCATTCGGACCAATGGGCAAATACGGACCATATTTGATATCAGATTGCCACAACTGATTACGATGCCGTTTTTGAAAACGTCTCGCAGCTACTCCTGATTGAGAATAAAGCCTCATTTGACGAGAACTATATCCTTTTTCCGTTAATTTCTCTTGAAGAGTAGAACGTTTAAGTTGACCAGGTTCTGCCAAGCCCTCCCACTCAAGTATCTGAATAATTTGTGCAACGCTACGACTAGGAGCTTCCTTTCTAAGGAGAATAGCCTGTTCCAATAAATGTAGAGGAATAGCCTCTGGTTTGGTTTGTGCAGTTTTCCCATTAGGTTTTAATCCTCCAAAACCTTCGGTACGATATTGTGAAAGGTAACGTCTTATTGTCCTTTCAGAAAGACCACTGGTCTTACAAATCTGATCCTTCAGTTGCTTGGCTTTTCCAGCGTCAAGACCTTCTGCTAATAGGGGTGCAATAAGCTGGAATCTCTGTACTGCAATTTCTTCTGCTTTTTTCTGATCTCTCATGGTAACACTCCTCTCAATGTGTCTACCATGAGTGTAAATCAACCCCCTCAGGACAAAAATGCAGAACGGGTATGTACCCAAAAATTAATATTTACAATGGGTCGGACAATTCGCGCTAGCCATCTAGGCGCATCCCCAACCAGCTGTCCTAATCTATGAAGTGCGGTCTCTGAAGTTGCGGACATCAAATTCAAAGGGATATTTTCCTGATTAGTTTGAAGCATGATGGAAACAAGGCAACCCACCCAATAATCTACAAAACTTTTAAACCATTCAAACCAACGAAACAGGGTTGATTCATCTGCAGGTATATCGTGATTAGTGGGGTTCGAGAGAACCATTTCTATGCAATTTGATTCGTACCTCTTATAAGGAACCAAGAAATCTGGTAATTCATGATGAATACTACCGCAATTATCACATCTTAATCTGCGAATATTATAAACTCTCGTTTCCCCAGATCTTTCTTTTGATTTTCTATCTCTAGTCCCAATTACACTCATGCTTATACCACAACAAGGAGAGGGAATCCTCCCCGCACCCCTAACTAAAAACTCCTGTGTTGTTCTTTTCAATAAGTTTGTAATCTGATACAATGACCATAGTTGTTTTTTGTGGGACGTCTCCCGTATAACTGTTGGCGCAGTTGTACATCATGGGAGGCGTCTTTTCCTTTCTCCGGAATTATACGTGGACATTATACTCGTCCACTTCCGGACAGGCAATACCGTCAACTATGGGTAAATTATGGGTGTCAAAAACACCCAGAATAAAACTGTTAAGCCTACCAAAAATACTCCAAATAAAAAGGAGATAATTTTAAAAATAACTATATGGTATCTTTTCGGAAAAATTTTTTCCGAAATTAATAATAGTACACCTAAAAAAAATTCAATAAAAGATAATGTATTCCATCCTCCAGAAAAATCGTCATCATCTTCATATTTCTTAAAAGTGACATAAAAGGCATTTCCAGCAAACAATAATAAAACCAATGAAATTATTAATAGCAGATATATATTCATATTAAAAATGTCACTCCTAATGTAATCCTAATACAACTATTTTGTCATTTACTTCAACAAGAAAAGCATTACTTCCTGCTTATTGAGGTAATGCTACCCGTTAGCTTAATAAGGAAGTGTTATTTAATCATCCATATTAAGAGTTATCATATATAGATTTGGGATATAAATTTCACAATCATCCATAGTTTTGGAAGCTAAATATTCATCGGGAAGTTCCAACCAGTTAGATGCAATATTACTCAACAGTGTTTTCATATTACATTCGGATGATTTATTGACTCCAAGTAATGCCTTATACATATCTTCAATCTTCCAATATTCTTCTACTTTTGACACAGACACACTAACATCATAATTTGCAGTAAACCTCTTAAAGTTATCTAAAGCTTGCTTCGTTTCTTCTAAGGTACTTGCTTCGAGAAATAATGTAAATTGCATATCATTCTCCTATGTTTTTCTAACTTAAAATAAGTTAGAAATTAATCGTTTATGCTTTTATTATAAATGATTTTCTTGTTCAACTATACTGACCCGTTAGCACAATAAGAAAAGATGCCAAAATGACAGCACCGATACAGCACCGATATTTAACTCAAGCTTCCTTTTAGTTGAAAAAGAACAGGCTTAATTTTAATTAAAATAAAAACCAATTGGTAATTCCACGTTGTTTTTGTTAGCTATTTATTCTTGAATGTTAAATTAGCGACCAAAACAGTTAAGCCTACAACAAACGCCATAATAATCGTTTTAAAATTTGATTCTGGAATAAGGATTCCAATAATAAATACCACTATTCCCGCAAATAGTCCCCCATATATTCGCTTCAAAAAAAAGCCCCCCCAATGTTCTTTTTAATTCTAATAATTCCCCCATTGTTTACATTTTCCTTCTTCAAGTAACCTGCCAGTTAGTTCAATAAAAAAGAAGGATCGCCGTAGCAATCCCCGTTCTTTAACTCTTGCCCCCGTTAGTTCAACAAGAACATATTAATGATTCATATTACCACTTAATATCCATAAAAATTTCTGAAAGAAGTCTTCCTTCAATTGTTCCATTTTTAAAAAGAGCCTCAGATGTTTCAAACTCTTGAGTATAGGAACCTCTGACTCGCGTAAGATAATATGCACCTGGATTTTGGCTTATCCAATATTCTTCATTTTGATATGTAAATGAGTATTCTTCCCCGATTGCTATACCTTCTTGGAACTCAAAAAACTCTTTTAAAGTCATCTTCTCACCACCTGTGAGCTTTTATTAAATTATACCTCTTATGCAACTAACCTGCCTCTTTAGTTGAAGAAACATTTCAAAAAATCAAAACTCCTAAAATCACAAAAGCGATACCAACAATAATGACAAATCCTTTTACAATCCACCAAGGAAAGTAAGTCACCAAACTAAATAGAACTTCAAATATTGAAGACTCCACAGAACCGTCCCCAGCACCTAAAAAATGAAACTTTTCTTTTTAATTTGAAAATGGAGTTAAATATAACGATAATTCCCCAAAGAACACATAAAACAGAAAAGAATAAATTCATATCCCTTCACTCCATTTATTTAATAAGCATTTCATTAATATTCTGGGGAAGATAGTAGTATTCCTTCTTCCACTAACCTGCTTCGTTAGTTGCATAAGAAAATCAACATCAATATTTAACAGAGCAATTTTCATAAAAAAAGAGCTGATCCAATAAGGATAACCCCATTCATTTATTCTTGCATTTTATAGTTATATTTCTTATTTACTTCACTGGCAATAGTCTCTAAAAAAACATCGACTGTGATCTTCTCAATATGTCGAGTATACCAGGCAAGTTTTGCACCTTTACTTATTCCGTTGCATTGAACTTTTAAAGGCATATACCCGCCCATTTCTAAAGAATGATCAAATTCTATAGATAATTGATCACCGTTTGGGCATTCAAGTAAGACGGTATATTTTGGATTCTTATTTTCCGTTTTCAATTTACCTATTTTTATTTTCGCTAACATCTTTATTTCCTCCCTAGGATAATTATTTGTATCACTAACTTCATTCCTTTCATTTAAATATATCTAATACATATTAATTCAACTATAAAAGAGAAAATTCCTTTTAGACCATTAATTACCTAACATTTTATAATGTACCTTCTCGAGCTAACCTGCTTCGTTAGAATTCCTGTAGAGAGCTATTTTTCACGTTTGAAAAAAATAGAGCTCCTCAGTAAGATGATTATACACACACAACACAAAATCATCTCTTAGGAGGAAGCTCTACTATGAAGTTTAAAATGCAAGACAAACAAAATCAACTAATTGAAAGAATTTCGATCAGACATCTTATTGTGGGAATTGATATAGCTCAACAGTTTCACGTTGCTCGTGCTGTTAACTTCCGTGGAATTGTTATTGGTGACCCTCTAACTTTCGAAAATAATGAAGATGGATTTGCTAGATTGATACAATGGATTAACCGTTTAAAAGCCTTAAAGGGCTTAGATACAACGATCGTTGGAATGGAACCCACCGGACATTACTGGGTAAACCTTTCTAAATGGCTCTATGAAAGAAATATTGAAGTCGTAACAGTAAACCCCCACCTAGTAAAAAGAAATAAGGAAAATCGAGATAACACTCAATCGAAAAGCGATAAAAAAGATGCTTTAGTTATTGCTGATATGGTGAAGAATGGTTACTATTCGTTTATTCGCCCTTCCTCAGAAACCTTTGAAAAACTGCGAGTCTTAATGTCTAATCGTGACATGACCGTGAAAAGATTGGTAAGTGCTGTAAATCAGATAAATCGTTGGGTAGATATTGTTTTTCCAGAACTTCGGCAAGTGTTCAAAGATGTTAAAGGTAAAGGGGCAATCGCTACACTTCGCTTATTCCCTACCCCACATGAAATTAGTTCAATGAAACCACAGGAAATCGTTAATGGCTGGAAAACCTTAATGAAACGACAAGCTGGATTAAGAAAAGCACAACTACTTATAGAATTAGCTGCTCATTCTGTTGGTACACCACAAGCACTGGACGCTTATAAATTACATCTGGAACAATTACTTGAAGAATTTGATTTGGCTACAGCCCAGCTAGAAAGAGTTGAAAAGGAAGTCACTGAAGTTCTTAAACAAATACCTTTCTCTAGAAAATTGCTTGCCATTAAAGGTATTAGCGAAATTGCACTTGCCGGGATTTTAGGAGAAGCAGGAGACCTCAGTAGCTTCGCTCATGGTAATTCTTTATTACGTCATGCTGGTTTACACTTAGCAGAGGCTAGTTCAGGTAAATGGAAAGGACAAATTGTCCTCTCAAAACGAGGAAGGTCCCGTTTGAGACGATTTTTGTACCTAGCCACAATGAGCCTTGTCATGAACAACAAAGATTTTAAAGAACTCCATTCTAACAATGTTAAGGTAAAAAAAATGAAGAAAATGAAGTCTATCATGAAACTAATTAATAAATTCGCAAGAATTCTAGTAGGAATGGCAAGAAAGAATGAATCTTATAGTTCCGAAAAAGTACAACCTTTTATTTCAATGGCTGCTTAATATAATTTTTCAACAGATCTTCAATTACAGGAAAATTAACTAAGCCAATACATTAATACATTTCGAATATTGGCTTATTCGTAGGATTTCAAAGAAAGTACGAAGGACCGGATTTATTGTGCATAAGGGCTCTGACCCGTTCCGTTAGAAAGACCGGCATCTACCACTTGGATAGGTATGACGAAGGAATGAAAGGGCATTTGACCCGTTGAGACATGGGAGCGAAAACCTCCAAGGGTGGCGTGGAGAAACGTACAGTATAATGGAAATTAATGGAGATATTACTACCTCCTTTATTTAAGTACGCCTTCATGTAGCCTAAATGCTAACAACGCATTTCTTCAGTCCCCTAAAATTATTACAAGTGATTTGAAATCCTGCGAATAAGTGAGTATTCGAGAGATAATCGTATCTAACTGAGGGAGCACAATAAGCAAAAAAGACCGCCGCAGCGATCCATCTTGAACTCTTGCACCCGTTAGTTAAAGGAGAAAAAAAAGAATTTATTAATTTTCAACTTCTCCATATGAAATAAAATGGACTTCAAATCTAATATTTAAGTTAGCTAATTCCTGTAGAGTCTTGGGGGGTAACTCAAAGCCTAATTGTCCTAGATTTGATCTTAAGCCGAAAAATATATAAGCATCATAAACTTCAGAGATATCACTGACAAAAGCCTTATAAGGCAATAGAGTGCTTAAAAATTTCTCTAAAACTTGATTTAATTGATCGCAACCGTTAAATTTCACTTGATAACTCCAATAAGAATCCATCATTTTTGTGTTTTTGGTGATTAATTCATCTTTTCTTCTTACTTTGGTAGGTTTAAGTTTTATATTTTTCGTTATTTCATCAGGATCTAGGTCCACCCCACGAATATTGAAATTAAAAGATCCTGCAACAAAACTTTCTTCCAATGCTATACACATCCCCCAAAAATCATATTTATGTAATCTTCTCCTAACGAATACCAAATTCCTTCTTCAACTTTTCCTGCCCATTATAACAAGAAAAGAGAACGCCGCAGCTATCCCCGTCTTGAACTCTTGCACCCGTTAGTTCAACAAGCACATAAAATCAATGTTCCATCTGGATTAACTGCAACCAATGGATATTCAGGTGAGTTTTCTCCAGTAAGAATACTTTCTTTATCAAGAATCTTTGATAGATTTTTCATAAATTCAAAAACAGCATTTGCCTCAGATTTATTTTTAACTTCTTTTGGGTCAATATCGAATTCTATCTTGTCTTCTGAAAAGAAATTGCAATTAATCAAAACACCATTGGTGTTAATAGACATTAAAATACGGTGGTTCTCCTTTTCCTCAAAAAAATGGGTAACATCTGTTTCTTCATACACTGTTATGTGCCCATCCTTGTAAAAAACAATGTCCCAAGTAGAAGTGTGAATCCAATCAAAAAATTTTTTGCCAATCGGTTAAATTAACGTCAACAATAAAAATATCCCTTAGACTTCCATCATTGAAAAATACTTTATCCAAAACCTTATATGTTATTTCCATTTAATCAATCCCAATATACAGATTATTTTATTTGTATTTTACCACTTCTTATTGAACTAAACTGCCCCGGTAGTGCAATAAGAAAAATGGGATCGCCGCAGCCATCCCAATCTTTAACTCTTGCACCCTTTAGTTTAAGTGTATTACTTCACAATATGACTGATTTCATAAATAAGGCTGTTTTCGCATACATTGTTGATGACTTTGTGATATTGACTAGTTCTCCACCTTTGACTGTGCGAGTCAATCAAAAAGGAGTGTTTTAATGTCTAATTCATCTCAAATTAACAACTTGAATTTGTTTAAAGAAAATACTGTTAGTTCTCATGACGGGACAACGATAGGTTACAGAAGTGTGGGAACGGGACCTGGAATTCTCATTATACATGGAGCTCTTAGTGATTCAGAAGATTATACCCAGTTGGCGAATAATCTTGCCCAATACTTTTCGGTGCATATCATGGATCGGAGGGGACGGGGAATGAGTGGAGCACAAGGAAAGAATTACGGGATAAACAAAGAACTTGAAGATGTTCAGGCAGTTCGTAATGAAACAAATGCGAATTTTATCGTTGGACATAGCTACGGAGGATTGGTCGCGCTCGAAGTTGCACGCCAAGAACGTACAGTTGAGAAATTAGCTCTCTATGAACCCGGTGTATTTATTTACCATCAGCAATGGCAATGGTTGTCCGATTATGAAGTTGCCATAAAACGTAAAGATTATAGAGAGGCTTTCGCACATTTTGTCAGAGGTATCGGTCACACACCGCAACTAACAAAGTTGCCAAAATGGTATGTGAAATTTATATTAAAAATAATGATACGCGGACAAAGTTGGGATAAAAAAGTATCCATGCTTCCAGAAAATTTAAATGAACATCGAGAAGTGCAACGACTTTCGGGGACATATGGTAATTACCGGAGCTTAGAAGTTGATACACTTTTGATGGTGGGTGGCAAAAGTTCTCCCTTCATAAAACAAATGATTCAAGAATTGGGAAGAACCATTTCAGAATGTCGAACTTTGACAATTCCTAATACAGATCACTTCGGATTAGATAACGATCATTGTCCTAAAGATGTAGCAAGTCATCTTCGTTCATTTTTTGCATATGAATAAGGAGGATTAAACTTTTATAACGATGAAAGTAGACGGCAGTAAATCTATTGGGCAAAATTATGAAAGGGTTAAAAATAATTCACACTATTTTAATAAATATCATATCTTATATCTCCACCATGAAAGTAAAAAAAGTATTAATGGAAGAGGCGAAATAAACTTTTCCTTTTTCAATTATTTCGTAGTATGGGTCAAAAGCGGTATTAAAAAGACAGGGATTTTCATTCCGCTTCTTACATTAACCTGCCCAGTTAGCACAATAAATTGAACAAATATTGAAGCCACTTATGTTTTGGTTCGTGCAATTCTATCGCATATCGAAGCCATTGTTTCTTCTCAATATCGAGATAGTCCTTTATTGTCATAAAGTCTTGATGGTCTTTTTCTCTAGTATTTTTCACCTTATATAAAAGAACAATTTCTGGATTTAGATAAGGAATACCTGTTTCAGAATAACTCCAAACTGAAGTGAGTGGGTAGGAAATCCTTAAATCTCTTCTAAATTTCCAATCATTATCTTTTGTTTCATTGAGAAGAATTTCAATTTTAGCTCCATTTAATTTATTCGAAGCGTGTATTTCGTGAACTGGTAACTCTAAAAACTCATTTTCCCAGCTATGAAATTCACCTTTAATGACCTTTTTAAACTCCCATTCTTTAAGATAATCTTTTAGATATAGTTGATTTTTTCGGAATACAGCAATTTCTATATCTTTGTGTTCCCTGGTTTCTTTACCAATAAAATGGTCAATTGCCCATCCACCAGCAATGCCCCACGTTTTATTAAATCCTGCCATTAAAGAGGTAATACTTTGACATTGTTCAAATGACATAAAAATCCTCCAAATTGTAAAAATTTATCTCTTATCTATTCTTTTTTGCTATAAGAATTACCTGTTGCTTCTTCAACTAAACTGCCACGTTACTTCAATAATAAAAAGGACCGCAGCCGGTACGATCCTTCTTAAACTCTTGCACCCTTTAGTTGAAGAGACTTATTCTTTTCTTTTACAAACAATTTGTATTGGGTTTCCATCTGGGTCTTGTACCCAACCCGACCTTAAATTATTTAAAAAATTATGAGGATGGGATAACATTGTAGCACCGTTTTCAATTAGGTGCTGAATGGCTGAATCTGTATCTTCTGTCCATACAACAATTTTGCAACCCATGTTTTTACCAGGTTTTAACCCGTGAATTTCTTTTGTAGATTCTTTAGTGGCTATCCCTAACTTAAAACAGTCCAATATTAGTTCATAAAATGTACTGGTTTATCATCAATTTCTGCTACTAAGGTTTGTGTAAAACCCAGTTTCTGATAAAATCCTTTTGATTAGCTCATTCATTTCGTTAGGACCAATCAACGCCACGCCAAGAGGATTGCAACTTTCGCAACAGAACAATTTGGCCGAGATGATACGTATCGTGCATCATGATATTGCTGAGTAAACGGTCAGTAGAGTAACTATTAGCTGCATACGGAGCTGTTAACTTTTCATCGTCAAGGTCCGCAATAACCGTTTTTAATTTATTCATGACTTCATAAAGGCGCTGCACTGTCTGGGCCCACCCAATTTCGTCTTCTGGATCCCCCGGATTTCCAAAGGTTTCATCATTGCCTTCTGCTTTATGCGGATTCTCTGTGCCCTTAATTCGATGGATCACGTCTTCATTCCAAAATATCAAGTGGTTGACAATCTGCCAAATCGAATTGCTGATTCCCGAACTTGTCCATGCTGCCTCAGCTGCGATGACTCCATGAAGCGCCTGATCCATGGATGCAAACCACTCATTCTTATAGCAATGCATGTCGAGTTGTTCTAAAAACATTTTAGCTACAACTTGCATAAATCCAATCTCCTCACTGTTTAGTGTAATCTTTCAAAGTTAAAAGACATGAAAAAATCTGAGTATAGTATAAATTAGTCGTTCCTAAAAAGGTATAAACCAAAACCAAGTGTGTCCCTTCCATTTTGGAGATACATTTCTCTCCAGCTTCTAATACTCTCCAACATGGCAGGGTAATCCGAATCTTCCGGGTGAGGATAACAATAATTCTCAATCGATTTCGAAAATAGCCATTCATACGTATCAAAATCATCTTCATTTGCTACTATCGACCATATAACGAAAAAATGTTCTCAATGAAATCCTCCAATCATTTATTTTGAGAATACAACAAAACCAAGTTCACTATAACTTATTCGAATCATCTAGTTTAAATTCCTTCTTCATGTACATGACTACAATTGCTCTTATTTCAAACAACTCTTATTTTTTAAAAATAAGGAAAAAATTAATTTGTTCACTTATAAATTACCACTTTTTTTGGGAATAGCCTTGAAAGACGGTCTTATATACCATAGGTAAAAGAAAACTTAAACTATGGACAAACCAATATGTAATTATTATTTTATTGTCTTTAGTATTGTTCTCTTCTTTTTATACGATTACAGCAGGTTTCCCCATTTTCGCCGTATCAACCATAAGTGATAATCCTGCGATTGCAAAAGATATTGTTTATCACCCTTATCAACAGTTAATTTGTATTTCATGGTCAGTCATTATAAGGGAAAAATTACAAAGGATAGGTGAGCAGTAGAAAATACTCTTAATCTATCCTTTTTTGTGCTACAAATGACCTCAATTATCACAACATTTTGTGGTATGATTTCTTCAACTAAAGCACCAGTAAGTTTAAGTACAAAGTTTCACAAACTTATAAGTCAAGACTTTTTAAAGTTCTTTTTAGAACTTCAAATGGAAGCCCTGGTTTAAGAAATCTATCAGTATAATTTCTTTTGTTCTTTTGTTAGGGTAATAACATTATCAGGTCTATTCACATTTGGCAAAAGAAGCTTATCCATAAAGTTATCTTTGAATGGTAAATGATTCCACGGCTTTATCGCAAAAAATGCCTCAATAAAACTGCTAAGGATATATTCTTGATAAATCTTCAAACCGACTCCAGCAGTGCCACTGTGTTCCAAAGGTACATTTGATTTTTCTTTCACCAATGAATCATTACCTAATACTTTCCATTTGCCACTGTTTAAATCATATAAATTTTTTACAGTTAAAACTGATATAACGTCTGATTGAACTATTTCCCCTTTTGGTTTAATTTCATTACTGCGACAATCAAATATTGCACAGGTAACAGACGATTTTTTATTTTGATGCCATAATACTTGCCCATATCCAAATGACCTGTCCGATAATGGAATGGCAAATATATCACCTTCTTGCCATTTTTGAGGTTTTGGGCGTTTCCAGGTTGTCAGGACTTTTCTTGCGTCTTCAATATGTTCAGAGATTAGGTCTTGACGAAATGGTTGTATCGCTAATTCATTAATTATAATTGCCACTTCAAGAATACTATTACCTTGTTTTGAATTTACATTTATAAAAACACAGCCGGATTCAGCGTCGATTTTAATTTTTTTATAAATGTCACTATCCTTGCTTTCCAAAGTATTGCGTAATTTTTCTTCAGCTTCATAATTGGTTTTTAAACCAAATTCCTCACCCAGACTTTGTGCAATCATAAAACTGGGATTAATTGCATCAGGAAGATGAATTTTAACTATTCCAATATCTAAAGTCAAATTTTCATTATCAACCATATTAGACCTCCCGACACACATATTATATTTGATTCTATAACAAAAATAAGAACTTAAACAACGGGGTACGATTATTCAAGTATCCTGCCACGTTACTTGAATAAGGAAAAAGCGATCCTTCATTATTGAAGCATCGCACCCGTTACTTTAAGTACATTTCTTCACAATCTAATTTGTATTCTACTAGAGTATATAGGGTAAATATAAAAAGCAGTGTTCATTCGGCTTCGAATTACACTGCTTTTGTGCTTTTAAATAGGTGTTTGACCTAGGTATTCTTCAAGTGTTAAGTTTCGACTTGCTATTTGTTTGGCAACATCTTTTCCTATATAACGAATATGCCATGGCTCATATTGATATCCTGTGATACTTTCTTTTCCTTTTGGATATCGTATTATAAACCCGAATTCAGGTGCGTTTTCAGCTAACCACTTACCTTCTTTCGTATCCCCGAAAGATTGGGTAAGAGCATTTCCGACAGATGGACTAGAAACATCTATTGCTAAACCTGTTTGATGTTCGCTTTCGCCAGGGCGAGCGCTGAATTGATTGGCGTTTGGATTCGCTTTTATATTTCTAGAGAAAAGCTGGTTTTGATAGTCATAAGAACGATAACCGGAAACGCCAGTTAAATCGATATTGTCCTGTTTTGCTTTATCAAATAGAGCATCAACGGCTTTAGCTGCTTCGGGTTGCATCAGTTTTTGTGGTCGGAACTCCGTAAAGTAAAATGGAATATCTGTTACAGTTAAATTTTTAGGGACATAGGAAGGGAGAAGCGCATTAAATTTATTGACTAACACCATTCTATTGTCGGGATTTTGTACAACTTTATAGTTAGATGATAAAAGTTTTTGTAAAATTTCTTTTGTCTTGGGTCCATATACGCCATCAGCCACTAAAGCTTCAGGGTATTTTTTTTGTAAATCTAAGATAACGTTTGAAGTTTTTGGACCATAAACACCATCCGGTTCGATATCAAAGCCCATAGATGCCAATGCTTGTTGTATTTTTAATACGTTGGGACCGTGGCTTCCAATCCCAAATACACCGTCTGGAAGTGTTATTACTGAAGGGACAGGTATTATTAGCGATTGTCCGGTATAAATTAAATCTTTAGTTAAATTGTTTGCAATCTTAATATTTTGCACGGTAGTATTGAATTTCTTAGCAATAGTATATAGATAATCTCCTGGTTGTACGACATACGTCGTAGCGCCTGGAATAGTTAACGATTGTCCGGGATATAGGGCATCGCTTAGTAAATGATTTGCATTCTTTATATTTGGGATGGTTGTATTAAATTTTTTAGCGATCGTATACAGTGTATCTCCCGGTTTTACAACGTAATTTATTGTTCTATAGTCTCCATTCCAAGTATTATATGGAAACACATACCTCACTCCTTACATCATTGATACATAATAAGGTATGTTTTATCGATACAGGAGTGTCAGAAATTAAAAAGAACTGGAACATTCCAGTTCTCTAAATATTTGTTTTGAATGTTATTTCTTCTCTTTCTATCCAACCGAATTCTTCGCCTGTTCCATCCGATTAATACATATTATTCTATCCCTATATTCGTAAATCCTTCTTCAACTAAACTGCTTCGTTACTTCAATAAGGAATTATGGTTTTTGCTTTGTTTTTCTAAATAATAAATAGGTAAATAATGGAATTATAATAACCATTACTTCATCATTTTTCACAAACAATCGATACAATCCATATCCCCAAAGTAAGACAAGAAAGATAATATCATATATAATAACGGATTTTTTAGATTTCATTTGGATTTCTTTTCCCTTCCTGAACACGATACCGAACCGTCTATTAATTTAACATATCCTCCTTGTTTACTGTTTTTCCTTCTTTAATTAACCTGCTCCGTTACAATAAGAAAGCAAGGCTGTTTCGGCAGCCTTGCTTTCTTGAACATAAGCACCCATTAGTTAAACAACAGAAGGTTTCTTAGTCAAGAACCCCTCCAATCGTATAACGTTTATTACATATCATAAGGTTCAAGCCTCAAAATAAATTCTTCAACATCCTTGCCTCTTGCGTTAGAAAAACCCTTATCTTCAGAGATGATTTTAAACCCGCATTTTTCCAATACCCTGATGGAGGCTAGGTTATCTTTAGCGGCACGAGCATAGAGCGGACGTACCTTAATATACTCCAGAAATTCTGACAACGCTTTAGTTGCAATACCTTGACCCCAATATTCCTTCCCGATCCAGTAGCTTACTTCGGGTTCGCCGAACTGTTCAAAGGTCGAGACGTGTCCAGTGACAATGCCATTGAATAATATAGTCTTAATTGTGATGGTCTCGTCAGCAATAATTTTTGTCCAATGGTCAAAAAATGCGTCCTTATCAGTGGGGTCTTTAGTTGTAAAGGCAGCCATATAGTTCGCCGTTGAATCTAGTTGTTGTTCGAAAAAGATAGGAAGATCTTCCTCTGTGATATCTCGTAGCTTTACTTCGCTTTTACTAATGGATTCCATATTATTCACAAGCTCCTTAACATTTCTTTGAATATAAATTCTTCCAAGATTAGAGAAATTCCTTCTTCAACTATCCTGCTTACGTTAGTACAACAACACATTTCCACCATACTCTACTTCTTAATCAAAACGTTCTGTATTAAATCCATCCAAAATATCCTCTAATTCTGTAAGAAAATTTAGTTGTACAGGAGCAGGGATTTGCTCCATCCACTTTTTTATTTCAGGTAGTTCCTCAGCCTCATCAATATTTGTTGGCTTTGGATGAAGAGTTGCCCACCATTTCTTCAATTCATCGATAAATTCATAAAAGTAGCGTTCAAATCTTTCAGCCCATTCTGCCCCTTCATCATCAGAAGTCTTTTGCATCATACTCCAGGCTTCCATTGCTGTTTCGAAGTACTCATCTATCATCTTCATTTGGAACTCCTTTCTACATACTGTTAAATTCTTTCATTCTCTCATTGTAACAGTAGATAGCTATGGTTCGGTACTGATGACTTACCTATGCCTCGTAATTTATAAGGAATATCTACATACACCTTCATTTGGACCTCATTTTCATTTACATCATTAATTTAGCTCGTTGTATACGCAAGCCCCTAATTTGCTAGAGATTATAGAATAAAGAAAAAGCCATACTTCCTATTTAAAGTAAGGCTTAAATATGTATTCGGCAGAAGGAAAATACCTTCTTCTTATCAAACTAAACTGTAACGTTAGTGGAATAAGAAAAAACCAGCTAGTTTATCAGCTGGATCTTTAACTCTTGCACCCGTTAGCACAACAAGAAAAATGGTTATTCTAAATACTCACTGGATAGATTAGGGTTTAAGTACCTAGCCATTCCTGTTTTAATTCTCTTTAATCCAAGTTTCTTATAAAAATCCTCATTTCCAGAGGTAGAAATTAAATGAACGCACGATATATTACTTAGTTTATCAAGTAAATACTCCATAATTTGTCTCGCTATCCCTTGTTTCTGAAATTCTGGATGTACTATAACGTCATAAATTGCAGCATTAAAAACACCATCTGATCGCCCTACCAAGTCCAATAATCCGACCATTTACTGTAACCAATGCTATAACATTACTTGCTTCGAAAACTTGCTTGATAATCTCTTTTGTATGCTTTGTCCAACCGACAGAAGAATAAATTTCCTTCATTTCATCAAGATTTACTTTAGAAAAATCACTATGTATTCTTAAATCCATAAAACCCCTCCCTATAATACTATGAGTATTTCTTCATTATTGTTGATTGCACCTTCTTTAAATATCCTGCCAGTTAGTGCAATAAAAAAAATGGGATCGCCGCAGCCATCCCAATCTTTAGCTCTTGCACCCTTTAGTTGAATAAAAAGTTATAAATAGATTATTTAGGCTTCACTAATGTATGGTTCTGTAAATCATAGATTTTTAATGATTTTCCTATATCTGAATTACGATAATATTCCACTTCACAGTAATAAGTTCCATCCTGGTCTTCACTATATCCTTGACGAGAAAAACCAATAATCTTTTTCTTAAACTCAACCTGCAAACCACCTCCACTTTTTACCCCTTCGAAAATAAACACATCACATTTTCCTTTAAATTCCTCAGTTTGATTAAGTATTACAGTTGGTAAAAATCGTATGGAGTATATAAAACAAATGACTGAAAACAGCGTAAAAGTAATGATAATAAATCTTTCTTTCATTGGCATTTTATAAGAACTACCTTGTTTCTTTTGCTTTTTATAATAATACATAATGATAGCGACGGAACCAATTATCATTACAAGTGACAAAAATAACATATAGTAATAATCAGACACTTCTTCAACATCCTCCATTTTGATGTTTTTTCAAAAATTTTTTTAATTAACTTTATCCTTTTTCTTTCTTCAACTATCCGTTAGTCGAATAAGAAATGGCTGCCATAATGACAGCCCTGATCTTCAACTCTGGCACCCTTTAGTGCAAGAACACTAACTTAGATACTCTTTTAAATTACCTTTATCCCACTCAATTATTTACATTTCAACTGAGTAGCCAAAAAGTTGAGGTTATCCTGCTACGTTAGTTGAAGATGCACGTTATGTTCTACTCAAACAAGTGATCAATTCTTTTGCGATCATAATCTAAAATCCAATCGTTAAATTCCTCATAAAGATAACGAATATCCTCTTTATCTGCTGCTAAAATATCGCATCCACGATCATCATATAAGTGGAAAATTATTTTTTTATTTAGATTAACAAAATAAATTTCATATCCACTTTCTTGATTACTTTTTAAAATAGTAGATGAATGAGCATAGTCCTCATAACAAATTGCTTTTAATAGTGGGACATACCTAATAGTGTTCTTTTTGCACTGAAGGAGAAATCGATGAATAACCATCTCATCCGCTTCATCTTCGAAGAATCTACCTAAAAGTTGATGGTGTAATTTGTATAATAGATTTTTATCTTTTAAATACTTCTTATAAACATTTAAAGGTTTCCTCTGGAGAAAGTGATTGTTTCTTGTAGTAAGCACATCGGTAACCAGCAGAATTTCATCCCTCTCATTAAACACCTTTTTAAACAAAGTAATGGACCGTTGAAAGGTTTGTTGCAAATTTTCTTTTGAGTAGTGTGGTTTTATAGGATTTGAAATTTCGAACCTAATGCTATTATTCCAAGAATAAAATAGAGGAGGGGTTAAAATTAGCCCCTCAAAATTCTGATTTAAAAATGAATATAGATTTCTAATCATTTTTCCTCCAACCGATTTATTAACAAAAGTAGTATATAAAATTTTTTAGAAACGCACCCGTTAGTTGATCAAGCACCTTCTATTTTATTGCACATATTTCTCGTAGGTCGTACTACTTAAATAGTTCTTTTATGTTCAACTGAATAATAAAACCTATATTTAAGAAAGACAAAATCCTACTTTTTATTTATTGAATAAGATATGTTAAGGACGGTGTTGATTTAATGCAGACAATCATAACTGGAACTGATGGTGTTATTTATCATGGATATGGAAGACCGTTTTTCGGACCTTGGGGTCAGATTATAAAAGGTAACGACCCTTTTTATATTTCTTTTGGTGGTTTGTATCATCCAGTTTTTGCCCATCCATACGGTACAAAGTACGTGTACACAGGACAGGGAATGGCAGCCCCTTATTTTTATGGTCCCTTCCAATAGAGACCGTCCTTTTATTATTTTTACTGCACAATTTTGAGCAATGCGACATTGAAGAGTCAAATAACTTCTTCAACTAAACTGCCCGTTAGTGAAAGAACGACTGCTCTTATTGAACAATCGCACCCTATAGTTTAAGTACAATTGTTCACAAACTTAGTTTTATTACAAGAATGCTGCCAATTTGGTACAAAATGTTAACCTATTTTTTTAGAAAATAAAATACGGTCTTGTCCTTTACCAGTATAATCCGTTCCTAAAGTTACAGAAAAACCCATTGACTTATGTATATGCAACCAATCCTTCGTTAACTGGAGAAGTTATACATTTAACTGTATCACAACCTAAATTTCGAACTTTTGAGAAGAATAAATTATATATTCCTCTCGCTAATACTTTATTTCTAATTTCAGGATTTACGCCAACAAAATGTATATAGGCTTCATTTGGATGTGTTTGAGAAACAAATCCAATAAGAAAAGCCGATAAACTATTGTTTTCATCTTCAACTATAAAACTCGTTGACTGAAAATGCTCAAAAAATAATCGAGGCAACAAATGTGTCATTTGTCTACCTCCCCACCAATTATTAATAACATCCATTACTTTAAAATAATCATCTTCAATAACATTACGAGTAACCAGTTCAAGACATCCTCTCTCAATAAAAGTTTTTATTATCTTCCTCAATTCCAATTCTCGGATGAATCTCATTTGTCAACGGTTGCTTTTTATTAGAAATTGTTAGTTTAGTAAAGATAATAAAAAACAAGGTTAATTCAAC
The DNA here is from genome assembly GCF_046562815.1 of Neobacillus sp. 204. Taxonomy (NCBI): domain Bacteria; kingdom Bacillati; phylum Bacillota; class Bacilli; order Caryophanales; family Bacillaceae; genus Neobacillus; species Neobacillus sp. 204. Next base: position 26,593 of record NZ_JBJORY010000013.1, read on the forward strand.
TATTATCAAAATATTGGGTACTACAATAATCAAATTAATAATAAAAAAGACGGTTAAAATTCCTAAAAATAACCCTAAATGATAAATTTTCAATCGGTGGTGCACATGTCTATATTGATGGAAAACAAAGGTAGTTGAAAGGAAATAGAGCAATACAGATCCAAAAGCAAAAAATAAGATAAATGAGTAATGGACCTCATCTAAAAACAATAGTCTGATAGATGCTGCAATCATGCTCAAAGACATTAAAATAAACAGATGACCATAAATAATGATTTGGCCGGATGTTTGTAAAGACTTGTCGAGTTTCTTCTCCATGTTATCGAAATATTGCCACCACATCGATATAATCAGGATAAATGAAATGATCGCAAAGCCTATTGAATCCCAATTTCCTTGTGTAGGCTGAATGATCGCAAGTGTACTAATAAGAGCTTCCCCAAAGAGAATAATGGTAAATAAACCAAATCGCTCTAATAAATGAGCCGTATTTGTGGGAACCTTTTCTAAGCATTTTCGTCCAAGCACCGGGACAATGATATCAATAAGGATTCCCGTATACAACACAGCATAACGAACCCAAGAATCAAAAAAGACGGACAATAATGAAATGACGATTCCAATCCAAAAATACCTTCCAAAAAAGAGGGCTGCTTGTTTTCGAACTCCCGTTTCTATACGCTGGACAATAAGATATTGGATCGCAGTCACTGCTCTTAAGCCAATATAACCAATTAAAAAAGAAAGATAATAAGGATCAAAATCAACTGATAAACTTGATGTCATAATTAGTACAAAAAACATTTGCAGAATTAAAAAGATACGTTGATGAAATAAATCTTTTCCAAACCGGTTAATAAATATGGTTTGCCCTACCCAAGCCCACCAGATAGGAATAAAAATTAATACAAACTTTACTAAATACTCTGCATGGATATGACCATCTTCAACATGAAGTAAAACATGAGTCGCAGCCGCAACCGCCGCCACAAATAACAAATCATAAAAGAGTTCTAACCAGGTCACTTTCTTTTCTTCCATTTCTGCACTCCCTCCAACTCTTTATAGTTACTAGTATGATGGAAATAAATAGTAATTGAAAGAGAAAATAAAATTGACATAGACCATTTGCCATAGCTTGCAAAACACGAGCCGAATAATAAGAAAACTAAAGAGAAATCCTTACATCCTAGATTTCTTGTAATAAACACTTCATTAAATTAAATAATCAGACAATTAGGTATAACGACACTCTTCTATTTTGGTATATTATGGTAACATTAAAATAATTTTAAACGAGGAGGAAATGTATGACTAAGACCATCGGCCTTATTTGTGGTAGTTTACGAAAAAACTCTTATAATCGAATCATTGCTCAATCATTAACAGAGCTGGATGATTCCCATCAATTTCGTTGGATCGAGATTAATGATCTACCTTTGTTCAACGAAGACTTAGAAATAAGTGTTCCAGAAACAGTGACATCATTTAAATCTGCTATCCAGGACGTTGACGGTATCATTATTATAAGTCCAGAGTACAATTCTGGAATTCCAGGCGTATTAAAGAATGCGTTGGACTGGGCATCAAGACCTCGGGAATCCGCCGTTCTTAGCAGAAAACCGGTTGGTTTAATTGGTGCAACTCCTGGGGGATTAGGTACTGCCTTTGCTCAATTGCAAATCAGACAAGTACTAGAGGCCATGCAGGTTCATGTTCTTCCATTTCAAAAAGTGTTGATTTCCCAAGTACATAAAAAGATTGATTCTGATCAGAAAGTCCTTACAGACGAACAAACAAAACGTTATCTTCAACAATATTTACATCAATTTATTTCTTGGATCGGACACACTCCAGCTCTAGATTAATTGAAAAAGTCCAAGCTCTTTTTCAATCATTTTTATTAAAATACTACTAACACATAATGAGTTTTTAGAAAACGAATTCCAGTAATCCGTTCAATTACATTGGAACAAACGAAGGAGTTTAACATCCATTTTCCAATCTATGAATCTTCTTCGATTACTTATATTTAATTAAAGGGAGGACAATAAAATGTCTGATTTCTATTCTCGTCTTAATAAAGATGATGCTGCCGTTCTTTTAGTTGATCATCAAACCGGCCTTATCTCCGGTCTTGTGCGTGACTATGGTGTTGATGAATTCAAGAACAATGTTATGGCTCTTGCTAACACTGCTAAGTTTTTTGATTTACCAGTTATTTTAACAACAAGCTTTGAAAACGGGCCTAATGGGCCACTCATGCAAGAATTGGTTGAACTTTTTCCTCATGCGCCAAAAATAGCTCGTCCTGGACAAATTAACGCATGGGAGAATGAAGATTTTGTCAAAGCAATCGAAGAAACTGGAAAAAAACAACTGATCATTGCCGGCGTAGTAACAGATGTTTGTGTTGCATTTCCTGCACTTTCCGCTGTGAACGCTGGTTATGAAGTATTTGTTGCTACTGATGCTTCTGGAACATTCAGTAAACAAGTAGCGGATGCGGCATTAACGCGTATGGCCCATGGTGGGGTGCAGCTTCTGAACTGGTTTAGCATAGCGTGCGAATTACAACGTGATTGGCGCAATGATGTTGAAGGTTTTGGCGCTTTAATTTCTAGCCATCTTCCTGGTTATCAAAATCTTATTGGAAGCTATAGGGGAGCTCAGAGAGATTTCAGCAAGCAGCCTAACTAGAATAGCAGCTTATTTATAAATCACTTTTTCCAATATAAAGCTTCTGGCTTATTCAAGAAAAAGGCGTTTTTCTGAAGTAACTAAAGCCTAATTTCTCACTTATAACACCTGAGAAATTAGGCTTTTTATATTTGTATTTCCTTAACGTTGTAAATCCGCGTTTTGCTGGTGGTACCCCAAAAAAGCTAAGGTCGATTGTTCAACTAAACTGCTTCTTTAGTGGAATAAGAAGAGGGACTTCCACAACAGCCCTAATCTTTAACGCTTGTACCCGTTAACTTTAATTAATTAATCTTTTTACTACCTTATCTAACTTGATTTCAAGAGTCTCTTGTTGTTCGTTATAAAATTTCTTGTCTAATTCCTCAAATAAGTCATTATACTGTCCATCCCAGGAATCGATTTCCTCATTACGTTCATCTATATCTTTTGGTGGATTTCCATTTGGAAATAACTCATTCAATTTTTTGTAACAAATGAACAACTTCAATTGCATCTATTTTTTGCAAATCTTCCAATGTATCATCAAGGTAATCAGCACCATAATTATAATAAAAACTTATTAGACCACCATTTTCAATCGCATCAATTAAGCCTCTTACATTAAACCAAATTCTTTCGTCTGAACTAAAACTTAAGTAACCTTTTTCTTCATATTTATCAAATAATTGATTCCATCGTTGTTCCCACTCTTCATAAGCTAATCTGTCCATTTTTTTCATCTCCGACGTTAAATTATTAAGTAGTTTCAACAATGTCTTCTTAAACTAAACTGCTCGATAGCACAATAAGAAAACGGTATCACCGCAGCCATCCCGATCCTTAACTCTTGCACCCGTTAGTTGAAGATGTAATAGTAATGGCTATCACAAAAAAACCAACACTTTATAACTGCAATAGACCGTATTAAACACACAAAGGCGATGACTCTCAGTCATCGCCTTTCCATTGTATTGATAATCGAAATTTTTAAAACACGTGGTGGTTTACCTAAGGATTATTTTACAATAATCTGAAATGATTACACTGAATCCTCAGCTTTTATTTATTATTGTTAGTGGTTTCCCAAGTAATATTAGGTTCAGAAGGCTGAGGATCATTTTTCATTAAGAAAATCTGCAAGCCAGCTAAATCATCGGTATTGATAAAATCAACACCCGCTTTCAAAAGTTCCTTCCATACAGCATCTCTAGCTGGAGATGCGATGTCAGGGGTCGCCCAAAAACGTACTTTCTGGTCATTAGCATGAGCGGTCGAAACAATATTATTCAGTTTCTCCCTTTCATTTTTTGGCATCTCACCTACACCCATCCAAGTAAAATGTTTTGTCCAATTATCACTAATAATTGGCATAAACTCATTGGAGGCACCTGATTCAAAGTCACTCATTCGTCCATCATAGGCTGCATAGCGAACGGGCTGGTTCTCCATTAGCTCTTTTGGACGATTCCCTGAAATATAAACAGTAATCGCCCCCGGTTTTACCCCTGAAGGCAAAAACTTTGTAAGCATTTTTTGATATGTTTTCAGCTGTTCATGGATAACTTGATAGGTCGCTACATCCTCCGACTTCACATCGATCCATAGAATAAACTCTTTATCATATCCTGGATAAACGGCACCATTATTGTCTTTAACTCTTTCCTTCAATGGGTCAAGATATAGTGATTTCAATGTTCGATCTGGTCGTAAATCCTCTTTATCATGGGCAACAAGGAGTTCACCATCAACAAGCCAAACATCAGCTTCTACACTCGTAAATCCATGCTCCAGGGCATCTGTTAATGGACGGGTATGCTCGTAATCATTATGTGCGTGAGCTTTTGCAAGAGGAACCACAGTCTCTTGGTTAGATAATGATGATTTGCCTTCCCCGGCAGCAGCAAAAACATTTGTAAAAGATAGCATGAAAACAGAAGCAATAAGGGTTAAAACAGCCAAGCATTTTTTCATAGTTTCTAGTCCTCCTATAATAATAGATTACCTTTTCCATTTTAGAGAAAAACCATTAAAGTTAAATGAAATTACAGGATTCTTTACAAACCCTTTAATTACTTTACATGTTTTATGTAAATGGCAAAATATTTTTACAAAAAAAATAAACAAAATAAATAATGTAATAAAAAAATTAAACTTTTATCTTTTGTTCGTTTAAAAGAAAATCAAGATAATTTCCTTTTTAGTTAATACAATTTTCTTATGCAACTATACTGCCCTGTTAGTCGAATAAGAAAAAGGCTCCCGCAGCAATAAATCCTCGTTAATATAGGAATCTTTACAAATATCTAACACACCAATTACTTTCACTTAACATTACTTTAGTAAGATACATTAAACATCATAAAAAAGGGGAAATTTAAGATGACTTTGGGCAAGGATATCAACTGGATTTGTTATGATCTAACTTTAAAGGTGCAACAGTATAACCTATTGTTTGATAGAGGTAACTTTAACCGTCAATTGTTTAACTGATAAACATATCTCTTAAATAAAGGTTAACATCCAGTTGATTAATCAATTTTTTTACTGCCGTAATAATTTTAAATTGTTTTAGCCCTTAAAAATCAGGAGGATGAAATGATGAAAAAAGTAATTCTTGCACTGGCTACCACGCTTGTTATTGGAACCGGAACAACAGTTTTTGCAAATCCTAACACGTTTTTTTCTGGTTCAGAAGGAAAACAACTCACAGAAAAATTCCAACAACTTACTCGCAATAATATCTGGGAACAGAAAGAAAAAGTTGATCTGAAATTTAACACCTATCATCCACAAGGAATGACGAAAGTCGGAGACTTGTACTACATGTCTTCTGTAGAAATTCTTGAAAAACCTGTTAAATACGACCAGCCGAAAGATGGTTATGATCGTACACCAGGTAAAGGAGTCGGACACCTATTTCTTTTTAACAAAGAAGGAAAACTCCTAAAAGATATAAAGCTTGGTGAAGGGGATGTGTATCATCCTGGAGGAATTGCTTTTGATGGTAAATCAATCTGGGTTCCTGTTGCAGAATATCGCCCAAATAGCAAGTCCATCATTTATAAAGTGAATCCAAAAACGATGGAGTCCCAAGAAGTATTTCGCACGAATGACCACATTGGAGGAATACTTCGTGATGGAAAGGAAGGAACTTTAAAAGCTGTGAGCTGGGGTTCGAGAACATTTTATGAGTTTAATGAAAAAGGAAAAGTTCTTCGAAAAACAAGTAATCCTAGCCACTTTATTGATTATCAAGACTGCGAGAATGCTGGAAAAAACAATATCATATGTAGTGGTATTACTGAATTGCCACAACCAGCACCATCAACTGCTAAATATGAATTGGGTGGACTAGCCTTACTAGATATGAAAACAATGGATATGGTCCATGAACTGCCAATTCCTCTGTTTTCTCCTGATGGACATGTTGTAACACGCAATCCAGTATATCTTGAAAATACAACACAAGGAATTAAAATGTATGCTGTTCCTGATGATGATCAATCCTCTATGCTAATATATGAAACAAACATTAGTAAAAAATAATTTAGATGAAAACTTTGATGCCAAACATCAAAGTTTTCTTTATAAGTACTCTCTTTCAGAAATAAACACATTTACTGTATCTTATCATTTCTTCTACTCCCTCAGTTTAATACGATTTTCTCACGGATACTCGCTAACCTGCTTCTTTTGTTCAATTAGAAAAAAGATGCTGCCACTGCAACACCTTGTTTCACTCTTGCACCCGTTAGTTCAAGAAGCACATACCTTATTTAGAATAAGGTAACACTACAATTGAATAGGTAAAATCGTAAAGAGGTGCATTGAAAAGAATGAAAAAAATGCTAATTGCTTTTATACTATCCCTTGTTCTTGTTACACTCTTCCAAATAAAATTGGTTTCAGCAGATAAACCAACTCAAGATTCCGAAGAACTTCGGTTACAGGATATGCTTATGATTATGCTAACGCCTTATATCAGAGCAGATTTGAATAAATATTATCATCCAAAGATTTTAAAGGACTTTTATCCACAAGCAACCCCACAGAACATTGATGTGCTTGAAACAGAAAGAAATCACCTCTTTGGCAATAAATTGGAGATTACATTTGAAATCGAACCAGACGATGGTGGTCATCACGTTCGAGTTGGCAAGGACAAAATGACTTATCAGATTTCTTATGGACCTGAAGTGAAGTTAATAAATCACACGCACTTAAAGACATATAAATACCCTCCTCCTGACTTGCACTTGCAGGGATCGTTTGATTTTAATAAGCTGCCACATTTGTTTAAGTATGTTCTTAAGAAACCTTTTTAGGTTAATGTTACTGCCAATAAAAGATGCAAACTCGTCTTTTCCTTCTTCGACTAACCTGCTTCGTTACTTGAATAAGGAAAAGGCTTTACTCCTTCTTGAAGTAAAGCACCCGTTTGTTTAAGTACATTACTTCACAATCACCCCATAATAAAAAGACCAAGTAGCTATCCACAACTTTAACTCTTGTAAAAGTTAGTTTTATAACAATTTGATATTTCAAAATGGTTTTTACTTTAACAACGAATAAATATTAGCATCAAACGGAACATCATTTTGATACAAATAATTTCTCAAAACGCCTTCCTTTATAAAGCCTAGTTTTGTTAGCAACTTATTAGATGCTTTATTTTTAACAAAAACAACCGCTCCAATACGCATTAAACCAAGCTCTTTAAAACCATAGGAAATCAGTTTAGTAACAGCTTCAGTTGCAAATCCATTGCCCCAATGTTCAGGAAAAAGTGCATAGCTTATTTCTGCTCTCTTATGTTCAGGAGACCACTCTTGAAACCCAATTGTCCCGATAATACCTGCCGTACCTTTCTTTTCAATTCCCCATTTAATACCACGTTTTTCATCGTAATTCTTCGAAAAATTCCTGACAAGTTGTTTCACCTGAACTATACTTGTTAATGGATTTTGTCCGTAATAACGTAATACATCTGCATTAGAGAAACAATTTAATATATCTAATGCGTCATATTCCATAAGTTCTCTCAAAACTAACCGCTCTGTTTCTAATATAGGAAACATTCTCCCACTCCCTTTTGTTTGAACCGTGAGTCAGCTTGCGATTTTACATTTTTACTATTAATACTGTTATGAATGGAATATTCTTGTTATGTTAACCTGCCCTATTGTTCAAGAAAAAAAGCAACTAGATGGCATCTGGATATTAGACCCTTCAAACCGATTGTAGAAGATATTACTATCCTCTTTAATTTTGATATAATAACGAAAGTAATATAATTTCGAATGTTGAAATAATTATAAAAAGAGGGATTCGTGAAATAATCTTCTTCTCGAGAGGAGGGAAATTATCAGTCTATGAAAAGCATTTCATTTCGTAATCATATATCCATTCAGGCACCAGCAATAGATATTTACGAATACTTAATGGAGCCAAGTAACCTAATCCATTTACATCCACTTATTATTGACGTGAAGTTGCTTCAAATTGAGAAAACAGGGAGCACTAGAGTTGAAATTCAAGACAAGATTATGCTTTTTGACTTAATCCCCTTATATAAAAAATATGAAGCTTCATTTACTTCTATTAAGCAGAATCAGCAATTGCAGTTGGAAACATTTACATCGCCTGGAATTCACATAAAAAATACGATTACTCTTTATGAATCGGATTTTGAAACTGAAGTGGATGAGATGGTCCACGTTGATGCCCCTACGTGGATATCAAGATTTGTAATGAAGCAAATTAAATTTTCCCACGGCGAGATGCTAAAATCACTAAAAAAGACCTTGGAATTATCCTAAATGAAGCATTTCGTAATTGTCTAAATAGTATTTTACATTTTGGTTTATTAGCAATATCTACTACATCATCTAATGTCTTATAATTTGATTGATGAATTGCCTTTTCTATTAAATCGAATTAAATCACTTTTATCCTACTTGATCCCTCAGCGAAAAAGCGTTCCTCCTTATTGTAGAAACGCACCCGTTAGTTGCACAAGACTCTTACTCAATCATCTGGATTTTCTTTAAGAACCCAAGGAATTTTAGCATCAAAGCTTAACTGTATGACAGGGTTTGGGAATCCTTCTGGTACAAACTCTAAATCCTCTGAAAATCCAAATGTGAAATTGGTTACCTCAATAGTATTTTTTTCATTAAAGTTAGTGTCTGTACACAATTCTCCTTCTAGTACTCTTCCCACAAGATGATAATGCCCTAAGTATAACCGTGTCCTCGCTTCCTCGGTAGGAAATTTAGAAAGATGTGCTGGTTTTGCTGGATTGATCCCTAGTTTAGTGAATACATCAGAAACAGAAGTCCTTAAATTCTTACAAGCTTCAACATAATTTTTACAGTATAAGCAATTACAGACTGATATATCTTTGCTGTAAAATTCTCGTGTCTTCTCAATATCAGCTTCTATTAACCATTTTCCTATTCTAATCTGTTGTAGCATTATCATTCCTTCTTCCTGTCACATCTCCGAATTTTCTCCCTTTAACAAATATAAAATTCGGCGACTCGAATTAACATTCCTTCTTGTGCTAACCTGCTTCGTTAGTGGAACAAGAAAAAGAGCCGCAGCTACAACTCTTTGTTAAACTCAAGCACCCTTTACTTTAAGTGCATTTCTTCACAAATTAGTACCTTTTTGTAGTAGTTCTTTTATTAAAGGAATGCTGACCCGTTTGTCAAATACAAAGACAGTTACCTTATTGGCAACTGCTTTGTAAGGAAAGCATATTAATGTAAAAAAAAGAGTTTTTCCGCTCACTTAAATTCTAGATTCGAAAGCTAATATAACTTTACCTAGTGAGTGTCCTGAAGATACTTTTTTAACGCTTCGTTAATATCAGTAAATTTATTCTATAAAAGGCTTAATATTTTCTTTTTCAATAAGTGTTGTGATTTTTTGTAATTGGCTGCCATTACTTTGTACAAATAAAAAATGATATCCCTTGATAATATTTTTGTGCTAAGAAATCCACACGAGCACCAACTAATCCAAATAATAAAACTTTATCAACTTAAGAATGTTATTACAATTTCGACAAACTCTTTTGGATATTGACATAAGGACCCATGTCCTGCATGGTCAAATATTTTTAACTTACTATCAGGGATTCTATTTGCCAAGTCATATGAATTTTCTGTTGGAACCATGCGATCATGATTTCTATTTATTATTAGTGTTGGCTGAACGATTTTGGATAGATCCGCAGGCTTCTCTATTCCCCATTTATTGATTGCATCTAATTGCATTCTATACGCTCTTAAACTGATTGTTTTATCTCTATGTTTTTTCCTTTTTTTTATTTGAATTAGAAATTCTTTAGCCTTTTTCTTACCATTCTCTGTGTTTTGAAAAAACAGATAGGTCTTGATGTCTTTGAAAGTCAAAGTTGCACGGACAAGATCAAGATTAGTAATATGCGTGACATTGGAAATCCCTTTTCCTCCTCGAGGTCCCGTACCAACTAATACCAGCTTTCTAACTAAGCTTGGTTCCTTTAAGATTAATTCTTGAGCAATCATTCCTCCCATTGACAAAGCTATCAAATCAATCTTTAAAAATCCTAATAGTTTAATAAATGTGATTGCATCGTTTGCCATTTGAGGGATGTTGTTTGGTACTTTACCATTGGATAGTCCTACCCCTATGTTATCAAATGCGATGACCCAATGGCTTTTAGCAAGACCATCGATAATCCTAGGATCCCAATTCTCTATAAGCATACCGTTTACCATTCTGATGCTGAATGAATAAGTTAGGTTCGTCAATATAAGAATAATGAATTGACATTTCCTACTTACCTTTAAAATTTGATAACTACCTTTCCTTTTGTATGTCCATTTGCCACTAAATTTAGTGCAGCATTAACGTCATCAATTGTAAAATTGGTAGGATCAATAGCTGGAACAATATTGTTTTCTTCAATGATTTTTGTAATTTTTTCTAACTGCTTTCCATCAGCTCTTACGAAAATGAAGCGATATTGAACACCTTTTTTCTTTGCTTTCTTATCAAATTTCGCGCCAACCATTCCAAAAATAATTTGCTTCCATTTAGGAAGACCTTGATCTATTGCAAACTGTTTATTTGGTCCAGTACGAAGACTTAGTAAGCGACCACCAGGTTTGATAATGGATAACTCACGTTCGAATTCATCAGCACCTAGCGTATCGATTACAAAATCAACTTTGTCTAGTATTTCCCAATAATTTTCCTTTGTATAATCAATATATTGATCTGCACCCGCATTCAGCGTTCTCTCTTTAGCGGAAGGACTACCAGAAACAATAACCTTTAATCCCATTGCTTTAGCTATAGGAACAGCCATTTGGCCAAAACTTCCTGATCCTCCTGGAATAAACACTGTTTGGCCCTTTTTCGCCTCTAACTCTTCTATTAAGCCTTGATATGCCGTCAAACCAGTTAAAGGTGCACCAGCTCCAGTGACGAAATCTAAATTTTTCGGCAAATGCCATATGGATGCAGCATCAACTGCAGCATATTCTGCAAATGCCCCAATTTTTTCAATAGGGAGTCTTGTATAAATAGGATCTCCAACCTTAAAACCATGTACATTATTACCCACTTTTTCGACAATCCCTGTTAGTTCATTTCCTAATACAAGAGGCATTTCATAGTCTTGTATTAATTTTACACTTCCTGTAATATTTAATATTTCAAGTGGATTTATTGCAGCAACTTTTACCTTTATTAGTACTTCGTTATCTTTAATACTTGGTATAGGAATATCAACAATCTGTGCTTCAATGTTTTTTGAGTATTTTTGTATTTGAGCAGCTTTCATATTCTTCATCTCCTTTAAAAAAAAACCACCAACTCTTACATTAATGGTTTTTTATCATTTGCCTATTTCATTCATTTTAGGATAGTCAGTGTACCCTAAAGCACCATTATTAACATAAAATTTACTACTAAACCTTGCCTGTTTTATTCTTTTAAGAACGGATAATCTGTATACCCTTCCGCTCCTCCTGCATAGATGGTATTTTTATCAGGCGCATTCAGCGGGGCTTCCAATTTCAATCGCTCGACAAAATCTGGGTTGGTTATCAACCAAGTAGCTTGACGGTGATGAGGCGTATTGTCAGGATGCGATACACGGCCTACATGCATAAGTTGAACAAAGATTCGACCTCCTTCGATATGCACCTTTGTTGTTACCTTTTTCCACCCCTCAATGTGTGCTTCTGTATAAATACCAGGTGTATAAGAATACCCCTGACCATCATCTGAGGGTTGAGTGCCCTCACTTATTATTAAACCAAGATGCACGTGGGCCGTAATACTCTGCTGCCAAATCACTCGGTGTGCCATCTGGCAGCGCTCTACTTCTTGTCATTGGTGCTATACCTAAACGGTTTTTTAGTTCTATGTTTCCAATACTGAATGGTTCAAATAACTTGCTCATATAACTTCCTCCTTTTTAATCGTTATCAATTTTTTATAGAGATGTTGAATTCAGGAACGAATTGACATTCTCAGCAAATAATTCTGGAAATTGGAATAGGTGTCCGTGACCAGATTCAGGATATATAATGAGTTGTGCTTTTGGTAAGTGCTCAGCTAAAATATAACTATTTTTGGTTGGAACCATAACATCGTTAATACCATTCGTCACAAGCACAGGGTGTTTAATGTTCTGTAACCAATTGTAATCATTATTGGATTTTGGTTGAGACCAATTTGCAATAGCCTTTAATTGGGCTTGTTGTACTTGGTCAGAACTTTCAACCTTTTTCTGATTGATAATTCTTTGTAAAGATGCCATTCCCGCAGATTTACTTGTTTCAGTTGAACGGTAGAAGAAAAACATGAAGTCATCCAAAGCATCCTCTGCATTCCCACCGTGTCGATTCATTCTTTCAAATATTTCTAGCTCTGGATTAATTCCAGATTCAGGTCCAGTACCTGCCATGATGATTCGTCTAATCAAATTCCCTTCTTGTAATGCCAATTCTTGTGCGACCATTCCACCAATTGAAAAACCGAGAATATCGACTTGATTTAATCCAAGTGCTTTAATAAATGTTCCTGCATCTTGTGCCATCTCAGCTATCGTAGCAGGTGTTTGCCCATTCGTCTCACCAACCCCTTTGTTATCAAATAGGATAACTGGACGTTCTTTCGCTATTGGAACAACCATATTAGGATCCCAATTTTCCATCGTTCCTCTAAAGTGAACTAGAAATACGACAGGTACTCCCGTTTTTTCACCAAACCTTCTATAAGCATAACTAGTACCTTCAACTTCGATAAATTCTGATTCAGATGGGATAGTAAATGTTGTCATTTGAGTTTCTCCTTCGAACATTGAGTTCTTAATTTTTTAATTTAAATTAGTTGAACTACATCCTTTTTAGAATGAACGTTCTAAAAAGGATGTAAAGAAAGCTAATCCAGCACTTAAAGTATCAGATCATAATCCTTGCTATTTTTTTAGTTGTAAGGAGTCTTTACTAAGCCCCTCAGACCTACAAGGATGTTGTGAAGATAAAGGGAGAGTAACTCAGGGTTATGTTTATTTGAGATTTCACCTTTATTCTGTCTTTGTATCAGTAGATTGTAAAAAAGATTATCTGTTCATGCTGAACATATTTGTGATTATTTGGGCAACTTCTTCGTCTAACAACGATAATTCAACGGCTGTGTTAACAGTCAGACACCCTTTCGAATAATCATCATCTACTCTTTAATTAAAAACAAACTATTTAGATTCCAATTCTTTAAAAGTAGGATAATCGGTATAACCCTTACTTCCTAGTCCAAAGAAAGTTGTAGGATCTGGTGCATTTAATGGAGCACCTGCTTTAAGACGTTCTACTAAATCTGGATTAGCTAAAGACCATACACCAACTGGTACCAGATCAGCAAGGTTATTATCAATATCCAAACTAATATCTTCAAGAGATCTTCCAGCTCGATTCACTAATAATGGATTCTTCCAAATTGAACGAATCTCACGAAGAAGTGCTTCGTTTCCAAGATGCATGACATGAAGGTAAGATAAGTCAAATTTAGCTAACTCATTTACAAGGTGAAGATAAACTTCAGAAATCTGTTCACCTTCTTTAATCCCACCAAGAGTTGTCCCTGGTGAAATACGGAATCCAGTTCTATCTGCTCCGATTTCCTCAACGATTGCTTTCGTTACTTCAATAGCGAAGCGCGTACGATTCTCTATAGATCCACCATATTCATCTGTTCGTCTATTAGAATTTTCGGAAATAAATTGATTAATTAGATAACCATTTGCACCATGAATTTCAACCCCATCTGCTCCTGCTTCAATAGCTGCTGCAGCTGCTTTTTTGAAGTCTGCAATTGTTATTTCAATATCTTCTTTACTTAACTCACGTGGAATTGGTATTTCCTTCATTCCTGTAGCAGTAAACATTTTTTCACCAGGTGCTATTGCAGAAGGCGCAACAGCTTGACGATGATGCGGTGTATTGTCAGGGTGGGACATACGACCAGCATGCATTAATTGGATATATATAAATCCACCTGCTTCATGTACTGCATCCGTTACCTTTTTCCATCCTTCAATATGCTTTTCATTATATATACCAGGTGACCACAAATAACCCTGACCATCTTCAGAAGGTTGTGTACCTTCGCTTATTATTAAACCCATTGATGCTCTTTGAGAATAATAAAGGGAACTTAATTCTCCCGGTGTACCATCATCCTGCGCTCTACTACGTGTCATTGGTGCCATCGCTAAACGATGAGGTAACTCAAGTCTTCCAATTTCCGTCTTACTCCAAAGTTTTTCCATTTTTTATACACCCTTTCAAATAAAAGAATCTAAAGATTTTTTAAAACTTAACCTTCTATTATTGGATAAATTTGGTTTCTTATTTTAAATTCATAATTTTGGTCTACAATACCTACGACCGCATTACTATCATATATTTCCATCATAAATCCAGCTACTTGCTTAGCTGTGTGGTACAAAGGCAAATTTTCTTTGTAATTGAAATTATCCAAATTAGTTGCATTTTTAGCGAATTCTGTTTCCGTCATAGCTGGTGCTATAACTTTTGCTTTTAATTTTGCACCTTTCAATTCTAGTTCTTTTGCAAGACCTTCAGTGAAGGCACTAACATAATATTTAGATGCAGAATAAGTTATAGTCCCAACAGCAATTGCATATCCGAGTGCCGATGATACGTTAATTAACTGAGTTCCCTCTTTCTCTGCATAATCTCGAACAAATAATGTAGAAAGGATTGTCAAAGATTCTATGTTAACCCGTAACAGCGTTTCAACTTTGCTTAAATTTTGATCTGCTACAAATGCGGATTCACCAAGACCAGCATTATTAATCCAAGTCTCAATTTCATACCCTTTTAATTTGTTGTACAGGTTATATGCCTGATCCGTGACAGATAAGTCAATTGTGCAAATAATAACATCTAATTCAGGATTTATATTATGAATTGTGGATTTTAGTTCCTCTAATTTATCTAATCTTCTAGCAACTATAATTAAGTTTTTCCCCCGAGCAGCAAATGCTAATGCTGTCTCATATCCTATACCTGAGCTTGCTCCTGTAATAACTGTGTATTTCATATTATCTCTCCTTAAATTAAAGTAATTTAAATTATCATTTAGTTTTTTTCTGTTTTATTGAATTTTTGAATAAATATCAAGGCAAGCTTTGCTTGATAGCTGACAAGTGAAGTCCAGCTAGATTGATTAACAACCTTTCGAGAATGAACGTTCTCAAAAGGGTAAAAAAATTAATCTAATACCGAGAGTGTTATATCAATAATATTATTTAATTTTTCTATATCATCGGTAGTTTTGGTCATAACACGTAGTCCTACTAAGGAATTATGAAGAAATTCCGAGATTTTTTTTGCATCATGATGTCTAGATATTTCTCCAGATTTTTGACCACTCAGCACTAGATTGTTTAGCAGTAATTCGGTCTTAGAAAAACTCTCCACAACCTTTTCTGCTGCTTGATCATCATGTAAAGACAACTCAACTGCCGTATTTACCGTCAAACATCCAATAAGTTGTTGTTTATCTCTGACAATTACCATTTCAAATAATTGCCTGATAGCATCCTTTACCGAATTCAGCTGGTTTACTTCATTCTCTATTCTAGTTCTTATTATTTCATTATAATGATCCAACGCTTTTATAAACAAAGTATGTTTGTCGCCAAACGTATCATATAAGCTACGACGATGGATACCCATATACTTCACTAAATCTTGCATGGAGGTTTTTTCATAGCCTTGTATCCAAAAAAGTTCCATAGCTTTTCGTAATACTTCATTTTCATCAAATTCTTTATTTCTAGCCATACTATCATTTCCTTTGAGTAATCTTAGAGTAACCAGAAAATCTTAATGATAACTTCAAGGATATCCATCATTCAACAAGGTGAAGAATATTGATTTTCTCGTTCCTCGCCAATAATATCATTTTAAGAATGAACAGTAAAGATTAGCTTAAAGAGTTACTACCAATATTACCAATTGTGTGTATGAACCATACGTTTTAACAGCTTCAGCTCCTTTAAAAAAACATTTTCAATATGTTTCTGTAAACTTAAGATAGTGCTAAGTGATGTTTTTAGAATGAACATTCTCATTATGACAAAAATTAGCTAATAACCTTACAAATCTATAATATCATTTTGAGAACGATTGGTAAAGAAAAAGTTTTGGATTTTTTTTAACATTAGGCGAGATAAAAGTGCATAATTTTTAATGCTATATTACGGTTTAATAATTCATTCTTTAACATGTGGACACTAACCTTTTTATTTTTAAATTGAAAGAATAGTTTAAATCCTTATTCAACAAACCTGCATAGTTAGTGAAACAAGAAAAGAGCCGCAGCTACGACTCTTTGTTAAACTCAAGCACCCGTTAGTTGAATAGAAAGCCACCTATTTCGGCGGCTATTTTAACTAAGGCTCTTTTCGTAAACTTTGTTGCTATTGGAGCTTAATAAGGATCATTTACTAAGTTTCTTGGCAATTTTCGCAAATGTTCTTACGAAAAGATGCCACGAAGAATCCATTTATACGGTTGATTAACTTATACGAAAAACAACAATCTTTGCAAAAATAGCCTTAACTAATTTATGATGTCAATTTTAAGCCAATTACTGCGGTTAAGATTATTCCTATAAATGAAATTCGTTTCCAATCATTAGCTTCTCCATAAAACAACATTCCAACGATTGTTCCCCCTATTGTCCCAATCCCTGTCCAAACTGCATAGGATAGCCCCATGGGGAGGGTTCCCATAGCTAAAGATAAAGAACCAAAACTAAATATGAATCCAATAATTAATAAGATATAGGATTGTAAATTTCCATTTTTATTTATGAGGTTCATAGCAATTACACCAACCACTTCAAAAGTTCCAGCTAATAGGAGAAATATCCACCCCATTTATACTGCACCTTCTTTCTCGCCTGATTCTGTGGTGACAAGTTTTAGACCTAATACGCCGATTAGGAGCAAAAGGATAAAGAATATTTTTGTCCAACTGAAAGGTTCTCCAAACATAACCATATCAACCAAAACCGTTCCTGCTGTTCCTATCCCAGTAAAGACAGCATAGGCGGTAGCAACGGGTACTTTTTTTGTAGCTTTAAGTAATAAAACAAAGGATAAATAGATAAGAAAAATAGTGCCAGCCCAAGAAATCAAGTTAGTTGAATGTTTCAACCCCATTGCCCACATAATTTCAATAAGACCTGCTATACTAACAAATGCCCAATTTCGATTCATTAATATCCCCTCCAAAAACGGTTAGTCATTCGAGAGTCCACGCCAATACAGATACCAAGAGGCATCTAATCTTTTCTGTAAGCGTTCAGAACCTCCGTATAACATTTCAACAAATACCCCATCTAATACTCCCAAGAATGCCGCAGTAGCCCGCTCGGCTCCGATCATAGAGCTAATTTCCCCATCCGACATAGATTTTTCTAATACTGTTACAAGAAGTTCTTCCAACTTATCTAAGTATTCATATACGTATTTCATCACTTGTTCATATAGGTGAGTTGGTGGAAAGAAAGAGATATGAAGCCAAAACTTAGTAGAATTATTCATCTCGTATCGTTCTTTGTACTGCAATAAAAAATCTAATAAAAAATCTTCAATAGGCCGCGTTTTATGACTGTCTATAAAGTTCATAACGAAACTTAACTCTTCAGCAAATACGTCCTTACATACCTCAAGAAAAAGCTCATCTTTACCTTTGAAATGAGTGTAGATGGATTGTTTTTTTATCCCTACATCATCAGCAATCTTTGCCATCGATGTCCCCTCGTAGCCATTTTCTGCGAAATGATTACGTGCAATTTCCTTAATTTGATTTGAAGTCATATTTTCACCCTTCCGACCGTTCGTCAGTTAACTTTATCACTTGATCATTTTCTAGTCAATTATTATTCCTAAATTAAATTCAACAATTCTTATTCAAATAACCTGCTTCGTTAGTTAAATAAGATATTAAAATCGCATATTTTATATACTAATGCATTGGGTAAGGAACATTGATTAAGTTCATAACTATTTCTGGACTTATAGGATGGTACTGTGGAGGAAACATATGGTAAACTTAGGAAAAATAACTTCCCAAAGAAAGTTGAATAAATTTATGGGGGAGCATCAATGAAGAAGACTTTAATTGTAGCAGGACTTGGATTAACATTAGTGATTGGAGGTTCGTATGCAATCATTTCCATTAAAGGGGTATCTCAGTTAGTTGTGTTTGCACTAACGGGTGCAAGAGTTGAACACCGGGGAATGCCGCTGCGCTCTTTTGCTTATTCGACTACTGGCAGTTTACATGAAGAAAGAATATTGGCTTATATTAAATGTTAAACAAAAGCCATGTGTTCAAATCTTTAATTGAGCTCTATTACTGTGACCGCTTGAAAGAGATGACACAGTTTTTGCTTGATAAATTGGGACACTTTTTTCCAGTTTGAAAGCAAATCGATTAATTTTCTTTGCGCCGTCGGCAATTTGTTTTTCGCTTTCACAATATCATTCGTATTTACTCGTTGCTCGATTGCATTGGCAGAGTCAGCGATCTCTTCATGTTCCTCTTGATGGTGTTGCGTCTGCCTCTTCTCTTTGCGGAGGTAGTCAATGCAAATATTGCGGGTAATCGTGAGGAGCCAATTTACAAAGCTGCCTTGAGAGGGATCGTAATGGCTGTTTGTTGACCATAGCCTCAAAAAGACCAACTGAATAATCTCTTTCGTCTTATCCTCATACCCATTGCAAAACTTCATAACGAAGCCGTAAACAAGCTTTATATATCGATCATAAAGCTCCTCTAATGCGTGACCGTGTTTTTTGTTTACCAATCTCATTAATTCCGCATCGTGTTTTTCTTTCATGTGGCACTCTCTGCTATTGGATAAAAATATATTGCCATTATACTATTTTAAAAGTAAGGATGGGAACGACCGCGACTGATCGTTCCCTGGGCAGGCTTATTCAAATTCTGTTTCGCTGTTTACGACAAACCATACATCTTTTACTCCTTGTCCGTTTACATCCCCTTCTTGCTGGTCTTTTGCAAAATAATAGAGAGGAAAGCCTTTGTACGTGACCTGCTTCTCCCCGTTGTCTTCTCTTGTGATCGTATCGAAATCCTTTTTATCAAAACCTTCTGGGACGGCGAAATCCTCCTGAGTAAATGCCGGCCAGTTTCCCAAGCAGTCTCCGCTGCAATTGCTTTTTCCTGCTTCGTCCTTTTTAAAGTAATACAGGGCTCTTCCCTGTGAATCCGCTAGGTACTCTCCAGCTTTCTCATTCTCCAAAAGCTGGAGGCTGTCAGCCGGGGCTTGTTCCGTTTGGGCTTGATCGGGTTGATCCGTCCCTGTTTTTTCCTCAGTGCTTTTTCCGCAGGCAGCCAAAGCAAAAATAATCGAAAGTATCGCGAGAGTAAAAATTCCTTTTTTCATGTATGTTCCTCCCAGTTTTTTAGATTTAAGGCTCGTCCTTACTTCCAGCCCCATTTTTGAAAGATTTGGTGAGATTCTTCCGTTCTTAAATAATCAATAAATTGCTGTGCCTCTTTTTTCTGATCGGTGATTTTCGTCAGGACGATCGGTGTTCCACGATAGAGCTTTTCTTCTTCGGGCAGTTCGACTAGGTCGGTCACATCCTGGAGCCGGTAATGCCACGATTCATAGGTAATCCAGGCGTCCAGGCTAGAATTCGATTTCCATCGTTCAATGGCTTCGGCACTCGACTTTACAGAAAGGTTAATATTTTGGAAAATGCCTTCGATCAGCCCTTTTCTGCCTGCCAGGTCTTCCCACAGGCCAAGCTGGCCAGCCCCATTCACATCGATTATTTTCACTCCCTTTTTCGTTAAATCCTCCAGACTTTCAATCTTCTTAGGATTTCCTTTCCTCACCAATATTCCTGCAGCGCGCGGGTAAAGCTCCATCCGTGATTTAGTGTCGATCATTTCGGGGTGGTTAAAGATGAAGACCTGCAGCATATACTCGGAGCCACCGAAAATAATATCTGCATCTTGCTTTGCCTGGCCGATCCAATTGCCCTCTGGTCCGGCTGTTACTTCCACCTTGATTCCCGTTTCAGCTGAAAAATGTTCAGCAGCTTCCTTGATCGGTCCAAGTGGTCCGCCCGGTCCGTACACCCGGATGACATGATCACTTTGGCTGGAATTTGGTGTCGCCTGGGACACTGGCTTACGGTCCATTTTGGCATAGGCTGACAATCCGGCAGCCGTAATGACAAAGAGCAGTAGAGCTGATAGGAATACGGTCTTCTTCATGATTCTTCCTCCATTTCATACATGATTTTTACCGTTACTATTAAAGGAAACGAAGGGAGGCTGTAAACGGTTTGATTATAATTGCAAAATAGTTAGAAAGTTTCATAAATCTATTGAAGATTAGTCTGGTGAAGAATAAATAAAGGTGTACCTGTTGGTTTAAAATATAGTTAGAACAGAAATATTGAATAAGCCTTTATTTTACGGAAAATAAAAAGAATCCATTTTGAAAAAAGATTGATCAAAATGGATTCTTTACTTACTAATTGGTATTGCGAATTTTTTAAAAAAGTTCGATTATTTCCTTTGTAATTTTAAAATGTGAAGGAATATACATGGGGATGTTTCTCCTCTTAGAATTTTTTCTTATTATTACTATACAAAAGTATAATTTCTCTATAAGATACCACTTAACCTTCTTGAAGTATTCTCCTTCAATACCCTTAGACAAAAATTATCTAAGAGAAAAAGTAAAGCAACATTTTTATAACGTCGCAACTTTATTTTAAACATCGCATCTTTTTTACAAACATCGTGACTCTATTTCAAAGCCACACAATCAACGATATTGTGAAGAATTACACTTAAACTACCATGAAAACTAACTTCTGAAATGCTGAAAAATGGCCATACTAAAGAAGACGCAGCACATTCTTTTTTTTTAAAAGTGGTAGCGTCTGATTCCTTTGATATTTAATGAGATTGGATGGATCAAGAAGCTTCTGTAATTGTCACGGTATATCCTAGACTTTCCAGTCTTCGAACTGAATGTCGTACAATAGATACTTGCTTTTGTTTATCGAGTAGTCTTCGCCTAAGTCTACATACATTTCTTTTCTTTAATAACTTCAACAAAAAGAAACGTCAATCCTTCTTGGATTAACGCACCTGATAGCTCAATAGCATATAAATTACAACTCGCTATTTTTCCCAAAGCTCGACCAGTCGACCTTCAGGATCTTCAATCCAAATAAATTTTCCAAACTCACTAACCTCTTTTTCCTTAACAAGAGGTACACCAATTTGTTCAAGATGCTTAATAGTCTCGTTTAGATTATGTACTTGAAAATTTAACATCACTTGTTGTTCTGTTGGAAAATAACTGTCATTCTCGGCAAAGAAAGAAAAGATAGTCTCATTTCCTAATTGGGGTTTAATCACAGTCCCATTCCAATTTTCTATTTCAATCTTCAACACTTCACTGTACCATTTTTTTATAACATCAAGATTCTTAGTTCTCCAAAATATTCCACCGAAACCTTTTATCATCGTAACTAACTCCTGTCTTTCTTTAAATTTTTAGTTTTTCGATTACATTAGATATTCGAGATTAAATGTTAAGTTCCTTCTTCAACCTGCCTCGCTTGTGCAACAAAAAATAGATCGCCGCAGCGATACCATCTTTAACTCTTGCACCCGTTAGCTTAAGTACAATTCTTCACAAACCGTTCACATAAAAACAAAAATATACTACATTTCGATTCCATTTAATAAATTTTATTTGCCTCAGCAGGTAAATTTCTTACGTGTTTAAGATATTGTGTCATGTTTACATCATCTTCTTCAGGATAGGTGAAAGAAATATATTCGGCTACATCTTTGGATAAAATCCGAAACAATTCACATGTCACAAAAATAGAACTCCAGAAATTATCATAATCACTATCTGAATAGGTTCCTTTATACATCTCCCAATATGATTCTGGAAGATACTTTTTAAAATACTTGCCCATCTTTCCTGTTGAAACTTGGAAGTCATGTTTAGTCCCAATCCACCATGAAACCATCTAATCCAGAGAAGCCCGAGTGGTATATTCAAACATTAGTTTTGCATACGGTAGTTCGTCACGCCAAATTCCTTTTGCAACGTTTTGTAAACACCACCAAAAATTATTTGTACAACTTATAAAAAGCCCTTCTGTTGGCTTTTTTACATGATAGTCTATATCTGTCGCAGAAGGAATATATGGCAGAATATTATCTTTATCCAATAATGGAATTGTAAGCTTATCATTTTCATAGCTTTCAACCATATCTTCTTTTGTTTGAATATGAAGATCGATTCGATTTCCATCTTTAAAAAGCATTAAATATCCGTAAGAACGTTCAAAATCCATATTTGTACCAATAAGTTTGTCTAATTTATCAGGTTCCTGAATCATAAGCCATTCACCAAAAATACTAATCCATTTGCTATCATTTATAAATGACTTGGTTTCCGTCACTACATAAACAATATCATAATCCTGGAAAATATCTTTTGGAACGTTAGGATTGGTTCTTGAACCGTTCATATAGACTGCACGTATTCTGTCATCTTTTTGGGCAACTTCTAAAATTAAATCAAACATGACTTTTTCATTTCTCATAATTTCCACCTCGACAACGAAATCAACTAGTATCTATATAAGTTCTTTATAATTAATGGAAATTCCTTCTTCACTAAACTGCCCCTTTAGTTCAATAAGAACCGGCTACACTTTGTAGCTGGTTCTTTAGGGATAGCACCAGTTAAATTTTCCTGATATTTATTCCAGCAAGTAAGAAATGATATCTTGGTTCGTACATTGTAGTGAGCTTGGTATAGCACCACGATTCGAATTTATCCTAAAATAACAAGTTTCTACTTTATCCTGATATAAACAATATCGTAATATCCCCTTTTTACTTGTCAGTTTACTTAAAATCTGTTCAAAAAATTGTCCCTGCGTCGTCATATCTACTGATCCTAAGTGAAATACTCCTTTTAAATTATTTTCAATAATTAATCGTAGTTGTTTTGCTAACACAGTATCCAAAAGATTGTTACATACTAAATTGCTGTATACATCTATCACGCTATTATTTTTTATGCTTTCTTTAATAAAATTCAATCTTGGAGAATCCTTTCCCCATATCGCTGGAATTCGGAGGATTATCACTCGCTCATCCAAAATTCCTTTTAGGATATTTTCACATTCAATTTTGAATTTCCCATAAACGGATTCGGCAATAGGTAAATCTGTTTCTATGTGGGATCGTGAATGGTCCCCATCAAATACATTTGTGGTAGAAAAGTAATAAACACGGCTGCCTTTATTTTTTAATTCTATTGCCAATTCTTTATGAAATTTAAGCTGTTGATTAAAGTCTCCTCTTAGACAAGAAATTACGATATCAGGTTTAATTGATCTTGTAATTTCCATCAACTTGTCGATTTGCTGAACGTCTAATTGGAACTGTTTATCATTGGAAAGACGCGTTATCGAAGAATAATATGTACCATATAGTTCAAACCCTTCAGTAAATTCATTTATTAAAGCTCTTCCTACAAGACCACTCGCACCAAGAATAAGTATCTTTTGCATAACTTTGTCCCCCTTTCGATAACTTCATGTATATTATTAACGAACTATAACTAAAAAAAGATACGGTTTAGATTCCGAAAATATTTAAAAAATCGATTTTCAGCTAAACTGCATGTCTGCTAAATTATAAAAAGGCACCATAATGATAGCCTGATCTTCAACTCTTGCACCTGATAGCTGAAGTACAATCCTTCACAATCTATATTTTTATCAATAAAATACAGTCCAGGTACCTTCCAGAGGGTTTCAACTTCATAGAGCTGATTATTCATACACTTTGTTCATTTAAATATAGTTCTTCCTCATTCGGTTTATATCTGCTCTAGGTGAAAAACCGAACATGCGGGAATATTCTCGACTGAATTGCGATTGACTTTCGTAGCCCACCCTGAATGCGACATCAGCTACATCTGATGACTCAGCTAATAACAAACGCCTAGCTTCCTGCAGTCTCAATTGTTTTTGAAACTGAATCGGGCTCATGGCAGTTACCTCTTTAAAATGCCGATGAAGCGAACCGACACTCATATTCGCTATTTCCCCTAGATCCTCTATTCGAAAAGACTTTTCATAGTTATTAATGATATGTTCGATTACGTTTCTAATTCGGAGGGCATTACTTCCTTCTACAGCCATTTGCTCTAGTGCTTCGCTCTAAAGGATTATGCCAATCGAGATGAAGTTGTACTTGCAACGAAGGTTCACGGTCGTATGCATGAAGGTCCAAATGGTGCGGGTCTTTCCCGAAAAGCCATCATGAGTGAAATTGATAAGAGCCTTAAGAGACTGGGAACGGATTATGTAGACCTTTATATCATCCACCGCTGGGACTACAATACCCCTATTGAAGAGACGATGGAAGCATTGCATGATGTGGTGAAAGATGGGAAGGCAAGATATATTGGTGCCTCTGCCATGTTCGCATGGCAATTCCAAAAAGCATTACATGTAGCAGAGAAAAATGGATGGTCTCGCTTTGTGTCGATGCAGAATCATTACAACCTCATATACCGTGAAGAAGAGAGGGAAATGCTTCCTCTTTGTAAAGAAGAAAAAATCGGTGTGACTCCATACAGACCGCTTGCATCAGGAAGATTGACTCGTGATTGGTCGCATACAACGCATCGTTCCGAGACGGACCAAATTCAAAAATCTAAATATGATGCGACTGCCAATGCAGACCGATTAGTTGTAGAACGGGTTGCTGCAATCGCAGAAAAACATGGCGTTCCCCGTATCCATATCGCACTTGCTTGGTTACTGCTGAAAGAACCAGTAACATCCCCTATTATCGGTGCTACGAAAATATCCCATCTCGAAGATGCCGTCGGTGCTCTATCTGCTAAGCTAACAGCTGAAGAAATTGCGTTTCTCGAAGAACCATATATACCACATCCAATAGTTGGACATAATTAAACCCTTTGATTATAGATAAAAGAAACCCAATTTACTTAAAAATGAAGATTGGGTTTTCTTACTATCTTTGAGAATTCTTCCACTTGAAATAATCTGCTACCGTTAATGGATCATGAGAAAAGGACTTCCGTAGCAACCCTTTGATTAATCAAAGCACCCATTAACTGAAGAACGTGAGCATTTTATTGAACTATAATCCTAAAACCTTAACAGTAATAATAATGAACAATAAAATGATATTTAGCCAGACAAAAAATTTAATCATAAACTCCGCCCATAACTTCCTACGCAAACCAAAGTAAAGGATAATACCATAAAATAAGAGGCTACTAACTATACGAAATCCAGAAACTTTTTCAATTCCCAAGTCGAAAATGTCAATGAATGCATTTATCAAAACAGTGATAATAAACAAAAATAGGTATAATTTATATTTTTTTTCTTTTCTCTCGGACTCATATTTAAATTCATACATTTTTATTACCTCAACTTATCTTCTTTTTTCCTTAGACTAACAATATGTTCTTCAATTATTCTGCAACCGTTAGTTCCATAAAAAAAGAGCTGCCGAAGCAAATCCTTTGCTTATTAGCAAGCCAGTTTCAAAAAAAATTGATTACTATAGCAAATATACCAAACAATATGAGTAGTATTCCAAACAAAAATATCTCTGTTACATATTCAAATATGGTAAAGAAAAAGGCTAACTTGTTTACCTTACTTCGCTCTTCAAAAATAAATTTTAAACCATCTTTAACTTCATAAAAACTAAGTGAACTTAAACCAAATCCAACAATAATGCAACTAATTCCTACATATAAAAGTGTCATAATCTAATATCTCCAATTATTATTCTCAACAACACCTTGTACAACTCAAGCACCTGTTAGCTTAATAAGACTTTAACTCTTTACTTTTAACTTATATATTACTTATTCTTCTTCAAGTAACCTGCTTCGTTTGTGCAACAAAAAATAGATCGCCACAGCGATCTCCATATTTATCACTTACACCATAAGTTGAAGAATAGCTCCTAGAAATACTCTTTTGAAAGTGGATTTCGTTTGTAAATTGAAATGTCAAGCTAAGTTTAGTCACCTACTGCAAATATTAGTTTACCCTTATTTAATGCATCTCCGCAAAGCATCTTTAGGTCTCTCGCAAATTGTCTTACTTTTTGTTCAACAATATCTCCTTTTTTATATTCACTTAATAACATATCACATATAATTATCAATTCATTTATTTCTTGTTTTGAAAATAATTTATCCCCATACGGATCTAAACCTAAAAGCAGTACTATATTTCTTCCAGAGTCCTGTTCCTTTCTCATAACATACTGATGTATCTTTTCATCGTACTTGACATAGGTTTCCGCTTTAGCTGCTTCCTTCAAGGTATTTGCAATACAAAAATCGATTCCTACCGTCATTAATTTCACCTCTCAATGAACTTTGGCCTAGATTTTATTATCTTCAACTCTTGCACCAGTTTGTTTAAGTACAATGTTTCACACACTTTCCATTTTAATAAATAATCACATATATTTCTTCTGCTGTTCCCTAACGTAATAAATCGCTTTTTCAATTGTAAATATTTTTTCATTAAACCAATTTTCACCCATTTCTCTTACCAACGGGTGAACAATTCCGATGCTACTTATAATTGCATCATAATCAAGTAACACATATATAACGTCATCTATTAACCCCAATAGTTGCAAATCCTAAACAAGCTTTATATCATCCTCGGTAAAATTACCGTATCGTTCTTTAATAAAATCGTAAGGTGTTGTAGATTTCGCCTCATTAATACCATTCATCGGGTGTCATTCCAGTTTTAGCTTTGAATTGTCGTTCGTTCCATTCCTCTATTGTTATTCCGTATATTTCCTTAAAACGTTCTTCTGGTGTCTTACCGTGTACTACTCTATTATTTGTCTTTTTTAAACGTTTTTTGTCTTTCATCATCCTTTTCACCCTTAATGTTTGTTTTTAATAAAAGATTATTCGATACAGTTTTTATTTTTCCCTTTTAAATTCTTATTGCTAATCAAACCCAATAAACTTCCCTATCAATTTCTTCAAAGTGTGAAGATTGTCGAACTTTATTTAAGTACATTTTTTCCACCATATTGTACAATTAGGACAGCGGTTTAGGTTACCAAAAATTGGGGGTTCGTAATGAGAAAAGTGAAAGTATTGATTCTGACGGTTGTGTTCCTTTTGACTATGGCCCTGCCAGCAATGGCGCAAAGCAATTCCACTGTATACAAAGGCTCTTTTCAAGGAGCTTCGTTCTATGGGTCAGAAGGTACTGTCGATACCTCTGTAGACCTTTCTACTAACTTTGAAGTTAAGGATTCTTACATCCTCTATTACCAAACCTATGATTATGAAAAAGACGAATACTATTATGGCAGCGGCGTAGTTCCAGCAACCAAAGTGGTTTTTGACATTAACAAAGGTACGGCCAAAGTGAATCAGACAGTAGAAGTATATAAAGTTGATTTTACTTGCGATGAAGAAGGAAATTGCACTAGCGTTGAAACTCCTGCAGGTACTAAGTCTATCAATCTTACCTGGGCATTCAATCCAAAGAGTTATTCTACCTCGAAATACACTGAGAAAAATGTCCAGATCGATTTCGACGAGTACATAAAACTTTCTAAGGGTACTTTCAAAGATTACAATAATATCTCGGTTTCCGGAACCGTCGATGGTAAGGGGACGGATAGTTTTGAGTATTCCGGTGGTAATGTATCCACTAGTTCTTCTTTCGCAATAATTAAGTAAACATTCCGCTAAAATAATCCAAAAAACCTAAACGCTAATTGAATATGTACATAAAAGGCCGGTTAGCATTAACCGACCTTTTATTTTGCCGCTAGGCATATGGTTGCCATAGCCTTCTTCTTCATTCCTTTCACCATCTGGAAACTTGACTTCACCAACGAATGATGGCTTCAAATTTAGCGACGATACCCGAAGGAATCAGGTCAAGTCAGCCTGGCCTTTGTTTCATTTCCTTGACCCTTCTCACGTATTTCTCCTATTTCTCTTTCAAGTTAGTTAATTAGTATTTATTTATTTTTTATATAACGTCATTTTTCCTTCTTCGAGTAACCTGCTTCCGTTAGCTCAATAAGAAAAGCCGCCAAAAATGGCAGCTTGTTCTTTAACTCTTACCCCGCTAGAAAAAGCTTATTCTAAATACTCACTAGCTAGATTAGGGTTTAGGTACCTAGCCATTCCTGTTTTTAACTTCTTTAATCCAAGTTTCTTATAACCAGTTAGTACAATAAGAAAATGAGTTGCTACCGCAACTCATTTTCATTATGATTTTGAATTCTAAACCCGTTTCCGGGTTTTTTCCTTTTTTATTCCTTTGAAAATTTCTTATTGTAGTGGTTGAGAAATATTACTTAACGCATCTCCTGCTTCATTAATATGAATGTCAACTGTTGCCAGGTCACCAATAGCACAAATACCAACCATTTCTCCATTTTGGACCACAGGTATACGGCGGATTTGATGATCAGCCATCATTCGGGCACATTCATGTGCATCTGTATCCGGCGAACAGGTAATTACATCCGAAGTCATACAATCATGACAATGGATTGAACTGCAATCTTTTTCATCAGCCACACAGTTGATGACAATATCACGGTCAGTGATCATGCCCACCACTTTTTTTCCTTCACAAACCGGTACGGAACCACAATTAATATCCCGCATAATTTTTGCTGCAACTGTCACAGGCTCATGGGGCGTACATACATTTACATCTTTTGTCATTATATCTTGTACTTTTGTCATTTTCTTTTCCTCCCTTTACAACTGGCAATTAGTTTGTTCACTATATTTTTGCCTCTCGGAATAATAATATTACTTAAACTGCTTTTTTTTTATCTCATTTCATGATCATGTTATTGTAAATGCTTTGGCAGGCCGATTTTATGATCATTATTCTTAACTTCTGCAAAAATGTCCTCTTGGCTTTCGACCTGGTACTGTTTGTTTATCAAGTTTAAAATTTCATTTATATGAGTAAGTTGTGAATTACTAGGTATCAAATTAACAATTGTTTGCTTGAAATCTTCAAATTCCTTTTTCGTTACTGGTTGAGCATCATGTTTCAACTCAAAACCTAATTGACCATTCGGTTCCAGAGTTGCCCATTTTACGTCACTTATTTTGGATACACTATTTTGTCTGAGTTTCATTTCAAGTTGGTCCACCGATAATCTATGTTTCCTCAAGTTTTTTTCATTCAAAGTTCCGTTATCAATTACTACTACTGCTTTACCTGTAATCATTTTTTCAAACCTGTCAGATTTCAATTGTATAAATTGTATGACTAATAGTGTTCCGACAAGAACATTAGCAACCAGAAAGGTTACCCAAATATTTTTTCCCACTACTGGTTGAATAAGTAATGTACCGATTGCAATCATAATAACAGTTTCGGCCAAAGTCATTTGTGAAATTGTTTTCCTGCCTGCCATTTTCAAAATTACTGTTCCTTCTAAAACGATCAAAATCGCCTTCCATAAATAATCCCATTCCATATAATAAACAACCACCATTCGTTCAAGCAGAGTTACAAATATCTTCCCCGAAATTTCCTCTATTATCCAAATCTCTTTAGCAATCAAAACGATCGAAGAAAAAAGTCGTCTCCATTTGTTGTAAAAACGCACGCGTTTGGTTTGAACAAAATAATATTAATGTACAGTACATATTATTTCGATGTTATGGCGACTGTTTCCTCTTCTTCCACTGCAAGTTAGTGGAACAAGCAAATAAGCCGCCGAGCAGCTGGATCCTTCAACTCTTGCACCCGTTAGGTTAAGAAGAAACTTAGAATCAGAGGTAACAACATTAATAATATTGAAATGGTAATAAGCACTTTTGATACATTTGTGGGGAGTTTTACTCGACCTTTACCAGTGTACCATCCACTAAACTGATATTTATTCCTATACTGTACAAATAAAAAAATAAGAATCGATACAAGTCCCATCCAGCCATAGGTGTCTATGTCTGTTTCTAATTTTGAGTACACATAATTTATAAAGGCACTTAAAATTCCTCCGATTAATACAACTAAAAACACTATTCGTACTAACTCCAACAGTACCTTCATTAGTACCACTCTCCACCTATATCTTTTACCATAATTTTACCATACATTTCCATAGTGTTCTTCAACTAAACTGTTTCGTTAGCACAACAAGAAAAAAGACCGCCCGCAGCGATCACGTCTTCAACTCTTGCTACCCGTTAGCTGAAGAAAGACTTCTTCGATTTTAATTAAGATATTTAATAGAATAAATTGCCTGCTCAGCTCCAAATCTGCTAATCGTTCGTTCTAATTCCATACCTAATCTTTCTAAGAGCCTACAAGAAGACGTATTTGCAGTTTGTGTTTCAACAATTACACTTGAAAGATTTAAACCTAATTGATTAGTCCTCGTAAAAGGTGAAATTAATTGTTGTCTAGTTTCTCTTGAAAATAACTCCAAGCTGCAATTGCCCAAGCCGAAATTACTTCACCAACAAAAGATACCAGACCGATAACAAAATCCATAATTATCAACCCCTTCAAAATAATTATCGCATATATTCCTTAACTTAGTGGGGAGAGCCTTCATTAGCATTGTTTAATTTATTTTCTTATTATCTTTACTTAGAACCTGAATCTCATAAGGACCAGGAAATGATTTGTTAATTTGTTTATACTGGAAAAATTCATTAATGAGTTCTTCAATATGTTTTCCATTTGCTTTAGCATTTTTATCTGTGCTGTTTATTTCAGTATTAATAATAATTGGATTCTTATCATCTATTATAGTTGTAGATTTAACTTTAAGATCTTTTATTTCTTTTAACCCTTTATTTATTGACGGCATCACTTTCATTTCCCAATCTCGTTTTAAATTTGATTTAAAACGTATAGGAATATCTGTAACATTGAATCCATTTTCTTTAGCTAATTTTAAAAATTCTTTATGAAAATTATTCACTTCATTTGGATCTATAATTTCTTTGTTGTTTCTATAAAGCATTAAGTCCAATTGAACAATACGTCCGTCAGTAGCTGAATATTGGGTTCCCATTGAAACATTAATTTTATGAGTCTTTTTCATTATCTGAACTATTTCATTTACAATCTTTTGTTCATTTTCTTGTCTTTCTGTCTGATTCGTTTTAGACCAATCAGCAAGAACTTTAACTTTATAATCCGTATATTTTTTTGATTGCAAAACTTCTTCAATATTACTTTGAAGGTCGTCTTTTAAATAATTAAAATTTTTCTTAGAATAAGGTCTAATCACAAGAATGACTTCTCTCTTTGCCCGAGAAAGGGTTAGATCATATCCATCTGGATAACCTTTTTTCTTGAAAACCTTTTTATTGAAAGAAGATTCAATGGAATTTTCTAATTTAATGGTTTCATAATAAGTAATTAAATTATTTGAACTCCCTTTAGTTATGGCGTCATTATCAGATTTCCCCATATCTTTATTCGTCTTATTTGATGTGCATCCTACTGCAAAAAATAACATACTGAATAAAACGAATAACATTGATATTCGTTTCAAAAAATCACCCCCTTGAATAATTTACATTTTTACACAATATTGTTAACTATTATACTACAAAAAATAGCAGAAGAAACCATAAGAAAGCTTATCTTTTCTTGTTCAACTAACCCGCTCATTTACTTTAATAAGAAAAGGCGATTACCCTTTAGTTCAGTAATCGCCCCATGAATTTCTATTCAATAAAGTTTATTTTATTTTCCTGACACCATTCAATCGCTATTTGTTTAAAACACTCGTCACGGTATGAATACCATTGTTCTTCTATTTCAAAATCTATTATTTTGTCCTTAAACCTTCTAAAGGCACCCTTCCCTTTAATTGCCCTTAATAAGGATTCCTGTTTTCTTTGATCACTTACTGTTATGCAAAAGTTTTCCATCATTTCATATTCATTCACTTCATATTTAGTAGGTAACTCTAGATAATTTTCAAAGTTTTCAACCACATCAATTGCTATTACCCTATTTTCTTGTTCCCATTCTAGTAAATGATCAAATGGTTTATCTTCTTCAGCAGCTCTCAAGTCGTCCGATGTTACTAACACTATTTCACCCGTCTTAATATTAAGTAATGAACGTGACTCTTCAAACTGTATTTCCATTTCCTCAATTATATCTTTTAGTTTAACTTGTATATTCATTATTAGATCACCTTTTGATTTTTTTTACTAATGCACCTATTAGTTGAATAAAAATTATTACACATTGGGGTCCTCACAACAGAAATCGGCAAAATATAAAAAGTTGATTTTCCCGACGGTAAAGTAAATTAGAGTTCCCCCAGTCCCTTTTTCATAAGGAGGTTTAGTTAACTCATATAATTTCGTATTTAACTTGGCATATTCCTCTTTTAGTTTTGTTGACTTTATCATTTCTTAATTTCATCAAGGTGTTGCGAATAGTATACAATACCGCGTTTGAAATATTGAAGCTTTTCGTCAGAGGTTGTCTCCATCAAATTGGTCAAAAGGATTTCTATCGCTTCCTTGTAACCCTGTTTATTATACAGGGCGATCGCGAGATGTACTTGGATGGCCCGGTTTTGAGGAAATTCTTTTACACCTCGACGTAATGTTTCCTCAGCTTGATTATAATATCCTAAACATCGATAAGTACTCCCCAAGCCAAGTAAGGCTCTTTCAAGATCTGATTCAGAAAGCCCCAGTTCAAGAGCACGCACGTAGAAAGTAATAGCCTCTATCTCTAATCCGGAATTGTCAAGAGCCACTGCTGTCTGAAAATTGACCTCAGCGTCATCTGGGTAGGCTGCTGCCAATTCTAAAAGGAGCGTTAGGGCTTCCTCCAAAATAGTTGGATCTTGCTTGGCCCGTCCATCTTCACGTAGTATAATAGCTTCTGCCAAACGTTCTCGCATCATTTGCTTCCAACACCTTTCTTGGTTTGTTTGTAATCTCTTATCCTAATCGTGTGTGAAAATAGGTTGTATTAACCGACAAAATGATACTGTGGAATATCCATCCAATCTTGACACACATATTCTACATTAATTTTCCAGATACTCATAGTCAAATAGACCATTGATTTTTTTGGTGGTGTTGAGCAAAATAAAAATGCACTATTAAACTAACTTGACCGTTAGCAATAAGAAAAGGCTGCATCTACCTACCTATCTACAATGAATTTCAAAACAAAAAAAACCAAAAGGCAAATCATCTTCTTTTAATTCCCTTACTGATGTTGAGATTTTCATCATTTTAGGCAGGATTTCACTTAAGGTTTCTTTGTATTTTTTAAGTGCCTTTTGAAAAGACACTACATCGTTATTTTTACATAAAGGATATAGTATTGCCCCTAATTTCAAATCATTAAGTGCTCTGGGGGTATCAACGGGGTTAAGACATTCTAAGACGTGCATCTCTTTGAA
Source organism: Neobacillus sp. 204 (assembly GCF_046562815.1). Lineage (NCBI taxonomy): Bacteria > Bacillati > Bacillota > Bacilli > Caryophanales > Bacillaceae > Neobacillus > Neobacillus sp. 204. Next base: position 60,393 of record NZ_JBJORY010000013.1, read on the forward strand.
TCTTTTCATCGAACCATTCTCTGCATTCAATATAAAACACAAATTCCTCAAATTCGATTTGCGTATTCAATTGTTCGTTCATATAAAATGGTTGGCTGATTTAAAAAATCTTGAAAACTTGTAAGTTCTTAGAACACAAGTTTTTGTTCTAATTCGTACTTCTGACGCAAGTGATGACGGAAATGCATGCTTACCAGATCATACCACTCTCTCGCATTAAGCCAGCCAAAGCCATCATGTTTAACTTTGTAATTTGGATTTATAGCATCTACTTTAGATTCCCATTCTCTCATCCTCTGCATTACCTGATCAAGCCTACTCATAAGGTTTTCTTTACTGTCTGAATTGCTGGGTGGGGTATTTAATTCGTCAGGTAACTTGATTTTAATTGGTGGGAATCCTCCAATTTTATATAAATGCTCACCAAACTCCTTTTTTCCAAGCTTTTGCTCTTCTTTTACTGAGGCACAAGTTTCCACATTGTCAAGGTACTCATGGGCAACGAGGATCATGTGGTCGTACATTTGACCTAAAGACCAAACCCCTTCAGCTGTTATATATCTTAGTTGCTCCAAAGAATAGTTTTGCAGATTGCTTTTGTATTTTTCAATCACTTTTAGATCACTCAATTTAATCACTCCTTTATCCTATAATACATATTCTTGTCTCATGATTTATAAGCATTATTTCTACTCTAATAGTTCTCTAATAATATTTAAATTCCTTTCCTATTTAACCTATCCATTCCGCCCAATTGTTAAAAAATCTGGTAAACATACTTCAACTAAACTGCCCAGTTTGTTGAAGAAGTTAATGGTAGCACAGTCTAAAATAAAGCACGCAATTGTCAAAAAGAATACTTCACAGCCCAGAACAATCACTTTTCCAATAGTTCTAGTTTTACCTACATTCGGATAATTTCCTTATATTAGAAAATATTATTTATAAGGAGGTGATACGTGTGAAAAATGTTCTAATACTACCTTTAATGTTTTTCTTTTTAGCTATACCAAGCGTTGTACAAGGTGAAGAATACAATAAAAAAGGTTTACAAGATGATTTGTACAATTTAACCAATGATGTTACTCAAGAACAACATTTAAAACATTTTATGCTTGATTTAATTAATAAAGAAATAATTATATCTGCTAGAGAGTATTATGAAGATAAAAACATTTCAGGTATGTCATTTGACTGGGAGAAAAACTATAATGTTGTTGAGATAACAGAGCCTCACCTAATAGGCGAACAAATTAAATATCCATTTGTTGTTAAAGTGAATATAATTCCAAGTAATGGGAAACCATTAGGGACTGATACTTTAACCTTCGGGGTTTCCGTCGATAGCCATCCCGACAAACCAGAAAATCCTACAATTACAAGTAAGCTTTTAAAATATGACCACAAAGATTTACCGAAGGAGTAGTTGTCTCCTTTGGTTTTTTAAATTAAATGAGGTTAAATGTACATCTTTTACTAGCATTATTTACTTCAAATATTAATTTGATTTCTTATTTTGCTAACCACCCCGTTATCACAACAAGAAAAAGACCGCCCGCAGCGATCACGTCTTCAACTCTTGCCCCCATTAGTTTAAGTACAACACTTCACAATCTTGTAACTTGCTACACCAGACAAATATTAAAGTTAGATTAAATTATAAAACTTTCTTATTTTTTGTTATGTATCAGCATCTTCCTATTGGTCACAAGGGGGGGTTGCTCCAGCCATTTCTTTTGCACCACTATATCAAATGTATCCTTTGCGTACAGCATTACCTCTGCTATGATTTTACTGTATTGAACTGTAAGGTCGGTTCTCATAGTTACTGACATTGCATGTGAAATTAGGCTAATGTCTACGGAATTTAAAACATTAATCATAGAAAGGATGAGTTTGTCTGAGAATGGTGACAAAGTAGAGTCAGTTACTTCCATGCTCACGGTCACAGTGCCAAGAAGTTCTTCTTTCATTAGTAAATTATTGAAAAAGGAAATTTGTTTTTCACTAATAGTTTTTCCCTTAAGAACATGTTTTTTCAGTTCCTTGTCTTTTACTACTTGAGCAAATGCGAGCATGATAAGAACTGAAAAGTAATTTCGCTCAATGTTAAAGAATATTTCGGATAATTCAATTGCATTCAAAGGACGCTTATTACCTATAATTCCTGAAAGAAAAGATTCCTTCTCGACAAACTCAATTTCTTTAGGATAGTTCATTTTAGGTGGGCGATCATAAATGCCTTTTGACAACATCATCTTGACTGCTTTGCCGAACATTTCAGTAGACGTATGAATACACTCGGAAAAAAAATCAAGCACATCAAGTCGAACATTGTTGGATGCAGTATAGCTAAAATTAATCATTCCTAACCGATTCATCATATAAATATAACTTAGGCTAAACACATCATTAAATAATGGAGGGGCAGCCAAATTTAAATCCCCTTCTGAAAAAGCAGTTGGTATAGGAAAATTTTCTGCAAGGAAAATATTTTTTATTTTTTCTAATCGCACTTGTGAAATTTTTAGTGCCTCATTTGCTAATGGAATGATTTCCTCGTCTTTGAGATGATGCAAAAAGTATCTAAGGAAACAAGAGCTCATGCTTTCTTGTAAAAAAACCCCCCAAAGACCACCAATTTCAGTGCAAGACAGTTCAATATTTGCTTGCTTTTTCTCCGATTCCAAGGCATAAATCCTCCCTCTATTTATTTTTAAGCTTAGTATCTCATAAAGCTTCAAGAATAATGCTATATTTAAAAGAGGAAAATACCTGATATCTTAAAAAATTAATTATTAAACTAACCCCGTTACCACAAGTAGAAAAAGCTACCACAATGGCAGCTGAATATAATACTAATGCACTAGTGAGTTGAATAACGTCCAGGTTTATCAATCAATGTATTTTAATAAATTTGAGCATTTCATTGATATCCCATCGAGATAATCTTCCTCACTACACAACCAAGCAACAGTGGCCCCAATACTAAATCCAATAAGATATATTTTTTTGTATTTATTTTTAAAAGTTAATAATATATTTTTTATTTTATGTACAGCTTCAATGAAACCCATATTCTCCATAAAATTTCGATAAGCAATCTTTTCTTCAGAATAATCAAAAGGTTGTTCGCGTTCTAACAAGTTCGGACAGATAACATCAAAGCCCTGATCTGATAATCTTTTACAAAAACTCTCCATATGTTGATTAATTCCATAAATTTCGTGAATCACAATTGCCAAGTTATCTGTCTTATTTAGTAACTGTAGCATTTTATCCCCCTTAAAATAACTATAAAATATAAAAATCAGACACATTATATCATTTCTTCTTCAGGCTTAATGGGTATATTAGCTACTACCGAATACATTAGAATTATGCCATTTTATATAAATGAGCAAGAAAATATGCAAATTGAGTTCGAGGAATTTTGAACTAAAGCCAGTTAGTACAATAAGAAAATGAGTTGCTCCCGCAACTCATTATGATTTTGAACTCTTGCCCTTTAGTTAAATAAGGATCGGCAAAACTTAAACTAACTAAATGAAATATGATCTATATTTCGCAGTATTCCCTTAGATCGTACACCAAAAAATTTCTTCCTTCTTTATAAACGATTCGAGATACTCCCTGTCCGTTGCAAGCTGCGAGCGATAAGCTCGAATCGCATTCAACTTTCTAATTGCCTCAGCTTCGGACATTGGTACCCGAACTGGAGGAGGCCACGGTACAAAGCTGGGAATTCGCTCTCCTTTATACTCATGTGCCTCAAATGGCAATCTGGGAGTAATCCCACGTGGCCATGGCCATTCGGTGTCTGGACCGCTGTGGATTAAATAGGTATACACTTGCCCTCTATAACCTGTCGCCTGCACGGCGTCACGAACAAACAAGAAAGCCGCCTGATGATCTGGGTGCCCATCCGCACCGTCGGTGACGTAGATTTCCTTTGGCTGCATACACCTGATCAGGTCCATTGTATCGGAGAGAGCAAATTCCTTCAGATAGGGCGCAGGCATACCATAAACTAGCGAGTGATAGTCCGGGTATACCATACTATACGTCTGTCTCATCAGGGTGAAGTGTTGCTGGAAAGGCTCTAGTCCCTGTGACTTATAGACATGATCCAGACCGGCATCGGGATATCCGAGAAATGTAATATCCGACGGCTTTAGTCCCAACTCCGCCATTGCAGCATACACTTCGAATTGGCGCACTCGCGCCAATTCGAAGTAATCCTCGGGACGGAGCTCGTTAATATTCTTCTTAAGCAGCTGGGAGGCAGCCCTCGGGTAACCATCTCCATTCGTAAAGATAACAACATGAACCCGCTTTCCAGCCGCCACTGCGCGCATAATTACACCAGCAGTCCCTAGCGTCTCGTCGTCGGGATGAGGGGCGAAAACCAGCAGATCAATAGGCTTGGTGTTGATCACGTATTTTCCTGCTTGAAGGCAATAAATAGTTTTGGATAAGTTATACCAAATAGTTGGTATATGTACTTGTTGAAGGGATAAGAATGGTGGTATTACTTTTGTTGATATTGGTCCTGACAAGTCAATTGATGGTTTAGGTAACGGAATAGAGTAAGAGAGATAGCACGGACAAGGCTGTTTTAGGTAAGGCCAGTAAACAGGTACATTTCTGTACGTATCTTCTATCAATGCTTGTTCCTCCATTCTTTATAATAGACTCTGGATCGTCTATGAAAATGGGACAAGGGGTTCTTGAAGTCGATATTCTGGGAAACACCAATAACGTGGAAATTAATCTAACGTTAGATCAAGTTGAAGCGGTGAAAGTGGCCCTTTAAGCAGTCTTGAACTGTCAAACCACCAACTTACTTTGTAGTTACAAAGATAAAGGTAATTTAAAATAATTCCAAATTAACTATATTCGGAACTCCAATAAAATTAGGCAAATATAATATTAAGCTATGTAAACAAATATTGATTTGTTAAAGGGATAACGCCAGTAGTGATGAAAAAGATTCATACCTTACTCCAAATAATTTAAAAAATCCTGCAAACCCAAAGAAAATGCTCCCAATTATAACTGAAATACAGACAATTATAAGTAATATTAGTATTGAAACTGCAAATATCCTTTCAAAAAGATTCATTGCTTTGAATGAATTACTTTTACCTTTCTTTTTCACCGTTCTGTATCTCCTGTAGTTTTAGTTACATTCTTTTAATCCATATCCACATATTAGCATAAATATCTATTAAAAAATCACCTTACCTCTAAGAACTCATAGAGATGAGGTAATTTTAATTAAGCTTAACAAAATCCCCTACTTTGATTTGATTCCTTTCAAACCATCCAAGATTAACTTCGATTGCATAATGATAAGAAAGTCCCGGTTCATAACTAGGACATTCTTCCTCTTTACAAGGCAACATATCTAGTATTTTTAGAATTTTCCCATCTGAATCAAGAAATGCAATAGATAAAGGAATTAAGGTGTTTTTCATCCAAAAACCGCCATATATTTTTCCTGAAAACACAAATAGCATCCCCTCGTTTTCGGGTAATTTTCCAACAAACATTAAACCCTTTTCTCTTTTTTTCTGAGTATCCGCAACTTGAACGATTAATTTGGTTGTCCTTTTTCCACTAGAAACTTTAATCATTTTTGTTTGAAGACTTGCTTCTTTTTCTTGCCGAAAAAGAAAACTGATTAATTTTAATCCTTTTTTCAACATATTCACTCACCTTGTCTTTTCCCTTTATCATAAAAAGGAAGAAGTTGAAAAAAACGAAAACAAGAAGAAAAAAGAAACGAGGAAAACTCCCTTTCACTGCCTATACTTATTATATAGTTATACATTTAATGCTTTATTTTCAATAATCACAGCTACAATATATAAAAAGATTAAGGCAGTTTTATTCAACTAAACTCCCTTTAGTGCAATAAGAAAAGCTGCCAAAATGACAGCTTGATCTGTAACTCTTGTATTAGTTAGTTGAAGTACAATTCTTCACATTGAACAATGTGAAATTGTTTTTGAATATTCCTGTTTATGGTCCAAAAGTATTCATGTTTTGCATCGGGTTTATAACTTCATCTGGCTTCTCAGCTAGTTTACTCTCATCTGGCGGAGTCATCTCAGATCTTTTTCCCAAATAAATAGCTATAGCACTAACAATAAAAACAGGTGACAGAATAATTAACCAAATCAAAATAACACCTCCATAATTAACATACGAATTATTAATATTATATTATAAAATTAACTTTTTTTTACATTTTTTATTAAATAAAACTATATAAAGTCTGCTCTCTTATCCCAAGTATATAAAAATAGCCAGTACAGTATATACTTGCTTAAAAATTATGATTGTTGTTTAACCCTTTCTTTAGCTGGAACGAATAGTGTTAAAACAAATGCGATAATAGCTAAGATTGTCATGAAATAATAGGCATCACTTGATCCTAATATTGAAGCAAGTGTACGAATAGCTTCAACTGTAGCATTTGGTGTTTCTTCTAGTAATGTTTTCGCATGGTTTGTCGTTTGTGTTGTAAAAACTGTAATAACTACAGCAGTTCCGATTGCACCTGAAATTTGGCGCAAGGTATTATTCACTGCTGTACCATGTGTCACAAGTGTTCTTGGTAAAGCATTCAAACTAGCTGTGTTCAATGGCATTGTAATAAAACTAATAAAACTCAATCCTATTTTTTAAGATGTGTGAATTAAACAACAAATTTTAGGGATGTATCAACAAAGTCGAGTTTAATAGATAAAGGAGAATTAAATTGACTACACCAAAAAAACAGGACCCACGAGCTGTTCGTTCTAAGCAAATGATTAAAAAAGCTACCGTAGATCTATTGATTGAAAACCCGGATATTTCGAAACTTACAGTACAAAAAATATCTAAACGTGCAGAGCTAAATCGTGCAACTTTTTATTTGCATTTTATAGATATTAATGATTTGTTAAAACAATTGGTTTACGATATTTTCGACGACTTGTCGTTGGAAATGTCTCCAATTTTGCAAAATTGATAATTTACATAATGAGGAACAATTAATTACTTTTTTAGATTATTTTTATAAGCATCGAAAAATTCTATCCGTTCTATTTGAGCACCCAGGTTTCAAAAAGAAATTGCATATGGTTTTAAAGGACTCGATTATCATACAACGTGAAAGAGGAGGTACTGTTACTACCGAAATAACTTTATCAATGGATATTCTCGCATCCTCAATCCTTGGGATAATCATGTGGTGGCTAAAAGATGGGGTTCATTTTAGCTCAGAATATATAGCAAATCAAATGATTGAATTATATCGATAATCAACATAAATAATTTTTGAAATATCCTTACTTACATTTTGGAAAACACTGTTTATTTTAAAAAGCTTGTTACATGGAAAAAACCACCATAACAAGCTTTGGGTTTATTTTAATGGTAGTTGAAGTACAACATCTTTTTTATTAGTGAAAATAGCGAAAATAAAGGGCAATAATATAATTAACGATAATAAATAGGGAATAACTTTTTCCGATTAATAAAAGACACCCTTTTTCTTTTCGAGTGAAAATTAAGTAGCCAATACACAATATCAGTTGAATATTATATACAAAGGGGCTACTGCAAGATTTGAGTATTGTTCTGGAAAGTGTGTTTCCATAATTTTGTCATCCACTTGATTTTCTCCACTGTGAGACAAAAAAATAGTCATTATACCGAATATGGAAAGTATTTCTTTTCCTTTTAGGGTAAATTATGTTTATTATTTTTCAAAAAAGGTGATGTTAAATTGGCCGATTGGATTTACCACCATTTTATAAACACATTTTGGTTTGTTTCTCTTGCGTTCGCGATATTTGCTGGATTACAAATATGGCTTATTTACTTAAACTATAAAAGTAAATAGTAATTCGCAATTTTTCTCAAATGCAACAAAATAGAGCGATTGATTTTCATCTTTCCTGTTCCACTTCCCCGAAAGTGGAACATACAAAAAAAAGGTTCATTTCTTTAAAATCTTACTTCTGCAAAGTTTACGATAAGAGCCTTTCATAACAAGCAAGTTACCGTTGCCAATTAAAAAACAGGGCCCAATTGGCCCTGCTAGTTATTTGACTATTACTTTTCCAACCATTCCTTCCTGGAAATGGTACCGACATATCAGTTCATATGTACCGGGCTTTTGCGGTTTCACGGTAATGGTTTTTTCTTTTCCTGGTTGGACTTCGGCATCAATTCCGAGATTTTTCACTGTGAAGGTGTGCTTTTTCTTACCTACGTTTTTCAATATCAATGGTGTCGATTGTCCATTGAGAATAGTAATGTCTTTTGGATTAAAGTAATCATCGTTCAACTCGACCACAATCGCTTTCACCGTCACCGTAGGCTGAGTTACGGCACCGGATTCGGCAAATACGCCGAGCGAGCCTAGAGTTGTCACACCCACAATTAATGCTAGTAAAACGACCAATCCTGTTAACCACTTTTTCACAGACATACGCAATCCCTCCTTTCCTTAATACTATTGTTTTCTAATTCATAAAATATTATCACTATAATTTGTGTTCCACCCTTAAAATTAACCTAAGTAAACCGTTTCAAGTTCAAGCTCTTTGACTTCCTTATCAAAATAGACTTGATATGCCTTACCGTTGGGTCTAGAACTTACGATTTAAATAATGATAAATGTGACGGTTGGCATACTTGTTGTTCAAAGAAGTCATAAAACCACTTTATACATATATCAGCGTCTCCACTTGCAGTAGGTACATAACAGATCTTTGGGTTAGATTTCCCTGCCTGATTAAGGATATATAAATCTAACAATGGATTCTCGGGTTCCATGGAGAACCCTCCACCTCCAAGAGCAATTATTTGTCTCATCATTTTTACCTTCCTTTCCTATTCCCTTTTATTAACCTTCTCTATTTATTTTCACGAATTGCTGAGAGGCATGAATGAATTCTTTTACAGCAGGTGTATTATTCTTTACAGACTTTACTGCTAATCCAATCTGACGATAGGTTTCGGGAACAAGTTCGACCTGAGTAACACGAGTTAACCAGTTTGGTAATGTTAATTGGGGAACCACTGTTAGCCCAAGTCCTTCTTGAACCATTGAGATAATTGTTTGATTATCTTCCACCTCAAATTGAATATTGGGTTTTAAGCCACATGATTGAAATCTTTCCTTGATTAGCAGCTCACAGCCTGCTTTTGGCATAATAAAGGGTTCCTGCGCTAACTGCTCTACATTTAGAGATGAATACTCATGGAAGGGATGGCCGTTAGGCAAGAGCACAACTAGTTGATCTTTTAGAAGAGGAATCATCTCTAATCCCTTAATAGGCAATGAAACAAATCCAATGTCAATGACTCCATTTTCTACCCATTCATTAATCTCGGAATAGCTCCCCTCATGAAGTTCTAACTCAATTCCTTTAAATCTGCCTTTGAAGTAAGAGATGATGCCAGGCAATAATTTAGCCGATGCGCTTGGGAAACTCCCTATCTTAATTTTACCAATTTCTACACCAAGAATAGCCGCCGTTTTTTGTTTAATTTGTTCTGACTCAGAAAGAACATTTCTCATATGTCCGATAATCCGTTTTCCTGCATCCGTCAAGGAAACTCCATTTCTTCCTCTATTTAACAGAACAATCCCTAGTTCTGACTCCAAAGCCGAGATATTATGACTGACACCAGATTGTGTGAGTCCTAAAATTTCGCCTGCCCTAGTAAAATTTCCTGTGTCTACCACTTTCACGAATACCTCAAATTGAAAAAAAGACATTGATTTCCTCCTTTTATTAATCTTGATAAATCACGATTTGGTTTATGTAAGGCCCATAATTTTATTCTTAAACTAGATTTTACATGAATGTTTCTCATGTATTCCATTAATTATATTCATTTTACTTATCCATTAGTTGTGCATATGATTAAATTAGAAAAAGATCTTTTTCAACTTAAATTTGAGGAGGAAATTATGAAACAAATTCCGGTTTATCATATTGATGCTTTTACTGATGTATCATTTGGGGGAAATCCTGCAGGGGTTATTCCTCAGGCGGAAAATTTAACAGTTGAAGAAATGCAACAAATTGCCAATGAATTGAATCTCCCAGAATCAGCTTTTTTATTGCCCTCTTCTCATCCTAATGTAGATTTTAAAGTTAGATATTTTACACCGACCGAGGAAATCAATTTTTGCGGGCATGCAACGGTTGGGCTTTCATGGTTACTTGGTACGAAATACAATTGGTTGGATAAAGTGGATCAGATTGTGTTTGAGACCAATGTAGGGCTGATTCCAGTAAAATGGATAAAAGAAAACAATCAACTGGTTAGTGTTTCGATGACCCAAATCAAGCCAACGGTCAAAGAAATAGAAATTGATAAAGGTTCGATCGCCCAACTAGTCGGAATTCAAGCAAGTGATTTAGACGATAAGTACCCAATTAAACTAAGTAATACTGGAAACTGGCATCTTCTTATCCCAGTTAAATCGCGGGAAGCCATTGATTTGGCAGAGCCGCAACTAAAAAAGTTAGGAAGCTTGAACCGAGAGCAGAATATTTCAACCACTCACTTATTTACCTTTAATACTGAGGAGTTTGATATCTATACAAGAGATTTTGCTCCTGGCATTGGCATTGACGAGGATCCTGTAACTGGAGCGGCAAATGGTGCCTTAGCAGGGTATTTGTTTTTAGAAGGAATTCTTTCAAAAAACCAAACGCATCAGCTTAAAATAGGTCAAGGACATGCAATTGGCAGACCAGGTACATTATATATAACGATAACACCGAAAAATAATGAACCTATCATTGAAGTGGCTGGATCAGCAGTGATAACAATTGAAGGGAAAATAAACATCTGATAAGTATTCTAGATTGAAAGCGGAGCCGCCTAAAAAGTGGCTCTTGTTCTTGTACAAATATCTAGTTTAAGCGATATCTACGATCGTACCTAGTTATTATTAAAATTCCCTATGGAATGAAATATATTTAGCCATTCTAAAATTAAACTGCCCGTTAGCACCATAAGAAAAGCTGCCCAAGAAAGCCGCTAAATGATTTTTTGAAAAATTACATGATTGTCCATTACCTTTTAAAACAAGCTATCATAATATAAAGTAATCCTTTAGCTGAAAATAACCATTTACAATACCACTTTACTAAAGCGTCAAATATTGACGCTTTTTCTTGTTTCATTGTCAATTTACATAAAAATATTTTAAAGATTAATCTCCTTAACGATAATAACGTAATAAAAAATGATAATAATTTATTGTAAGACGATAAAAATGTGTTAAAATTAATATAACAATAAATTAGAGAGGTGCTTTTATGAAAAGAGGAACAACATTATTTTTAAAGATAGCTGATATTCTTATTGGAATTCCAGTTCTTGCTTTGTGTATCTTTTTGGTGCCTGAGATAGGGAATGTTGCAGCAAAATTGCTTCCAGATTTTGCTTATATTAAATATCTCGTTTCCATCGTTTTTTATGCATCGGCGATACCTTTTTACTTTGCTTTGTATCAGGCTTTCAAACTATTACGCTATATTGATAAAAATAAAGCTTTCTCCGAATTATCAGTTATAGCTTTAAAGAAAATTAAACACTGTGCCATAACAATCAGTATCTTGCAGGTGCTAGTCTTGCCGCTCTTCTACCTCTTTGCGGACAAAGACGACGCCCCAGGTGTCATCTTTGTCGGATTGGTTGTTCCTTTTGCTTCCATGGTCATTACGGTCTTTGCCGCTGTTCTTCAAAGGCTTTTACAAGAGGCTATTGATATAAAATCAGAAAATGATTTAACTGTGTGAGGTGGATAACTTGGCAATTATAATCAATATTGATGTGATGCTGGCTAAAAGGAAAATGAGCGTAACTGAACTTTCGGAGAGGGTTGGGATTACTATGGCGAACCTTTCCATTCTGAAAAACGGGAAAGCAAAAGCGATTCGTTTTTCAACATTAGAAGCGATATGTAAAGCTTTGGATTGCCAGCCAGGTGATATTTTAGAATATAGGAACGAAGAATAAATCTTTTAATTTAAACGATAAAAAAGCAAAACGGCTTGATATTTTCCAAGCCGTTTTTATGGGTAACAAAAGATAAGAATTTCAATATAACATCTTGTTATACTGTAAGGTGAGAAATGAGTGGGTTATATTTTACAGTTTATTTTAGGTGGAACAATTTTGGTATCAAACCGCTCTGTTAACCCCTAGAACGGTGCTACTAATTATATCTGGACGTATTCAGCAATTACAATATTTCGATATACCCTTCTGTCCCATACACTCGAATTCTTTGCCCATCTTTTATCAGTTTGGTAGCATTTTCCACTCCAACAACTGCAGGTAAGCCATATTCACGTGCGATAACTGCTCCATGGGTCATCAGTCCACCAACTTCGGTGACTAGGCCTTTTATGGATACAAACAATGGGGTCCAACTAGGGTCAGTAAAGGAGGTAACTAGTATATCTCCATCTTCTAGATCAGCATCTTCCATGTTTAAAATGACTCGTGCTCTTCCCTCTATAACTCCAGAAGAAACAGGTAGACCTACAATAGCTTCGGCTGGGAGATTTTCTCGTTTGTACTCACCTGTAATGATTTCACCATCAGACGTGATAACACGTGGGGGTGTTAGTCTTTCATATAATTTGTACTCGTCTTTTCGTTTGCTGATGATCTGGTAATCCAGTTTATTTGTGTGTACGACTTCGCGAAGTTCTTCAAAAGTGAGATAGTATATATCTTCTTTTTCATGAATAACGCCCTCTTGTAGGAGTTGTTCGGCTTCCTTCAGCAATGCCTGCTTATAAACGAAGTAGCGATTAATCATTCCATATTTTGGATATTCCCGATAACCAATGAAATTCCTAATTAGGTCAATCATTCGTTTTGTTTCTTTGGCCTTTTGTTCACCATCCGGTAATTGCTTCAATCGGCCCAATAACTCTTGTTCCTTTTCCAAAGCTTCTAGTCGCCCTTTTTCGAATTTGCGCTTGCCTGCATTGGGTTCAAAGTTTTTGATGTTACCAAGAATCATGGGGACAAGTGTAATTGGTTTTTCACTCCAACGAGTTTTCGTAATATCGATTTCTCCGCTGCACCGCATTCCATATTTGTTGAGATAATCATAGATAGCGTTCCGTGCTTCCTGTCCGCCATTAAACTTAACCAGGTCTCCCAATAAGTTATCATCTCTTACATGTTGTAAATAATCAATTACTTCTGGAAATGGACGAATCACATCTGCGACATCCAATAGTGCTAATCCCATTTCCGAAGTAATATTGTTTGGTACAGATTGAGTAAGCGCGTCTGCTGCGTTTTTTTCACCTAACCACTCGTTCATTTTTTCATTGACCCATGTTGAAGCATTTATAGCAGCCATAAAAACAGCTGTACTTTGTGGGTCAAATAAAATCTTCTTTAATTCCTGAATATCTTCTAGAATAAAATCAAATAAATCTGATCCTGATTTCGTTTGGATGTTTTGTTTTAACTCTTCTATGGATGTTTGACTACGCTTAATCAAATCAGAAACGATGGATGGATTGTTTTCGATTTGTGCCAGCATATCTGTATTACCTCTTCTGGGACTCGGTGCTTTTTGATCATTTGGTAACGAATTTATAAAATCTCCTCGCTCTACAACAGTCGTAAGTGCGTCTTTCATGAGCGGATCGTGATGTCCCATGGTATTTAATAACATGTTTCTGCTGTCAGGTGAAGCCAGCATAGGTGTGACATCCACAAACAACCTTCCACCAGCTTTACGCATAGGTGCAGGAGTTATTAACAGGTGAAAAGACAATCCCAATGGTTTTAAGGGCGCGGTCATCATTTGTTGATGACCAACAGATACATAGACGTGATTTTCTTGATCATTCGCTTCAGGGATGGGGAAAAGCGTCGTGATTGGACGGCTCTGGACAATATAAAAAGTATCATCAACCAAACACCATTCGATATCTTGCGGGAAGCCAAAATGAGCTTCGATCTGTCTTCCGATACGTGCCAGTTGTAAAATTTGTGGGTCAGTAAGTGTTTGCGTCTTTTGCTGATCAGGAGCGATCTCGTGTGTCTCTGTCCCGCCTTCTTTTCGTCCATAGATAGCCAATTTTTTAGCTGCTATCATCTTATCGACAATTTTATTCTCTTTAACCTTATAGCAATCGGCAGAAACCAATCCAGAGACCAGCGCTTCTCCAAGTCCAAAACTGGCATCGATTGATAGCAGCTTGCGATTAGAAGTAATCGGATCAGCGGTAAATAAAATCCCTGAAGCCTGTGGGAAAACCATCCTTTGAACGATAACGGATAAATAAACCTGACTGTGGTCAAATCCATTTTGCATACGGTAGATTACCGCGCGATCCGTAAATAAAGAAGCCCAACATTTGCTGATATGCTGCAAGATGGCTTCTTTTCCGATGATATTTAAATAGGTGTCTTGTTGACCCGCAAAAGAGGCATATGGTAAATCTTCAGCTGTCGCACTAGAACGCACTGCATAAGCGTGTTCATCGCCAAACTGGGAGAGATAGTGAGCAACTGATTTCACAACATCGGAAGGAATTTCTACTTCCAAAATGATTTGTCGAATCTTCTTGCTGATTTCACTAATTTGTTCTCGATCCTCTACTTTTAGCATTGTTAGCTGATCCAACAATGTTTGAAACATTTCGTTTTGTTCGATGGCTTTTTGATATCCCACTGTTGTAACACAAAATCCTTCAGGTACTTGTATTCCTTGAATTTTTGATAATTTTCCTAAATTCAACCCTTTTCCGCCAACGAGCAAAAGCTGTGTTTTTTCCATTTCCTGAAAGTCGAGAACCAAAGGACCCATTCTATATCCCTCCACAAATTTCATTAAAGTTCTATTGAATTTTAGCAGTAGTAAATGAGAATAAACAGTCTATATTGACCATTTTTTATATGCTATAATTAAATTAAGAAGAGATCAAAAAAAATAGCTAGACCTACCATATAAAGTAAGCTGATGCCACAGTTCATCCCCTCGAAAGCAGCTCATATACCTTTTAACCCACAAGATGAATATGATTAAAATCAACTTTTTTCCATTTAATCTGTTTATTTTCGCAAAAACACCTTATATTAATATGAGATTTCAACCTCTTTTTCAACTCCTTCAGTTTAATACGAATATCTCTCGAATGCTCACTTATTCGCAGGATTTTAAAAATTTCAAAACTTTATTCAATTTAAATCAACAATTATGTAGAATGAGTGACAATTTACAACAATAACCAAACAAAAAAATACCTTTGATCTATAAAATCAAAGGTCAAAGTTGAACTTAGTGGTCTAGGCTAAGTTCATTTTAGGAGGTCTAAACTCAGAAGAATTTAAACTATTATTATATTAACATTTAATGAATATTTATTCAAGTTATTAAATAATTATACATTTTCTATCTTTGGTTGCTTTTCGATTAACTTAATGCAACCCTTTTGAATTCAAGCATCCGTTTGTTTTACAAGAATAGCTTAATAATTTTGATAATAATTCCGTGCCATTTTTTATCAGGCATATCATATTCTTCTCGCAAGGGTACTTCACGATTTTCCATAAAAGAAATATACCGTTTTAAATTTTTTATAGTCCACTTAAGTCATCTTTTAGAATTTCATTATAAGCATTGTCCCCAATTCAATGTATTGCTCTTCAATTTCTGCTAAATTGTTTTTCCCGTCTCACTAAGCAGCACAATATTTTTATCCTGAACAACATCAACAATTTTAATTGAATAAGAAAAAAGATCGCCACAGCAATCCCCGTTCTTCAACTCTTGCACCCGTTAGTTTAAGTAAATTCCTTCACAATCTTCGTTGTATACGAAAAACTATTCTCTAACTATAAATTCCTATCTAACAAAATCCCCACTTGTTCTGCCACGACTTGAGTTGGTTCAGATAATCCATTGGTGATCCATGCTTCTACTATCTCTACAATGGCAGCTCCAAAAAATTTAAGAATTAAATCTTTACTTAATCCTTGATTTTTTCCTTCGGTTACATCTACTTCCCCCTCCAACTCCTCGATTACAAATTCTAGGAAATGATTCCGAAAGGCAGGGGCTCCTTTACTCGCTAGCATGGTTGAAAAGAATGAATAATTACGTTCAAAATATTCAAACCAAATCAGATTTCCCTCAACAAAATCCAATTCAGATGCCGATTCGCACAGCTTCCTTAGTTCATTAATATGTTCTTCAATGAGCTTCTTCAGAAGATCATATTTATCCATGTAATGATCATAAATGGTTCTTCGACCTACATTTGCCCTGTCGGAAATATCTTGTATCGTAATATGATCAAAACTTTTTTCAGACATTAGTTCAATAAAAGCATTTTTTATTGCTTTTTGAGATTTTTGTACTCTTCTATCCATACTAGACATTGTAGTAATCACCAAGCTTTCTTAAAAGTTATCGCACAAATTTAATCAACTTGTGCAGTAACGCACATATTACGGCATATTGATTGTTGCAGTTATCCTCTTTTCAATTTATATTATACACAGATGTGCGATAACGTATCAACATGCGATTTTCTATTTCATCAAATTTTACTAGCTACATTTATCACCGCCCTCACCCAATGCCTTCCATATATGGGCTTTCCAAGAACACTGAATGCATTAGCTTGCGTTAATGAAATGATTCCTGAAAATTAAGAAAGGGTGTTAATTAGTATGTCTAATACTCAAGATACAGTTTTCATTATTACGGGTGCTTCTTCTGGGATTGGAGAAACTACGGCAAAAGAACTTGCATCAAAAGGTTCAAAGTTGGTACTTGCAGCTCGTCGTGAAGACCGTTTAAAGAAATTACAAGAAGAATAAAAAAATAAAGTTTATTGGAGGAATTAAAATGGCAAAACATGAAGAAGTAAAAAATGGCGTTATTTTCCCAGTGGGCGAAAAAAATGAAGCATATTCACAATTTTTTGTGGGACAAAGTTATCTTAAAACATTAATTGCTGATCCTAAAGTGAGTGTTAGTGTTGGGAATGTGACCTTTGAACCAGGATGCAGAAATAACTGGCATATCCATCGTGATGGCTTTCAACTTTTATTAGTAACAGGTGGCGAAGGTTGGTACCAAGAAGAAGGAAATCCTGCTCAATTCTTACAAGCCGGTGATGTTATTGTCACCCATGATGGTGTAAAACACTGGCATGGTGCTGCAAAAGACAGCTGGTTTGAACACATTGCAATCACTGGAGGTACGCCAGAATGGTTGGAACCAGTAACAGATGAGGAATATAACAAATTAAAATAATAGTTTTGGATAAGAATTGAGGGTGTCCCAAAAGTTTAACTTTTAGGGGCACCCTTTTTTGTGTATGGTTCTATGAAACTCGTCTGTTGATTGCAGCGAAGGGCGCTTCCCTTTCCGCAGGCGGTCCGGGGAGCCTCTTTTTTATATCATTCCTAAGCATAGTAATTTATATTTAACTTTACATTTACTCCTCAGTAATTGTTCCGCACTCAGGCGCAATTATTGATTAATTATTTCCAATTTCTCAGTTATATCACTTAGAAATTGGAATTATACTGGAATTTCCTTAACGATGTAAATCCACGTTTGACTAGTTTTATTTACTCAAAAAGGTAAACAAAAGATAAACCGCTGACCCCCACATTACTAAGGCAGATATTTTATTTAGTACCAACATGAATTTTCCAGTTTTATCAAGGTTTCCAGTAATTCGTCCAACTAGTGCCAGTCCTAAAAACCAAATCCACGAAACCAATATACACGCAAATGCAAATATAACTTTTTCTTCCCCCTGGTATTTTAATGAACTTGTTCCAATTACACCGACAGTATCCATGATTGCATGAGGGTTTAACAAAGAAACAGATGCTGCAAACAATACTTGTTTCTTTAAAGAAAATTTATTCGCACTTATATCCCTTTCATTACTTGGTTTACTATTCCATGTACTCCATCCCATATATATTAAAAAGATAAAACCTCCCCCAATTAGAATAATTTTTATCCAAAAGGAACCTAGAATGAGTAATGAGACACCTAAAACAGATACCAAGATTAGGAGGGTATCACACAAAGAGGCTGTTATGATGACTGGTAATGCTTTAATAAAACGAGGTTGAAGTACCCCCTGATTAAATACAAAAACATTTTGGGCACCAAGAGGCAGAATAAGCCCCAGTGCAAGAAACAATCCATGAATAAATGGTTCTAACATCTGATGTTCTCCTTTTCTTTGCATATTATCACTGGTTTTATTGTAGTTAAAAAATATGAATAGGTCTCCAACCAATTGGATGGAATCCTAACCAACCAAGTTATATAATAGAATTATTTATAAAAAGGAGTACATTATGTTTATAATCGATTGGAAACCAAATAAGTCATCTCCTGTCCCATTACATAAACAAATAACTGATTTTATTAAAGAAAAAATCTCGAATGGAGAATGGACAATCGGATATAGACTCCCTCCCCAACGTACTTTGGCAAAGGCTTTGGGAGTGAATAGGAGTACAGTTGTAACTGCATTTGAT
This sequence comes from Neobacillus sp. 204, assembly GCF_046562815.1. Taxonomy (NCBI): domain Bacteria; kingdom Bacillati; phylum Bacillota; class Bacilli; order Caryophanales; family Bacillaceae; genus Neobacillus; species Neobacillus sp. 204. The sequence continues at coordinate 78,975 of NZ_JBJORY010000013.1, forward strand.
GAATTAATAGCAGAAGGACTGATTGAAGGAAAAAGCGGCAGTGGAACAAGAGTCGTAAATAATACATGGAATCTGTTAGCTACAACTCCTCCCCCAGATTGGAGTTCATACGTTAATTTTGGAATACATAAGCCCAACTTGCCAACAATTCAAGAAATAAATCAAGCCGAATTCACTTCTAACATCATCCGTTTGGGAACAGGAGAATTATCGCCAGATCTTATTCCCAGCATTTCAATGAAAAAAGTTTTTAATGAATTGTCCAATAGAGATATTTCTTATGGCTATGAAGAACCAAAGGGGTTGCTGCCGTTAAGGGAACAAATCGCCACCTATCTAAACACAATTGGGATTTCCGCTTCTCCTTCTTCGATTTTAATCGTATCAGGTGCTTTACAAGCCTTACATCTTATAAGTGTTGGTTTATTACATAAAGGTTCTACCGTGTTAACAGAAAAGCCATCCTATCTTCATTCATTAAATGTCTTCCAGTCAGCAGGTATGCGTTTAGTTGGCATTCCTATGGATAAAGAAGGAATTCAGGCAAATCATATTCCTAAATATAAAAAACAACATAGTGCTGCTTTACTTTATACAATTCCTTCCTTTCACAATCCTACTGGAACTTTAATGACCGTTGAAAGGCGTAATCAGTTATTTAATATTTGTCAACAAGAGCAATTACCTTTAATTGAGGATGATGTGTACAGAGAATTATGGTTCGATGAATATCCGCCACAACCAATTAAGGCATTTGACAAAAATGGACTTGTACTTTATTTGGGAAGTTTGTCTAAATCGTTAAGTCCTGGTCTCCGTATTGGTTGGATAGTTGGCCCTGAACCAGTTGTAGATCACTTGGCAGATATTAAAATGCAAACGGATTATGGGTCCAGTTCTATATCGCAGTGGGCAGCAGTTGAGTGGTTTTCCAGCGGACTTTACTATAAACATCTGAATGAAGTAAGAAAACAACTGAAAATTCGAAGAGATTTTACTTTAGATATTTTGAACAAGTATTTTTCTGATATTGCAGTTTGGGAAAAACCAACAGGAGGATTTTTTATTTGGTTGCGTTTGTTACCGTCACTCTCAATTAGAAAATTATTTGAAATTGCACTTAAAGAAGGAATATTACTGAATCCAGGAAATGTTTATGATCATCAAGCTGAACAATATCTACGAATTTCTTATTCATTTGCTTCTCTTACCAATATAGAGAATGGTCTGAGACGCTTATCAAAAATTGTAAAATCAATAGCAAAATAAGGGCTCCATTTGAAGCCCTTATTGGTCAATTCCTTATTCAAGTATCTCTAGCCTGTTACTTTATCGACCGAGTCCCTTTTTATTCTTACCGACATTATCATTTGGTGAGTCTCCGGTACCATTTTTGCTCTTGCTATTAGGCGTTCCATAAATTTGATTATCCTTTGTTACTTTAGCTCCGGTTAAAAAATCATCCTTTGTTTCCATCCTTATCATCTCCTTTTGTTAATCTCTCATATTATCTATGGAGAGGATCGGATTTATACAATAATGTGGGTGTAACCTTTATTTAAAATTTTTAGAATAATGACTCAGATCCTTCACGCATTACATTTAATTGGTTCCTTACTGAACCTGCCACTTTAATAGAATAGCTGTTTTTTAAATGATTTTAGGTATAGCATCATTTTAGATTGACAAATGCTATATATGCCATTATCATCAACTCTAACTTATTTATGGGAGAGATAAAATGAAAATTTATGTTGATGCAGATGCTTGTCCGGTAAAAGATATTATTATCTCTGAAGGTACGAATGCAGAAATTCCTGTTATCCTTGTTACTAGCTTTTCTCATTTTTCTAGTGCGGAACAACCATCAGGAGTGGAAACCATTTATGTTGATTCTGGAGCAGACGCTGCGGATTATCGGATTATGAAGTTAGTAGAAAAAGGAGATATAATCGTTACGCAAGATTATGGTCTTGCTTCGCTAGGTTTAGCAAAAGGTTGTACGGTTCTTCACCATATTGGGTATACCTATACAAATGAAAACATTGACCAATTATTACAATCACGTTATTTAAGTGCAATGGCTCGAAAAAGTGGAAAGCGTACAAAGGGGCCAAAACCATTTACATCAGAAGATAGGGAGAAATTTAGGGAGCTTTTTAAACGATCGATTTCACGATAAAAAAGAACGTTCTTTTGTTAATGAAAACCTAATATCCCTCTTCTAATTAACTGCCCTTTTATTTAATAAGAAAAAAGCCACCAAGATTGGCAGCTGAACTTTACTCTTTTACCTGTTAATTGATAAGGGTGAAGAAATCTCTTTAATTCTTGCACAAATTGGTTTAATGAAAAAGTCATTATTACGATAATCAAAATCGTTCCATAGTTAGATCAGTATTTACGGAAACGGCCGCTTTATTACCTTCGGCAGCTGAAATCATTAATGAAGATGGTCCGGATTTTTCAGTTTCTCCCGCAATATAAATATTTTTTTGTGTTGTTCTACCAAAACCATCTGTTACAACGGTTCCATTTTCTTGTACTTCACACCCAAGCGTCTCAGCAAAATGATTAGGGCGATAAAAAGATGGAACCACAAATCCAGCTGATCTTATAATCGTTTCTCCTGATACAAATTCAATTTTTTGTAGATAACCGTTATCACCTATTAAGGCTTTTATCGGCTCCGATTTTATTTTGATCCTGCGTTTGGATAACTCTTGAACTCCTTCTTTAGATAGTTCAACTCCATTTGTTACGACAACTAAATCCTTCGACCAGTTATAAATTAATTTAGCCATATGCAGTGCATGCTCTTCTTTTTCAGCCATGACAATTAATGGCTTATCCCTTAGCTCCCAACCATCACAATACGGGCAGCTAAAAAGGCTTTTTCCATAATAATTTCTTACACTTTGAATAGAAAATACCTCTTGAATACCTGTAGCTAATATAATCTTTTCTGTAACAAATTCCTGACCTTCCGTTGATTTTACGATAAATCTTTCATTACCATTATCTTTGATTATTTCAGTAATTGTTGCCTTGAAATAAGATACGGATGGATAATTTTCCAATTCTTTTCGCCCTATTTCTTTAAACTCTTGTGGTTTTATACCATCTCGAGTAATAAATCCATGTGACTCATGTGTTACTCTATTCCTATTCGATCCATCGTCAAATACAGCAATTTTTCTTCTAGCCCTTCCTAAAGTTAAACTAGAACTTAATCCGGCAGGACCTGCACCAACAATGATACAATCAAAAATATTCATTACTCTCCACCTCTACTTGTTAATAATCATTAATTAAGGATATTAATACTCCTTAATATCTATAATAGGAGTAAAATAACATGGCTTAAGGAGCCAATGTCATCTGTTTAGCTATATCAACGATCTTTTTTTGTTTTAATTCATTTAACATCTTTTCTTCTGCGGAAATAATTACATTTTGTATTAAACATTCAGGATTATGATTTAAACAATAGTCAAATAAAGGTGTAGGACCTTCAATCGCCTGAATAATATCCAAAAACGATATACTTTCCCAATCTCGTCTTAGCTTATAACCACCATTCGCACCTGAAGTTGATTCAACCATGCCTGCCTTAACAAGTTTAGTTAGTATTTTAGATAAATACGTAGTAGAAACCCCTTGACGTTCAGCGAGTTGGTGAACTCCCACATGTTTCTCAGGCGCAGCAATCGCCAAATATAACATGGTATGAAGTGCATAATTTGTTGCTTTTGAATATTTCATTCTTATTTTCCACTCCAATTAAAGATATTGTGTATCCACTATATCCGTTATAAGATTTTAAGTCAATCAAGTTGTTTTATTATTACCATCTATTTGTTTTCGAAACTAACCTGCTTCGTTTAAGTAAAAACCTTCACAATCTCCCATCCATTTCTATGTAATTCATTAAAGTCTACTAAAAACTTTTTTTATTTTCTAAACAGAACAGATGTTTTGATGTAAAATAGTTATGACTGTTTTTGTTTTACTAGATTAATAATTATTAGAGGTGGAATTAAATTGAATGGTACATCACATGCAGTAATTGGATCAGCAACAGGATTTATTGTTGCTAATACATTTCAAGCCTCTCCGTCTGAGACACTCTTGTTTGTCGGTTTAGGTGGCGTCTCAGGATTAATCCCTGATTTAGATATTGACGGGAAACTTCGTGGAAAGATTACTTTGTCGCATAAGGTGATTCGGTTATCTGCCCTGATCATTGGAATGATGATGATTTTATATAGTTTCTATGAGAAAACAGTGGAAGAGAGATGGCTGGGGGTCGGAATCGGATTTTTGATTGTAGTGGTTGCTTCCTTAATTAAGCAAAAACATATGTTAACTATTACAGGAATTGCTGTCCTGGTCGGAGGATTCTCGTTAGAGGAACTTTGGTTAATTCTGCTAGGGATCTACATTGTAATTGCCTCCTTTACTCCTCACCGCAGCTATACCCATTCGATCCTAGGCATTGTTTTCTTTGGGGTTATTGCTTCCAATTTAGAGACTTCACTTGGGATCCAGGGTGTTTTCTATTCCTGTTTTGGCGGTTATATCAGTCACCTAATAGCAGATTTAAAAATTCTACCATTTAATAAACGTGGGATTAAGCTGTTCTTACCACTTTCATCCAAGGAAATATAACTCTGACAAAAATGACAATGGAAACCACTATATCCTGATATTGGAAACATTTTTATATGTTACGTTGCTAATTAGGTTGTTATAATGGTGGTTATGTAATACTTAGGAGGATACCGCAATGACCACATTTGAAAAGTTAAAGCCAATTATAGCCGACCAACTGGGTGTCAAAATTGAGACTATCAAATCAGAATCATCATTCAAAGATGACTTCGAAGCCGATTCGCTTGATATGGTGGACCTGACAATGGAAATTGAAGATGAATTCGCGATCGAAATTAGTGACAAAGTTGCAGCGACGCTTCAAACGGTCGGTGATGTAGTAAACTATATTGAAAACCGATAACAAATTGGGATAGAGGATAACCCAACTCTGCAGAAAGCATAGAGTGTAGCCGAAACCTCATAACATGTCCATGGTCCAAAACCTTAATGAGGTTTAGTTTTCAAACAAAAAAGCCCTTTTTAGGGCTTTTTCAAGTTAAGAGTGATAGCTTTTTCTTAGAAACAGATTACTGCTCCAACTATGATTAACAAGATAAACAATACAACGATTAAAGCAAAGCCACCTCCGAATCCGAACCCTCCGTACCCATAGCCACAACAACCACCAAATCCACCATAACCAAACATTCTATTTCCTCCTTTAAATTTATTCCCTACAATTTATGTTAAGAAATTAATAATGGGAAGGGCTTATCACTAGGATTTTATGAGGACAAACACATTTCCGATTACGAAACCTTCCTAATTTAAATAAAAGCTAATTTTCTGTCCAAATCAAAAAAAGCCCCTTACTTGGAGACTTTTTTCATGGTACATTTCCTGTTTATTTACTTTTAATCAGCACTTGTCCCCTTTCAGCTTTATTTTGAGTGCATATGTTATTATTACCACCAGCCGCTACGTATTTTTAATACCTCCGAAGAGGCGTTTGCAAATATAGCAAACGCTTTTTTATATTTAGAAATTGTTCAAACAAATTGCTGATTTCTAATTAAACAAATAATATTTCAAGGGAACTACAGGTAAGAACGTTCTAAAAGCAGTGTGGTTTTCAGACGCTTTTGATCAGTTTCATCTCTCCATTTTTAGGGACTAACTCACTGATATTTTCATATTTTCCTTCCCTTTTTGAAGGGTTTTGGTCCCCCACGACATATTCCTTAAAAGAATAACAAAAGAGTTTACGGGCCACTCGTCCTTTATCACCAATTAGATTGAACCAGCTTTGCCCCACATAAAAAGGATTCGTTAGTAACTTTTCGATAATGTCAGCTATACGGTCCTTTTCTTCCCCTGGATTAAATTTTGTTTTAGAAGAAAGGGCCAAGATAAAATAATTTTTACACTGATCTAATTCGAGTAATTGAAGATGGTACTTCTTCCGTTGATTTTGATTGAAATTCCTCAGGACTGTTTTGATACTTTCTTCAACATCAATTTCAAATTTACTTGCATCGTTCCAGGTCGATAAACGTGAATCAAAAATAGATAGTGTTAGTATATAATATGCAGCAAAATTTTGGGGATCAAATACTTCATTCACAACTTGTTTTTCATCTTCCGGTACAACAACATAGTTTTTATAGTCAGCAAAGAATTTTTCAAACATATCATATACCTTCTTTCGTACCTTGATAGAATGGATGATTGTATTAATATATTCCTTTATTAAAATCAAAAATCCTGCGTATTCTTCCAAAAATCCACAACTTTCACTGTTTTTAATTAAAAAGTCCCATTTTAGTATTAATAACTTGTCGTAACAGGTCTTTTGATCGAGCTAGAGATTGGAAAATTGGCAAACAATTAAATTATTTACTTTTTTTAACATCCGTTGTATGATATTAATGTGATATCACTTTTATATCACTTGGATATTAGGAGGGGAACCTTATGAAAGAGAAATCAATTTTTAAAATGAATGGGTTTGCTGCACTGGTCATTGCGCTTTTGTGTATTGTTTTTGGGATTTACTTAATTGTTACTGGATCAATTTCGGAGAAAATATCCGGAGGAATCGTCGTCCTTTTAGGACTGATTATTGCAACAAGTTTAACCATTGTGCAACCCAATGAAGCAAAGGTATTAACGTTCTTTGGAACCTATCTCGGTGTCATTAGAGACCAAGGATTATGGGCAACGATTCCCTTTACTTTCAAACGGAGCGTTTCCTTACGTGTGAGAAACTTTAACAGTGAGAGACTAAAAGTCAATGATTTGGAAGGAAATCCAATCGAGATTGCAGCAGTTGTGGTATACAAAGTAAGAGATTCTGCAAAAGCCTTGTATGACGTAGAAAACTACGTAAAATTCATTCAAATTCAAAGTGAAACCGGTATTCGTCATATTGCGAGCAGATATGCCTATGATTCATTTGACAATTCGGAAAACACTTTAACCCTTCGTCAAAATAGTGATGAGGTGGCTGATGTACTTGCTCATGATTTACAAACCAGACTTGATGTTGCGGGTGTGGATGTCATTCAGGCACAAATTATGCATCTTGCCTACTCTTCCGAAATCGCTTCTGCCATGCTTCAAAGGCAACAAGCGCAAGCTGTATTATCTGCACGTAAAGTGATTGTTGACGGAGCAGTAGGCCTAGTGAAAGCAGCGATTGATCAACTCGCAGAGCAGGAAATTGTCGACCTAGATGAAGAGAAAAAAGCACAAATGGTCAATAACCTAATGGTCGCCATTGTCTCCGAGAAAGGAACGCAGCCAATTATCAATACAGGAAGCATTTATTAAGGTCGTGTTTAAATGAGTAAAAGAAAATCATTTCCGCTTCGCATCGATCCCAAATTATATGAAGTGCTGGAAAAATGGGCCGAAGATGAAATTAGAAGCGTTAACGCCCAAATCGAAGTCATCTTAAAAGAGGCAGCCAAAAAGGCGGGAAGATTAAAAAAAGAATAGACAAAAAAGCCTGTATTTTAGATTATTGCTAATCATAAATACAGGCTTTTTGATATTCTATAAATTTTTTACTGTCATATCCATCTGTTTTTTTGTTCGAAAGTTTACGATAACATAACAGAGAACTAATAATACAAACAGAATAACCCCTACAATTTCAAAATCCAGTTCAGCCCATGGGAAGAAAAACGTAAAGGCTTGATAAAAGGAAACACCGTAAGCCAAGGATACTATCACCCATCCCATAACTCGTGAAGCCGATTGTCCTAATCGATCGGATTGGTTAATCATACGAAAGGCAACAAATGAATCCAATGTATCTGTTACCATCATACCCAGCATAAATATGAGCCCCAGTAGAACTGGCATGTAACTTGCTGTATTTCCTGCCGCTATCGCCCACATAGACGTTTGGCTAACCGTTTCAGCTGCTAGTGCGAATAATCCGCCAATCAAAATGACAAAAAAGGGATTTGTGGTTTCTTGTAACATACGCGGCAGAAACTTCCCTTTGATTCCACTAACCTGAAAATCTTCATCAAATGTTGATTTTTTGCGCAAAAGATTATAGATATTTAATGTACCAATGCCAAAAAGTGAAACAATCGATATCCAAGTGACAAGTGTAGTAACGAGTTCTGGTATCTTAAAGCTCTTCATGAAAATACCCAGAATAACCGCTATACATGTTACAACCGAACCGTGCCCAAGCGAGAATAGAAAGCCCACCCAGCGGGCAATCGGACTATTCATACGCCCATTATAACGGGTTAAACCATCGATACATGCCAGATGATCAGCATCCAGTCCATGACGAAGCCCCAACACAAATACAAGAAGTATTAACGAGATTATTTCCATTCATTAGCTCCTCTCTCTCCTATAAACTTTCCCAAAGGGATTTTAAACTTTTCCGTTATCCCCATCTGACTTTGCTTTTAATCCTGGCATTGACAATTAGATGTGGGTTTATTTCATCAAACTGCTATTTTTTTCCTCGCTATCATAATGAAAAAGATTTATATTTAATCTCTTGAAAGGAACGGACATTTCCCTTGATAAATGTGATACCGCCTCATGGCAATTCGGTATATTTCGGTCTATTAAAATACCCGCGATGGTTCCACTGTGGGCGATAACTGTTCCTCCCTGATAGGTAAGAGCTAATTTTTCTAATTGATGAAAAACAGGTTTTGGCAGTATTTTTTGATTCACCCGTGCACTCATCGTTGCTGCCTTGCAAATATAAGATAAATTTTTATCCCTAAACCCTTTTTTGACCAAATCATATGCTTCTGAAAAGTGCTTTCGATCGTCCCGGCTATATGCTTTTGGAGCTTGATTAAATTCAATCGTATTGATTGTACCTCCGAGATCCATGCCAACGAGGATATATGGTGGTAAGACTCCAAAGCTTTCCATAAGCTGTCCATGAATATAGTCATAAGCCACAACCTCCTCATACATCACCCCATCGGTGGGCTCGAGCTTTGCGGCAATGGTTGAGATTGTTTCATTTGTAAGAGAAAGAGAATAGCTGTGAGAAATAGCTCTCAAAGCTGCTACGATATCAGCGGAACTGCTTGCCAGCCCCTTTCCAACGGGTATATTCGAGCGTATCTCAAGATGTCCGCCTCCCTTTATTCCAAACAGTTGGAGTAACATTTCTCCTGCTCTCATCGCTTTCCTCTTTGAATCTACCACTCTTATTTTAGAAATGCCTGGATCTGGAATAAAGGTAGCCTCACTCCTTAAAGTTGGGATGGGCAGTGTGATTAAAAACGGACGTTCTCCGATAATCCCTTGTACAAGTTCTCCAAATGTTCCATGACAACTTCCTTTACCAAGTTTCATTTTTTTACTCCTATACGACTAATTCATCCCCTGTTCAACCAAAAAGGAGAAATCTAATAGCTGAGTGGAATCCTTACGAAACAGCTGCCGGGCAGTAAGCAAATCACCGCCATGTCCATACTTTTCAATGTAGGCCATTAAAACTCAATTCCCTTCACAGCAGGAATTCCATCATTATAGTAATGCTTCACGACCTTCATTTCCGTTACTAAATCAGCACAAGCAATAATTTCCTCTCTTGCAGACCGTCCGGTAATCACAAGATGCATCCCCTTGGGGCGGTGCTGGATCAACTCAAGGACCTCTTTCAATGGAAGAACATCATCAATCGGAAATTTTTCGATCGCCAGCGCATTATTCAATTCATCTAAAATGACCACATCATATCCGCCAAAGAGCACCCTTTCTTTCGTAAAGGCCCACGCTGTTTTTAAAGCCTCTCGATGCTCCTCCGGTGTTTTTGTCCAGGTAAAGCCCACACCCGTTTGAAAGGTTTCAATTCCCAATTTGTCAAACGTGATTTTTTCTCCATATGTTCTTTCCGAAGATTTAATATATTGAATCACTAGGACCCTTTTCCCTCGTCCAGCGGCACGGATGGCAAGTCCAAAGGCCGCCGTTGTTTTCCCTTTTCCATCGCCGGTATAAACTAACGTGAGACCGCGCTTTGCTTTGTTTTCTGTTAATGCTTCCATCCTATTCGCTCCTTCGTTACAACCAGACTGTTTTTTCTTCAAATGAAGTCCGAGCCGGCGCTTTGGCTTTTTTTAACATTTCATCATCGGGATAACCGATAAATAGGTTTCCGATTATTTTTTTGTTTTCTGGTGATCCGATAAACTCATACATCCGTGCATCGCGAACAAGTCCTACGCCCCTTGTCCGCCAAACTAGCCCCAAGCCCAATTCTTTTGCGGCCAGCCACATCGAATGGATGGCACAGCATACGGCATATTCATTATCCAAAGATGCCTCTTCATCCCCTGGAACCATGTCAGCTGTCACGACAATGTGAACCGGTGTCGTTTTTAGTACCTTTAAGGAACTCTCAATCAGATGTGGTTTCGTTGGAAAGCGCTCCTGCAAATAATCATTTGCCAAAGCCTCATAGCTTTTTTTGGCTTCCCCTTTTATCACATAAAAGCCCCAAGGTTCCCGCATCCGATCATTTGGCGCCCATGTCGCTGCTTCCAATAAGGTTTTAATTTTTTTGTCTTCGACCTCTCGTTGAGCATAATCGCGAATCGCTCTCCGATTTTTGATCTCAGCTATAATCGACATCTTACTCCCTCCCCATTCCAACTACTTGCTTTCCTTCTCCTTCTTGAAACCATCTTATTTTCTCCCGCACCCCAACGACATCGCCAACAAGGACAATCGCTGGATGGGTGATGCCTGCTTCAAGAGCCCGGTCTTCGATATTTTTTAATGTTCCTGTAACCGTCTTCTGCTCCTGCGTTGTCCCCCATTGAATAATCGCAGCTTTCGTATGAGGATTTTTTCCATGCTCGATTAAACTAGTACATATATAGTTTAAATTCCCAATTCCCATATAAAAGGCAATCGTATCTATCCCAGCAAGGGCTTGCCAATTCAATTGATCTTGTTCCTTTTCAGCCCGGCTGTGGCCTGTGACGATAGCGAAGGAGGAGGCATAATCCCGATGGGTAACAGGGATTCCTGCATAGGCAGGTGCGGCGATTCCAGAGGTAATCCCTGGCACGATTTCGTATGGAATGCCATTTACAGCTAATACTTCCGCTTCTTCGCCTACACGGCCGAAGATACAGGGGTCGCCCCCTTTTAATCTGGTGACGGTCTTTCCATTCGTGGCTTTTTCGATTAACAGCTCATGAATTTGTTCTTGGATAATTTGATGTTTTCCCGGTTGTTTGCCGCAAAAAATCAGCTCTGCATCCGCTTTTGCGTATTTGAGCAGTTCATCGTTCACTAAGCGGTCATATAAAATCACATCCGCCTGTTGGATGCACTCCATCCCATACACGGTGATCAGCTTGGGATCTCCCGGTCCTGCACCGACAAGGTACACTTTTCCTTTAGTCATGTCATGATCAATCTCCTTTTACCGTTACTCTTTTGAAATGCCTGCCGATGCAAAAGTGGCCATTTCTTTCAGCATCAATGAGGCGGACTGTAAGATTGGGAAGGCAACCGCAGCCCCGCTCCCTTCACCTAGACGCAAACCTAAATCAAGCAGAGGCTTCTTTCCTAATAACTGAAGGGCTATTTCGTGTCCTGGTTCAACGGAACGATGTCCTACGATCATATAATTACTTGCTGTATCGCAAATTTCCTTTGCTAGCAGGGCAGATATGGTACAAATAAACCCGTCGACCAAAATCGGGACCCGGTTCGCCGCTCCCGCTAACATCGCCCCGGTCATTCCGGCAATTTCCAATCCGCCTATTTTGGCTAAGATATCGATTGGATCCTTCCGATCAGGCTTTCTATCCTTTAGTGCCCTTTCAATAACCCCTTGTTTATGAATGATTTTTTCGGCGGCAATCCCTGTTCCCCGGCCGACAAGCGTACTGATGTCCTGACCACTTAAAACGGCTAATATTGCGCTGCTTGGAGTGGTGTTGCCGATTCCCATCTCACCAAGAATTAAGCATTTGCTTCCCTGCTCGATCATGTGTTCAGCCCGTTCATAGCCGGCAGCGATCGCTTTTTCGACTTCTTCTCTGGTCATGGCATCCTGCTTGCAAAAATTTCCTGTGCCATAGCGAATCTTCCGTTTCACGACACCGTCAGCCTCAATATCAGCGGCAACACCAATATCGACTACTTCAAACATCGCACCAATTTGTTTGCTAAACACATTAATCGCTGCACCGCTGTTTAAAAAATTCATCACCATTTGCACGGTCACTTCTTGCGGGAAAGCGGATACCCCTTCTTCGACCACTCCGTGATCAGCGGCAAACACAATCACACCAGCTGGTGACACGACAGGAAATGCTTCAGAAGTAATTTCTGCCAGTTGTATGGCTAATTCCTCTAATCTGCCTAAACTACCTGGAGGTTTCGTTAAGGTATCAATATACTCCCTGACCTTTTGACCCATTTCTAAATCCAGAGGTTGAATCGCCTTTTTTACACCATTCATTGGGTAATCCCCCTTTTTTGGAATTCCTTCATTTTTTGTTCAATGTCATCGAGTTTTACGTGTCCCCTTACATGATCCGCTAACCGATCAAATGCTTCTTCACGTAATTGGTTAAAAGAAACCCGCTGATGAATCGGCTCCAAGCCCTTTGTTTTGCGAATCTGATTAAGCAGTTCTTTACGAAAGTCATCATTATGAAAAATCCCATGAAAATAGGTGCCGATTATTTTTTCATCTGGCGTTTTACAGCCATCCAATCGGCCTAATGTTTCAATAAGCCCCCGGGACTCCCTCGTCGCTTGAGTTTCTCCCATATGAATCTCATAACCTGTTACGTTGAAGCTTTTTCCGTAAAGATTTAGGGACCCATTCGATAATACAGTTGTCTTGTCGTTTGTAATCGACGTCTGGATTGGCAATAAGCGAAGACCTTCTATTTCTTGATGGAGTGACTCGATCGCAAACGGGTCGTCAATTTTTTCACCGAGCATTTGATATCCGCCGCAGATCCCGAATATCACGGTTTTATTCTTTTTCTGTAATTCCGCCATTTTTTGTGCGATACCGCTATTTCTTAAAAACAGCAAATCTTCGATGGTGTTCTTGCTTCCTGGGAGAATCACTAAATCTGGGTTATGCAATTGGTCCGCTCTCGTAATAAAACGGACATGACAATCAGGTTCGACAAAGAAAGGATCAACATCGGTAAAATTGGAAATTTTCGGATATTGAATCACCGCAATATCTAGTTCTTTTTCGGTATTTCGGACGGATGTATATTGATTTAAAATAACCGAATCCTCCGCATCAATATTTAAATTCTCCAAATAAGGAATCACCCCAAGAACCGGTTTTCCTGTATATTCCTCAAACCACGTTAATCCAGATTCCAAAAGCCGAATATCGCCGCGAAATTTATTGATGATCACACCAATTACCCGGTCACGGTCCTCAGGTTCCATTAGCTGAAGGGTTCCTACTAAACTGGCAAAAACCCCGCCTTTTTCGATATCGCCAATCAAAATAACAGGGGCGCCCGCCATTCTTGCGACCCGCATATTGACCATTTCCCGGTCATTCAAATTAATCTCGGCAGGGCTGCCAGCCCCTTCAATGACAATCCGTTGATAATTATCTGACAGAACAGAAAGAGATTCTTGAATGAGCTCTAACCCCGTTTGAAAGAATTCCCTTCGATAAGCACCAGCCTCCATGTTTTTATACGGTTTTCCATGGACCACAATTTGTGATTGATTATCCCGGTTCGGCTTGAGTAAAATCGGATTCATATCGGTTGTTGCCTGAATGCCTGCTGCTTCTGCCTGGACTCCCTGGGCTCTTCCTATTTCTTTTCCGTCCACAGTTATATAAGAATTTAAGGCCATATTTTGTGATTTAAAGGGAACGGTCTTATGCCCGTCCTGGGCAAAAATACGGCAAAAAGCCGTAACGACGACACTTTTGCCGACATCAGAATTTGTACCTTGAAACATAAGCGGAAGTGCCTTAGTCATTTTCTTTGAACTCCTTACATTTCTTCACCCAATTTTCGACGAGTCGAGGGCATGAACCAAAATGAAAATGGGTATAACCAGCGATTAAACTGCCATTCCTATACCCCTCTTGTTTATACCCGCGCATGCCTTTTGTTTGGTAGGCAGACTGAAATTCCGATCTTGGATGAAAGGTCGAATAGTGGAATTCATGCCCTCTTGCTATCAAATTTCCCTCTAACAAGAAGTTTCCTACTTCTGATGTGATTTCGCGATATCCTAAGGCAGCCAGCTTTGTTTGCATTTTCACCTTACCGGGAATAATCCCGACCATTTCATAGTTCTTTTCATCTGTTGTTTCAAGGGATTCGGTTAAATACATAAAACCGCCGCATTCAGCCAAGGTTGGCATTCCGTTTTCAATCGCAGATCGAATCGAGCTTTTTACCTCTGTATTTTCGGCCAGCTCTTGGGCAAATTCTTCCGGAAATCCCCCGCCAATATATAAGCCATCCACATTTTCTGGCAAGATTTCTCCTTTTAACGGGGAAAACTGGATCAGCTCGGCTCCAGATGCTTCTAACATTTCAAGGTTTTCCTGATAGTAAAAGTTAAAGGCGGCATCTCTTGCCACCGCAATTCTTACTGCTGCCGTTTCCCTTCTCTTAAACTGGGATTCTTTAACCTCCAGTGGTGAAGCATTAGCCAGCTCATATAAAGTGTCTACATCTACCGTTTCAAGGACTAAATCACCTAGCTGATCAAAAAACGGATTCAGTTCTCCCCGTTCCACGGATGGGATCAACCCTAAATGCCGTTCCGGAATTGAAAGCTCCTCATCTTTTTTCAAATAGCCAAGCACCGGAATGCCGCACTCTTGCTGAATGGCTGTTTGGACGATTTTAAAATGTCCTTCGCTGCCAACCCGATTGGCTATCACACCGACAATATTGGCTTCCTTAAGAAACTCTTGAAATCCCTTGACGATGGCAGCAGCGCTCCGGGCCATGCTGGCACAATTAACAACAAGAACCACTGGACTTTCCGTAATCAGGCTGATTTCTGCTGTGGAGCCAGTGTTGTTCAGTGGGTTTTTTCCATCAAAGAAACCCATGACCCCTTCGATGATAGAAATATCTGCGCCTTCACTTCCGCGGATGACAATCTCTTTGACCATCTCGTGGTTTAACATCCAGCTGTCAATGTTTCTGGAAATTCTGCCGGTAACCGCCGTATGGTAGGTCGGATCAATATAATCCGGACCGCATTTAAAGCCCTGCACGGTATATCCCTTTTTCCTCAGTGCAGACATCAGCCCAATCGTTAAGGTTGTCTTTCCGACACCGCTTCCTGTACCTGCAATCACAAGTCTGCGACTTGACATCCAATTTCCCCTCCTCGGTTAATAGGGAATGACCGCTACTGAAATGGTCACATTACCTGATTTCTTTTTCGTTAACGCTAATTTTTCCGCTCCGCTGTACAGCAATGCAGCCGGCTCACTGACGCCGTAAGCACCAGTAAATTTAAAAACCGTTTCTGAAGGATCGTGAATTTTTATGGAATTTAATTCATTTGGTGTAAAATAGATAAACTCCCAGTGGTTTTTATTCACTACTTCAATCAATCCAGCTTCATCCTTTTTTAAATCAATCGTACAAAGAGCTTTGACACTTTTTTTAGAAAAATTTAATTCCTCCAGCGTTTCGTTGATCACTGCTTCAATTTCCTCTGAAGAGGTCCCACGGTTGCAGCCCATCCCAAGGACAATCACCTTCGGCCGATATAGCACCCCATTATGTAAAATCAAATTCTCCTCTTCGGATAAATTCCGATGCGTAATAACCAGAGCAGCGTCCGGTTTCTCTTTAAGTGCTTCTGCAACAGAATGATATAATTTAATATTTTCTGGAATGGAGGGTCCATAATGCCACCATTCTTTTTCTCCTGACTCTTGTACAACTGCAATCTTTTCCTCATTCACGACAGCAGCGCTCACAGGGGTCAGCTTTTCTGCGGAATCCCATACCCAGCCAAACCGTTTCCCGAACAAATCAACGGGAATCGTTCCCTGCACATCCGAAGCTGTCGTAATAATGGGACGTGCCTTTAGAGCGGCTGCTACTTCTTTCGTTAGTTCGTTGGCACCCCCGATATGTCCTGACAATACGCTGATCACATGTTCTCCCTTATCGTCAATGACAACGACAGCGGGATCTGTTTTTTTATCCTTTAGCAGAGGAGCAATCATTCGGACCACAGCTCCAAGGGAAATAATAATAATCAATCCCTTGTAAGCTTCGAAAAGAGAAGGCAGAAGGAGGCGGACACTGCCAGTGAATAGCTGAATGTCCTTCGCCTCTTCATCCCCTTTTTCAAATTTACTCATATAGTACACATCTGCATTTTGAAACGAATTTCCCAGTTTTCGGGCCAGTTCTACCCCATGTTTTGTAATCGCCACAACGGCATAGTCACCCTTCTGCTTAATGACAGCCTTTTGTGCTTCCTGAAGCTCGATCATCAAGCATCCACCCCCCGGCGGAATCCGTGCGTAAAGGTTTTGTCATACAGCTTTGATCGATAATTTTGATCGTGGATGTTTTCATCGAGTGCCCAGCCGGCCAAAATCATCGCTTGTTTGCGAATGCCGTTCACCCGCATATCTTCGTCCAAACGTTCTAGTGTAGTCCGGACAATTTTTTGATCCGGCCACGATGCTTTATAGACAACAGCAACAGGGGTGTCCTTACTCCAGCCGGACTCAGTCAATTCCTTGACCAACTTTTTCGTTAAAGTCGCACTTAAGAAGAGTGCAATCGTGCAATGATGTTTCGCTAAATCCCCTAGCTTTTCAAATTCCGGTACTGGTGTTCTGCCCTCTGCTCTTGTCAAAATAACGGTTTGGGTTAAATCGGGAATCGTCAGCTCGGCTTGTGCGGCAGCAGCTGCTGCAAACACAGAACTAACACCGGGAACAATCTCGACGTCGATGTCTTTCTTTTTCAAAAGAACGATTTGTTCCATAATCGCACCATATACCGCTGGATCACCGGTATGGACCCGGACGACCTTTTTGCCTTGCTTGATCCGATCAGCCATAATGTCAACCATCTCATCTAAATGCATGCCGGCGGTCTTCATCACTTCCGCAGACGGTTTTGCTTTGGCAATTAATTCTTCATTGACAAGAGAATCGGCATAAAGGACGACGTCTGCTTCCTGAAGATGTTTAAGGCCTTTTACCGTAATTAAATCCGGATCTCCGGGACCGGCACCGATTATATATAGCTTCATTTCCTCACCACCATTAACGTTAAGTATTCAAGCTCCACTCCTTCTAGCTCGTCAGCCCGCCAAATAATCTCCTCATCCGATGTCACCTTTGTGACGACCGAGGCCTTGTGAAGCAGATCCAAATCACGTAATACTTCCAGTATTAAATCGATTACTTTTGCGACTTTGATAAAAATGACACAATCATTTTCTTCGATTACTTTTTTCATGGTTTCATAGTCATCCCGCGCCGGAACAATCGCCACATGCTCATCACCATCTGCCAAGGGAATCCCCAGCCTTGAAGCTGCTCCATTGATCGAAGAAATTCCCGGGACGACTTCAATCGGGACCTGCGGATACTTCTCCTGCATCAGGCGCATCATATGAATAAAGGTACTGTAGAGAAGTGGATCTCCTTCCGTTACAAAGGCAACATCCTTTCCCTCCTGTAGCTTTTCCCATACACTTTCTACGGTTTCCGTCCACTTTCTTTCCAATGTCGCCGGATCCTTTGTCATCGGAAATACTAGACCAAGCATTTCCTTTTCGTTCGGCTGAAAATAGACATCAATAATTCGATGGGCATAGCTTTTACTGCCTTTTTGTTTCTTTGGATACGCAATCACCGGTGATTCCTTTAATTTGCGAAACGCCTTTACGGTTATTAGCTCCGGATCCCCAGGGCCAACCCCTAAGCCGTATAATGTCCCTAACATCTTTACTCCCCTTCCTGACGCCTAGCTTCAATTATGTAAATCGGATTTAATGCATCAAATCTGGTAAGATTCAAAATCGGCTTACTTCTTGAAATTTGTGCAAGTGTAATATTCGTCTGAAATCCTCGCTCTTTAAATGCAGCCATTGCTTCTGAAAGATTCTCTATTGTAACGGCATTTAAGACGATTCGTCCGCCATCCTTCAAGCGGCTGCAGCAGATATCCAAAATGTCCTCCATCCCGCCAGCTGTCCCGCCAATAAAAACAGCATCTGGATCTGGGAATGTATCTAATCCCTCCGGGGCTTTCCCATGAAGGAGCGTTGCATCGACACGGAACTTGGCTAAATTTTGTTTGCAGTTTTCCAAGTCGCCTTCGTTCTTTTCAATCGCAAAGATCTGTCCTTCCCGGGCTATTTTAGCAGCCTCAATCGCAACTGAACCCGTACACGTCCCAATATCCCAAACAATACTGTCTTCCTTTAAACGGAGGGCACTGATGCTTAAGGTTCGAATTTCCTTTTTTGTAATCAAACCTTTATCCGGTTTTCGCTGAAAGAACTCTTGATCATCAATGCCAATGGACCACTTTGGATTTTCAGCTATCTTTTTAAGAATCACAACATTGAGCGGTGAAAACTCTGCATCCTTCATTTCTTCAAGGCTAAACCAGCGGAATCGTTCATTTTCACCGCCTAGGTTCTCTCCCACAAACGCTTGATACTCGATGATTCCAAAGGAGAGCAGATACTGAGCAATTTTATTCGGTGAATTCTCGAGATCTGTTAAAATCGCGATTTTCTCTTTCCCATCAATCCGTTGGGCCAACCCTTTCATACTCCTGCCGTGAACGCTTGTGAAATAAGCGTCCTGCCATCTTTCTTTCATTTTGGCAAAGGCAAGCTGGACAGAGCTTAAGTAAGGAAAAATTTCCAGATCGATTTTAGTAGATAAGTAGCTTCCTATTCCATAAAATAAAGGGTCTCCTGATGCTATGATAACAACGTTTCTCGTCTCCGACTGCAAGCGATCCACGAGCGAAGATAGGCCGCTCTCAATAACGATTTTTTCTCCTTCAAATTCCGGAAAAAAGGAGAGTTGGCGCCTTCCTCCTATCAACACATCACTATGATTAATCCACTTTTCATACATGGGGAGCAGGCTTACTTTTCCTTCATCCCCAATGCCAATCATTTTAATAGATGCCACTATGTCGCACCGCCTTTCCTAAACATTCACCTTTCAACGTATAAAGGCTTGTATCTACATCAATCCCACCATCCACTTCCTTTAGCGCAGCAAGGCAGCAATTATCGCTTAGCTGTTCAAAAAAGGAGAGAAAGCCTTGCGCTGCCATCAAGTCACCAACCTGTGAAGCGGTATTTGCATTTCTTATTTCCTCAACAAGGGCAGCATTTGCACCAGCACGGCTTGCAACGTCAGCTAAAAAATCGAAATCGACAGGGGCACTTTTCGAGTGGACCATCATGATCCCCATCGCGACCTTTGAGAATTTCCCCATCATTCCGACCATTGAAACTCTTTTCATCCCTTGCTTCTTGCACTGTTTAAGGGTAAAACCTACAAAGTCTCCCATCTCTACAAATGCTTCCTCAGGAAGTTCGGGAAATTGCTTGATGGCATACTTTTCACTTCGCCCGCCCGTCGTAATGACGATATGCTCGCACCCGCTTGCCCGTGCGACGCTGATGGCCTGAATAATACTGGCCTTATAGGCTGCTGTTGAAAAGGGAACGACAATACCGCGGGTCCCTAGTATGGAGATTCCTCCAATGATCCCTAAACGTCCGTTTAACGTTTTTTTGGCAATTTCTTCGCCGTCTGGTACCGAAATCACAATCTTTATTCCTTTATTCATTCCAAATTCCTTTAAAACCCCTTCCGCCGTCTCACGGATCATCTTGCGTGGAACAGGGTTAATGGCAGCCTCCCCGACGGAAACGGGCAAGCCGTCCTTTGTGACCCGGCCAACCCCAACACCGCCGTCAAGCACGATACCTGGTTCATCCAGCCACGACACTGTTGAAACGATTAATGCCCTGTGAGTAGCATCGGGGTCATCTCCCGCGTCTTTAATCGTACTTGCTGTTGCCATTTGTTCGGTGATTTCACAGCTGTCGATATGAAAGGTAGCAAACCGCTTAACGGGCAAATAAATAGTTGATTCTGTTTGCGTTTCACCTGTAATTAAGGCCGTTAGGGCCGCTTTTGTTACTGCCGTTGCGCAGGCCCCTGTCGTATATCCTTCACGCAGCTTTCCTTTTGGTACTTCCTGCATGTGTTATCCCCGGTCGGCAAGAATGGAAATGGCATTTAATGCAGCAACGGTCACGGTACTGCCGCCTTTCCTGCCAATATTGGTGATGAACGGGATATCCAGCTTGGCTAGTTCTTCTTTTGATTCAGCTGCTGAAACAAACCCAACTGGCAGCCCGATGACAAGTCCTGGTTTGGTTTCCCCTTCTTTAATGAGTCGGATTAGTTCAAGTAAGGCTGTTGGGGCATTTCCAATCGCAAATATACCGCCGTCCGCTTCTTTTATCGCTTTTCTCATCGAAATGATCGCCCTTGTGGTATTCAATCGTTTTGCTTCCTGCATGACATCCGGATCGGAAATATACACCTTGATTTCTCCGCCGTACTTTTCAATACGTGTTTTATTGGCCCCGCTTTGAATCATTTGCACATCCGCGACCACTTTTTTCCCGCTCCGAATCGCCCGGATTCCTGACTGGATGGCGTCAGGATGAAAGAGGACGCTTTTCCCCAGTTCAAAGTCAGCAGATGCATGTATGATACGCTGGACAATCGGATATTGCTCATCGGTAAAAGGGTGCTCACCAATTTCTTCATCAATCATTTCAAAACTTCTTCCTTCAATCTGTTCCGGCTGAACCGTTAACGGTTTAAATTCGGTACGAAAATCCATTACTCTCACTCCTCAATTAAAATGAATGTTGTTTCTGGCGGTACATTTGGAACTAACCTTTTTATGTAATTCCTCGATTACATCGAAAAAATTAGAGTAGACCGTTCCATAATTTATTTTTGGACGTCCAATCATAATGACCTCAATCCCAAGTTCCTTTGCCGCTTCAACCTTTTCATCAACAGATCCGACCTTCCCACTCTCCTTCGTAACCATTAAGGTTACGCCATATTGCCTATAAAGCGCTTGGTCGAACTCTTTTGAAAACGGGCCTTGGATAGCGACAATATTTTTTTGTGGAAACCCTAGCTGTTCACATTTTTCCATATTATCAACGCGTGGAAGCATCCGGGCAATCAACCGGATGTCTGGTTTTCCAAATAATTTCTCCGTAAATACCTGAAGTGTCTTGCTGCCGGTCGTCAGCATCACAACCCCTTTTTTGGCGGCGGCGATATCGGCTGCTTCCTCGTAGTTTTCGACCACTTTCATCTTTTCATATTGGAAGGTTTGGGACTCGCGCTCGTAGCGGATATAGGGGACTCCTACTGTTTCTGCTGCATTCATCGCGTTTTTGGAAGCTTCTTCGGCAAAAGGATGACTTGCATCGACAACGGCTTGAATTCCCCTTGTTTCAATCAAATCAACCATTTCTTCAGCCGTTAATCTTCCTGCTTGTACGTTAATCCCTGTCTCCTTTAATTCACCCGCAGCATTATCGGTGACAACTGTTGCAAGGAGATCGAAGCCCTCCTTCTGTATTTCTAAAGCAAGGGCCCGTGCATCACTTGTTCCAGCTAATACTAAAATCATCTTCCATCTCCTGCCTTCTGCCCAACATGTTCATGGTGGTGGTCATGATCATGGTCATGGTCATGGTCATGGTCATGGTCATGGTGGTCATGCCCGTGGTGCTCATGATCATGGTCATGGTGATGGTGATGATGGACATGCTCCATTACATTCAGGCGATATTGGCAGGTATCACAGTTCATCTTCACTTCATCACCAAGCGCTTCTTCCACTCGATCGATTAAAATCGTCTGCAGTTTCGGATGATAACCGAAATAGCCGGCCAATTTAAAGTCCACAGTGGAATATTGATGTTTAAAGGGAACCATCATCTTTTCTAACCGTTTAATCAGAATGCCTGTGAACAAAAAGTAAGGCAGGATAATCACTTTCTTTGCCCCAAGCTTTACACAGCGCTCTATTCCTTCATTCACAAGGGGATTGGTAACCCCCATAAAAGCAGGTTCTACAATTTTATAGTTTGTTTTTTCCCAAAGTAATCTTGCAATCTTATATAAATCACTATTAGCATCCGGGTCACTACCGCCTCGACCTAATAAAAGAACGGCTGTATCGTCTTCTGGATGATCCAAGTTCTCCCCGATATCCGTTAATCTCGTTTTAAGAATTTCAAATGTTTCCTCATGAACGCCAATCGGTCTGCCATAGGTTAACCGTACAAACGGATATTTCTTCTTTGCCTCATCAATGGCAGCAGGAATATGAATTTTGGAATGACCTGCTTGCAAAAGCATAATAGGAATGACAACAATATGGTCGGCCCCCTTCTCGACACATACATCAATTCCTTGATTTACAGTTGGTCTTTCAAATTCTAAAAAACTCGTCTGAACTAGTACTGTATCGTCCCATTTACTTCTCATCGCTTCTATGAACTGACGGACTTGTTCATTACCTTCACGTTCCTTACTCCCATGACCAACAAATAAAATAGCTTTCAAAATGTTTCCTCCCCTTTGTTTGTAATTGCCAAACCTATCGATTGACAACTATCCTTCTTTCCTTTACTCCCCGCATGCCGCCGCTTCAATTTTTATATTCGGTGTAATATCTTGATGCTCGAAGCCTTGAACCTGCTTTGCCCGTTTAAAAAATTTATAGAAACGTTCATTAGGATAGGCATTCTGTTTGTATTCTTGAACAATCCCCTCCACTACCCCAACGATTTGGTCAGGAGCTATTCCTTCGGCGACAATCTGACCAGGATGGGCACTTCTTCCGGCTGTCTTCGCTCCTAAAAATAAATCAAATGCTCCTTTGCGGTAGACAATGCCAATATCCTCTTTTACAGCTCCGTAGCAGGCCATCCCGCAGCCATTCACGCCCAGTTTTAATTCCTTCGGAAGTTCCATTCCTCCAAGCCTTTCCTGTAGTTCCTCAGCATAGGGAATGGAATCCTTCTTTTCTCCGTCACAAAAATCACAGGCTTTGACGGTTAAAACGTCCCCAACCGGAGCAATCAAAAAATTGGCTGCTGCTAATTTTTCCACAATGTCATCAGGCTCGGAGGTTAAAATTTGCAGCTTAATACAGTGATCTTGTGTGTATTCCATTACTCCTTCTTCTCCGATAATTGCGGAAAGAGTCATCATCTGTTTCGCTGTAAATTTTTTATTCACCACCCCAGGACTGACGGCAATCTCAAAAATGGATTGAACATCTTGCTTAACCATTAGATTTTGGGAAAGCCCTTGGTTTTCACCAATGATCATTTGTAAGGCTTCCTCTGCCAGTTCTCTTGGAGATTCTTTTACTGAAATGGCAGTGACCGTTTTATTTTTCAAAGGTTTCAAATCTTCCGTTTGCTCCAATGCCCATGGTTCGGCTTCCTTTTGCAGTCGCTGATGCGGTTTTAACGGCTGTACAGCCTGATTTAATGTATACTTCCGCTGATAACCGCGCGGGGTGATGATTAAGCCATCGTAGAAAAACGTAGAAGAATTCCCAATTAACACGGTCGTCAGCATCCCAATTTCATGTTCCAGCATGTCTTGTAAATTGGTTAAGACGACATTTTGGCTTTCACGATACGCACTCTTTACCAATCCAACTGGAGTATCGGGAGACCGATATTTTAAAAGAATTTTTTGCGCTTCCATGATCTGTCTTGTTCTTCTTCCACTCTTTGGGTTGTAAAGAGCAATAACAAAGTCCGCCTGAGCCGCCGCTTCGATTCTTTTCTCGATTAAATTCCACGGTGTTAAATGGTCACTTAAACTAATCGTACATGCATCATGCATGACTGGCGCTCCGAGTAGTGCTGCACAGGAGTTAATCGCGGAAATTCCAGGGATAACCTCGATTTCTACCCCTGAATCTTTTTTCCAGCCTTTTTCAATTAACACTTCGTAAACGAGACCTGCCATTCCATAAACACCGGCATCTCCACTTGAAATCACCGCTACCTTCTTACCCTGCTCGGCCTGTTTAACAGCCTCTTGGGCCCGGCTCACTTCTTCTGTCATTCCCGTGCTAATAATTTGCTTCCCCGTTATGAATCCCTGAATTAAATCAACATACGTTTTGTACCCAATGATGATATCACTTTCTTGAATGGCTTCTTTTGCCCGTTCCGTGATATGTTTTTCATCTCCTGGGCCAAAGCCAATAACCAACAGTTTCCCTCGCACTCTTTTTGCTCCTCCTTCCAGAAATTGAATAAAGAACCTATTAATCTAGACACTCTTTTTAACAGGCTTTAGAACCCCTTCGATACATTCCGTTCTTTCTGATGCTATAAATCCTTCGTGGCTATATTGATAAATGACATGGTCTTTAAGACAGGCCCCTCCTATCAGATGCTGTCGGACCATATTACTTCCCACCTCCGGCGTAACGTTCTTATACCAAGTTCCTTCCGGATAAACGATAGCAACAGGGGCATCCTTACATCTTCCATTACATCGTGTTCTTGTTGTATGTATGATTGACTCCAAATCTAAATTAGTAATCTCATTTCGAATCGCTTGTGTAGCCTCTTCCCCTCCCTTTCTCATACAGCTGCTGCCGTTACAAATTAATACATGGTGTTTCGTCCCTTTTAAATTCCAGGTTGTCATAAAACACTCTCCTTTTATTTTTTTTACGAAAAAAAGCACCCCTATGAAAATAGGGGTGCAGAGTAATACACACAAAATGACAGAAAATGAGGTATTTATCAGCACTTCCACCTATTGTCCCGTAGGTTAATGAAGTCATTAGGTAGAGGCAGGTCTCCTGACTAAGGTTCATCGTTCGATTGCGTCTTCCCGAAAAATTCCAGTGACATTTGCAATGAACTCCCCAATACAGTGGCGGGTACCGTGACGGAATTAAACCGTACTTCCCTTTTAAGCGCATTTCTTTCCTTTATGCGCACCTATCCTAATCATATTCAATTTTTATAGAAGGTCTGTTTCTTCTAACATAAGCGATGAGAATCAAAAATCATTTAGAATCATGTAAAAATAAAAAATCCGTTCAACAGTTGTTGAACGGATAAAACGTCAGCGGAAAGCAAGTTAAAGAAACTATACTTTTTGTCGCGAACGTTCCATCTTCTCAACCCCCGAAGAAATCGAAACTATAAAAGCTAAGACAGGTCTCCTGACTTGTGTATCTTCCTACTTTAGACCCTTCCCGTATTCGTATATCTATTAATATACGAAACAGTGGTTTGCCTATTTCGTCCACACTTACAGTTGCGGGGACAGTTCTGGCTTTTCACCAGATTCCCTATTAAGCCCAAAGGGCATCTTAACTGATTTGTTAACAAAAACATATTATATTTTTCAAAGATAATATCATACTAGTCTAACAAATAGAATATATCAAGTATTTTTTAAAGTCTCTTTTTTGAGGGTAGGTAAAGTTTTTGTTTCTCTTTTTTAATTCAAGCATAAGAACCGGCTCTGTGGCATTTAATTCCTCGAACGTCGATTATAATCCTTTTCAATGCCTTCTTTCCAGCTTCGATCAAGCTTTTTGCCGCTTCGAAGATTACTTACGACTTCATTGACCGCTTCATAATTTAATTGAGTTCCTTTCTGGTCCGCATGGTATTCCACCGCGAAGTCCTCATCGATTCCAAATTGTGAAGCCGTTGAGAGGGCATCGATATTGGCTCCAAGGAAGATGAATTCCCACCCAAATTTCTCTTTTTGAAGCTGAACCATTTTTTTGATTTTGTTCGTTGTGAATTCACGGCTCGCGTTTTCCATCCCATCCGTTGTGATAACGAATAACACTTTTTCGGCCCGTTCCGCTTCACTAGTTCTCTTTTGGACATTAATCATTTTTTGAATAGTAAAACCAATGGCATCTAATAGCGCAGTGGTGCCGCCTACTTCATACTCTTTGTCGGTCATAGATGAAATACCTCTTACATTGATTCGATCGTGTAATAATTCGTACCGGTGATCGAATAATGCAGTCGTAACAAAGGCTTCTCCTTCCGCTTTTTGTTGTTTCTTCAGCATCGCATTGAAACCACCGATTGTATCTGCTTCAAGCCCTGCCATTGACCCACTTTTATCTAAAATAAATACTAATTCTGTTACATTCTTTTTCATAATTGTCATCCTCCGTTTCTTTGATGAACTTAGGATAACAATAATTAGATAAAAAAAGGTCGCTTCGAAAGCGACATTTTAAGCACCGAGTAATGGTTGATCAAACGCAAATAAAGCCTCATTGATTTCATGTATATTGTGGTTGTCTTGTTGAATGAAAAACTCAATAATGACATCAAATTTACTACTCCGCGACAAGGTATAACCGGCCGTAGTTAGCAGCTCATCCGTTTCCTCTAAGTTCAATCTTAAAGCAATCGCAAAGGCAATCGCGGTTTTCTTCGTTGGCGTATAATCGACAGCATTCCGAATTTTTGAGAATAATCGCCGGTCGATATTCGCCCGTTTATACGTCTCAACATCAGTCATTCCTTTTTCATCAATTAAACGAAGCATCTGCTCGGAAAAAGATTCATCGAGCTGGTCTAACAGGTTCACTAAAGAATGGTTTACTTCTTCATAGATATCCTGCTTGAGAATTTCGACTTCTCGCATGACATATTGTTCTTCTCCTGTCCTGCGATTAAAAGTACTTTCTACTTCCTCTACATAGTGTTCGTCAATATATTGATGGATGGTGGAAAATAACTTCGTACTTAAACCGAATGATTTTTTGTCAAAAACAACTAAATAAACATGCATGTCATGATTCAATAAAAAGGAACTGATGGTGGAAATGGCAATATGTAATGCTTCTTCTTTTGGATAGCCATAGATGCCAGTTGAAATTAAGGGAAATGCAATCGATTCACATTGATGATTGTTTGCTAGCTCTAAAGAATTATAATATGAAGCTTTTAATAGATTTGCTTCCTGATGTGAACCACCCTGCCAAACAGGTCCGGGGGTATGAATGATATATTTTGCATCCAACTTAAACCCATCGGTAAGAACGGCTTCTCCTACCTTGCATCCACCGATTTGATCACATGCTTCTTGCAGCTCACTGTCACCCGCCGCACGAAATATCGCCCCACATACGCCCCTCCCCATTTTCAATGCTGTATTCGCAGCATTCACAATTACATCCACCTTCATCTTTGTAATATCATGACGAACAATTTCTAATGGCATACTACCTTCCCCATCCCAACATAATCTTTTTTTCGCTACTTGAATCATTAGTTTTTTGCCTATTAATCTAACAAGTATAGTTTAAAATTCTTCGTATACAGCAGGGTCTTGATTATTAATCCTTCCGTCATTACGAGTTAAACCTGAAATCAAGCTCATTTCTGTTTCATCTAATGTGAAGTCAAAGATTGAAATATTTTCTAGCTGCCTTAATGGAGATGAAGATTTAGGAATTGAAATGGCCCCCAATTGATAATGCCAGCGTAAAATAACTTGTGATATAGACTTGTTGTAATGGTCGGCTATCATTTGAAGTGTGTCATTATGTAAAACCTCATTTGCTCGTGCTAATGGACTCCAAGATTGGGTCTTAATCTCATGTTCTTCATGCCATTTTCTTTGCTCAGCTTGATTGAAAAAGGGATGTAATTCAATTTGGTTTACACTTGGCTTCATGCCTGTTTCCTTTTCTAACCGCTCCATATGTTCAGGTAAGAAATTACATACACCAATCGAACGAATAAGCCCTTTCTTTTTCGCGTCAATTAATGCTTGCCACGCATCCACATATAGATTTTGTTTTGGGTTAGGCCAATGAATCAGATACAAATCATAATAATCTAGATTTGCACGATATAAGGATTCTTCAATCGTAGTAACGGCTGTGACATACGATTGATAGCGCCCCGGTAATTTGGAGGTAATTCTTAATTCTTCTCTTGGAACAGAACTGCGTCGAACCGCTTCTCCAACCGTTCCTTCATTTTCATAGTTATAAGCAGTATCTATTAGTCTATAACCTCTATCAATGGCACTTAGGATCGAATGGACACCTTCATTTCCTTTCAGCTTATAAGTACCCAGTCCGATTACCGGTAATGTAAGTCCATCATTTAGTGCAATCTCTGGAATGGCTTTGCTCATAACGAATCACTCCTCTCCGTAATATCTTTAGATTAGCATAATTATCCATAGATTTCATGGAAAGAAAACGATAGTAAAAAACACTTACCATGGACGCTGATTCTCCCGGTAAGTGCTTTTATCCTTACACCCCGCGCTTATTTCCCCAAAGCAGAGCATGTAATTGTGGTAAAACTTTTACATCATTTAATTCGTGGTCGGCAACGACACTATTGACTAACCACTCATATTTCAACAGAAGTTTCTGAATCAGTTCACTATTATTGACATTGGTGATATCATCATTACCAACCTGAAGATAAAAAGGAATGTCTGCATATCGCTTATGCACCTTTTTGGCGTACTCCAGATCAGCTTCATCAAAGATCACCACTTTTAAACTTACTTGATGTTTAAAATCATGGTCGTTTAAATTTTGAAAAATAGAATCTAAGATTTCAAAATTCGTAACCATAGTTGAGCTTGGCGGCTTTGGTGAAATGGTTAGTTCATCGATGTTGATGAACCAGTCTTGCCATTTACTGCCTTGTGTTTCGATGCCAATTTTAATCTCTTTTTCTTTTAATAAATCAATAAACACATCTAGATTTTTCAGCAGCGCTGGATTTCCTCCTGAGATCGTAACAAAGGAGAAATTATCGCCGCCGATTCTTTTTAATTCAGCCCAAATTTCTTCCGCTGTCATTAACTGAATATCATCTTTGGCACTGCCATCCCATGTAAAAGCCGAATCACACCAGCTGCATGAATAATCACAGCCGGCCGTCCGAACAAACATCGTCTTTTGACCAATGACCATCCCTTCACCTTGGATGGTTGGGCCAAAAATTTCTAATACGGGGATCTTACTCATTCTTCCATCCACTCCCTTCTTGCTTCTGCGTAGCTTGTAGGAGTTTCGAAAAGACGGACAAATTCCACTCTTGCTCCAGAATATTGGTTCTTACGATCTTCTGTTGTTAATGCTTCTTTCATTTTTTCATAAATCCAGACAACCATGTTTTCCGCTGTGGTATTCATCGATGGCAGGGTTTCATTCAAGTACTGATGATCGAGGAATATTTCGATTTCGTTTTTCCAAATCTCTTTAATATCACCAAAATCGATCATTAAGCCGCGCTCATCAACAAAACCACTGATTCCAAAAATAACTCGGTACGTATGGCCGTGTAAATTCTTGCATTTCCCTTCATAGCAATGCAAGTGGTGCGAAGCATCGAAGGTAAATTCTTTACTCACAAGGACACGTTTCTGATGATATTTTAATTGATGAGGATGAATGTCCTCATTTATTTTCTGAAGTTTATCGACGATTCGAAAACCCATCGTTAATACCTCCCGTTTAAAAAGTCATCAAGCCCTCTTTTTCTTAAGACGCAGGCTGGGCATTCGCCACACCCATCGGCAATCACACCATTGTAGCAAGTTAATGTTTTTTCACGAACAAAATTCAATTCGCCTAATTCATCCGCTAAAGCCCATGTTTCCGCTTTGTTGATCCACATTAATGGGGTATGAATGACAAAATTATCATCCATGGATAGGTTCAAGGTAACATTAAGGGATTTGATAAAAATATCTCGACAATCTGGGTAGCCGCTGAAATCTGTTTCACAAACCCCTGTGACTAAATGCTTCGCACCAACCTGACGCGCTAACACACCTGCAAACGTTAGGAATAACAGGTTACGACCTGGGACAAATGTCGACGGAAGTTCACCTTCGCCGCCTTCAGTCACGGCAATATCTGAACGTGTTAACGCATTAGGTGCAAGTTGATTAAGTAATGACATATCTAAAATATGGTGTTTCACACCAAGTTCATTCGCTATATTTTTGGCACATTCAATTTCTAAACTATGCCTTTGATTGTAATCAAACGTCACTGCTTCTACTTCTTTAAATTGCTTTAATGCCCAAAATAAACAAGTGGTGCTGTCTTGTCCACCACTAAATACAACAATTGCCTTCTCATTTTTCAACATTTTGTTTCTGATACTTCCTTTCAAAATAGAAAAAACAGCACTCCAAGATAGAAGTACTGCTTCATCTTAGTTTTTTTAATGAGGGGGGCTAGAACCTCTTTCGCATTTATTGCGATTATATATTATTTTTTCTATGACTATATAATTATAAACTAATTTTACAAACTTTCCACCTTTTTGTCGACAATTTTTGAGTTTATGTGTTTTCAGAATTATCGCAGCAGCAAATTCTGGGCTCAGCTGGGGAGGATCGATCAAAAACCTTAAAAAAGTATGCTTTATGATTTAAAAGCATACTTTTTTATTAAATATGTTTTCCACGGTCACAATGTATATTTCTCATCTACATTGACGTTAAAGTGTTAAAAGGGATTCGAATTCTTTATATCTAGTAAACAGCTACACTCTTAAATTCTTCTATTAATAATGGTACAACTTCAAATAAGTCTCCCACTATTCCATAATCAGCGATGCTGAAAATATTTGCTTCTGGATCTTTGTTAATAGCTACAATCACTTTCGCATTAGACATACCTGCTATGTGTTGAATAGCACCTGATATTCCACAAGCAATATAAAGGTCAGGTGTCACCACTTTACCTGTTTGACCAATTTGAAGTGAATAATCACAATAGTCCGCATCACATGCACCACGAGATGCCCCAACTGCGCCACCTAACAATTCTGCCAACTCTTGCAAGGGCTTAAATCCGTCTTTACTCTTTACTCCTCGTCCTCCGGAAACAATAATTTTTGCTTCTGAAAGATCAACCCCGCTCGTTGCTTTACGAACAACATCTTTAACTATGGTTCGTAAATCTTTTACCTCAACATTAACTGAATTGACTTCTCCAAAACGTGATTCATCCTTTTCAAGTGATGGAATATTATTTGGACGAATCGTTGCAAAAACCATTCCATCGGCAATCACTTTCTTCTCAAAAGCTTTTCCAGAATATATTGGACGAGTAAATATAACCTGATCTCCATTTACTTCAAGACTGATTGCGTCAGAAATTAATCCTGACTTTAACTTTGCAGCAATTCTTGGTGAAATGTCTTTTCCGATAGAAGTATGCCCTAATATAAAACCTTGAGGATTTTCTGCCTCTATGACTTGCATTATGGCCTGTGAATATGCATCTGATGTATAGGACTCTAAATCAATATGTTGAGCGATTATAACACGGTCTGCGCCATATTGAATCATAGCATTTGCTAGGTTGTTTACATCATTTCCTAGCAGTAATCCGCAAACTTCTCCACCATCTGAAATCTGCTTTGCTGCAGCAATGGCTTCAAAGGAAACATTTCGCATTTCACCTTCACGTACCTCACCAAAAACCATAACTTTTTTTGCCATGTTGTTTCCCCTCCTTAAATTACCTTTGCTTCTGTTTTTAATAAAGAAATAAGTTCTTGAGCTTGCTGTTTCAGATCTCCATCAAGAATCTTCCCTGCCCCTTTACTTGATGGCAAGAAAATCTCAATAGTTTTAGATTTTGCTTCAACATCCTCTTCATCTAAGTCTAAATCATCTAAATCTAATGTATCGAGAGGCTTTTTCTTGGCCTTCATGATTCCAGGTAAAGAAGGATAGCGAGGTTCATTTAAACCTTGCTGGCAAGTTACAAGGAGCGGAAGCTGCGCTTCAACAATTTCGATATCCCCTTCGACATCGCGTTCAATAGTTGCTTTATCATCGTTAATGGTTAGCTTTGTTATGGCTGTAACAACAGCAATTCCAAGTTCTTCTGCAAGTCTTGGGCCGACCTGTCCAGAACTGCCATCTACAGATAGATTTCCTGCTAAAATAATGTCTGCATCTTTGTCTTTAAGGAAACTGGCTAATATGGTTGCCGTAGTGAATGGATCTACCTCTTCAATTTCCTCATTATCAATTAGAACCGCTTTATCTGCACCCATGGCAAGAGCAGTTCGAAGTTCTTTTTCTGCTTCTGCCTCACCAATTGTTACAACTGTTACTTCCCCGCCATGCTCTTCACGTAATTTGAGTGCTTCTTCAATTGCATATTCATCATAGGGATTAATAATAAATTCCGCATCATCTTTATGTACTTTTCCGCCTTTAATAGAAATTTTTTCTTCTGTATCAAAAGTGCGCTTCATGATAATATAAATATTCATTTATCTTCCTCCTCATTTATTCCAATCAAAGTAGTCTCCTAAAATATCTTTTGCACTAACGACACGCCTGAATTTGATTTATTCCTTCGTAAACTCAGGACCAGTCCAATCCCTTACTTAACTGGTAATTTGACACCAATTTTAAATGAAGCCTCCGTTTTTTCAATAACTTCCTCAACCGATACTCCGTCCTGAGTTTCCATGAGAACCATTCCTTCCGGAGTGAAATCAAATACAGCCAAATCAGTAATCAAACGGTGCACCACTTCTTTTCCAGTTAGGGGAAGTGTACACTCTTTTTTGACCTTCGATTCTCCGTGCTTATTCACATGTTCCATAATGACAACGACACGTTTTGCGCCGTTTACTAGGTCCATGGCGCCGCCCATTCCTTTGATCATCTTCCCTGGAATCATCCAATTAGCCAAATCTCCTGTTTGAGAAACTTCCATTCCTCCTAAGATGGCAAGGTCGATATGACCGCCGCGAATCATTGCAAATGATTCAGCACTGTCGAAAAAAGAAGCACCAGGTACAGCAGTTACCGTTTCTTTTCCCGCATTTATTAGATCGGGGTCTTCTGTACCTTCAACCGGAAAAGGACCAATGCCCAATAAGCCATTTTCTGATTGAAGCAAAACGTTGTATTCGCTTGGAATTTCATTGGCAATAAGGGTTGGAATACCAATCCCTAAATTTACGTTCATTCCATCCTGAATTTCTTGAACCGCACGTTTTACAATGGTTAATCGCGCATCCTTCATTCTACTCACTCCTTGTCTCTTTTACTTTTAAAAAAAACCGCCCATCACTCATTTTTATCTATTAAATGGTAAAAGCTTGTCCAATAGAATGAACTTCTGACCAACTATTTAGGCATGTACAACTGTACGTCTTTCAATCCGCTTTTCATAGTTTGTTCCGAGCAGAACACGTTGAACATAGATTCCTGGCGTATGGATTTCATCCGGTTCTAAATCTCCTATCCCAACGATTTCCTCGACTTCTGCAATCGTAATTTTTCCAGCCATTGCAGCCAATGGATTAAAGTTACGTGATGTTTTTTTGAAAACAAGGTTTCCAAGCGGATCGGCCTTCCAGGCTTTCACGAGAGCGAAATCGCCGACAATTCCCTCTTCTAATAAATAAGTTCTTCCGTTAAATTCCTTGTGCTCTTTTCCTTCAGCAATCGGAGTTCCCACCCCTGTAGCCGTATAAAAACCAGGTATTCCGGCTCCGCCAGCACGAATTCGTTCAGCGAGCGTTCCTTGAGGGACTAGTTCTACCTCAAGCTCACCGTTTAGAAACTGCTTCTCAAAAATTTTATTTTCACCGACATAGGATGAAACCATTTTCTTAATTTGCTTATTTGCAAGCAGCAGACCGAGCCCCCAATCATCAACGCCACAGTTATTACTAACTATTGTTAAATCCTTTGTTCCTTGATCTCTTAAGGCAAGAATTGCTTTTTCTGGAATTCCGCATAGTCCGAAACCACCGACGATGATAGTATCGCCATTTGAAATATCTTGTATTGCTTCCCCGAAGGAGTTTACAATTTTTCCATTCTTCACAGGATTCGCCTCCTTATTAAGATTAAGTCTCTTACATTTGAAATTGATTGTTAATAAATTAGACCGGATATACAGAGTGTTTTCGTTCTGAGAAAATAAAATATTTTGAAGAATATGCCTCAAAACGATTTACAAGCTCCGCGCGTAATGAGTTTGCTGGAATAATACCGTCGATCACCATTTCGGAAGCTAAACGGTAAATATCAATGTCCTCTTTATATTCCTCACGTTTTTGTTCTATGAATGCGGTACGCTCCTCTTCAGGCAGCGCAGCAATTTTATTAGCATAAACTGCATTAACTGCTGCTTCTGGTCCCATTACAGCAATTTGTGCAGAAGGCAATGCAAGACAAGCATCCGGTTCAAATGCAGGGCCACACATTGCATAAAGACCAGCGCCAAATGCTTTACGTACGATGACAGAGATTTTTGGAACACTTGCTTCAGACATCGCTGAAATCATTTTCGCACCATGGCGAATGATTCCTGCCCGTTCTACCTTTGTACCTATCATAAATCCAGGCACATCAACTAGAAACAAAAGTGGAATATGGTAGGCATCACAAAGATTAATAAATTTTGCGGCCTTATCTGCTGAATCATGGAATAATACCCCGCCCTTAACACGCGGCTGATTAGCAATGATTCCTACAGGTTTCCCATCAATGCGGGCAAGTCCTGTAATAAGTTCGCCAGCAAAAAGTTTTTTGATTTCAAAGAAAGAGCCTTCATCAATAATCCCATTTATTAAATCATGCATATTAAATGGTGAATTCTGATTATCCGGAATCAGCTCCTCTAATGGTTTCTTCAATTGTTTAGGAGCCACAGCCTCACGAACTGGCGGTTTCTCTGAAAAATTAGCAGGGAAATATGAAAGATAGTTTCTAGCCATTGAAAGAGCTTCTTCTTCATTTTTCGCAAGAACATCACCGCAGCCTGAAACAGAACAGTGCATCCGAGCGCCGCCCATTTCCTCCAAGGTTACTTTTTCACCAATAACCATTTCGGCCATTCTCGGTGATCCCAGGTACATCGATGCATTTTTATCAACCATAATGACAATGTCACAAAAAGCTGGAATATAGGCTCCGCCAGCAGCAGATGGTCCAAATAGAATACAGATCTGAGGAACTTTACCTGAAAGTTTCACCTGATTGTAAAAGATTCTTCCTGCACCACGACGTCCCGGGAACATTTCCACCTGATCCGTTATCCGCGCTCCAGCTGAATCTACCAGGTATATTAATGGCACTCGAAGTTTTTCAGCTGTTTCTTGGATTCGAATTATTTTCTCAACCGTCCGAGCTCCCCAAGAACCCGCCTTGATGGTTGAATCGTTGGCCATTACACAGACTAGCTGGCCATTAATCTTGCCCATCCCTGTCACAACACCGTCTGCAGGAAGATCCCCCGCCATACAGTTCGCAAATAGAGCATCCTCCAGTTGAAAGCCAGGATCAAATAATAATGATAAACGTTCGCGGACGAACATTTTTCCCTGCTCTTGGTTTTTTTCATGATATTTTGGAGCTCCGCCCTTTTTAATTTGTTCGACTCTATTCTGCAGTGTTTGTTGTAGAGGTTTCATATCTACTGTCATTATTTTTCCTCCTCTATTAATCTAGTTTTCTTATTCTCCAAGGTAGATAGGGGTGCGTTTCTCCTTAAAAGCATGTAATCCTTCTAAACGATCTTTTGTTGGGATCGTCACTTCATAGGCATTTTGCTCAATAGCAAGACCGGTGTTTATATCAACATCATAGCCTTTATCGATTGCGAACTTTGCTTGTGCGACGGCAATCGGACCATTCCGAACAATTTGTCCTGCAATTTCTAATGCTTTATCAATTAAGCTTGCAACAGGGACCGTATACTCCACTAAGCCGATCTCAAGGGCTTCTTTTGCATTAACACGTCTAGCAGTGAAAATCAGCTCTTTGGCACGTCCCTTTCCTACTAATCTTGGTAAACGCTGTGTTCCACCTGCGCCAGGAATAATTCCCAGTGAAGTTTCCGTCAGGCCAAGCATTGCAGTTTCAGAAGCAATGCGGATATCACAAGCAAGCGCCAGTTCAGTTCCCCCGCCAAAAGCTACGCCGTTTACAGCTGCTATAACCGGTTGGGTTAATGATTCTAAAGAGTTGATATTATCGCGGATCAATGAAACAGTCTTCCTCACTTGAACCGGATCCATTCCAGCTCGTTCTTTTAAATCAGCTCCCGCACAAAAAGCTTTCTCGCCGGCCCCTGTTATTACTATGCAGCGGACTGATTGATCATATTTACATGTAAGTATTGCGTCGCGGAGACCCTCTAACATCTCCACAGATAAAGCATTAGCAGCTTCCAGCCTATTTAAAGTAATCATCACGATTCCGTTTTCCAACTTATTAACTAATATGGTTTTACTCATGATCTCACCTTTCTTACACGATATTTCCAAGCTTTCCACCTAGTTGAGAGCTAGCGGCCTGAAGACTTTTACTCGGTAAAGGTCTTCCAATCTTCTCCTGAATGAATTGGGATGCAGAAGTGAGCTTTTGCTGATCAGCTCCAGTGTGAATTCCCATCCCGTGAAGCATATAGAGTAAATCGTCTGTTGCCACGTTTCCGGATGCTCCAGGCGCATAAGGACATCCTCCTAAGCCGCCAAGGGAAGAATCAAAAATGGTAATCCCCATTTCTAACGATACGATGATGTTGGCCAAAGCGGTTCCTCGTGTATCATGAAAATGCATTGCTAATTTATCGGCTGGAAATCTTTTTAATAAAACTTCCAAAACTTCTTGGACTTGCTTTGGATTTGCCACACCGATTGTATCCCCGAGAGACAGCTCTGCAATACCCATGTCAAATAATGTTTCGGACACTCTTATGACCGCATCGATATCAACATCCCCTTCATAAGGACAGCCAAAAACGGTCGAAACATAACCTCTGCTTAATTTTCCTGCCGAAATTGTGTCTCTGACCAAATCTCTTAACACAGGGAAAGTCTCACCAATAGTTTTATTAATATTTTTTAGGTTATGTGTTTCGCTTGCTGACATAAACACTGCTACTTCATCAATGTTCGCTTTAAATGCTCGTTCCAAACCTTGAAGGTTGGGAACGAGTGCTGTATAAGTGACACCAGGCACTTTTGTAATGCCAGCAGCAACGGCAACTGCATCTGAAAGTGCGGGAATCCATTTTGGATTAACAAAAGAGGTAATCTCGATATGTTTTAGTCCACTTTCGGACAATTGATTAATCCAAGCGATTTTATCTTCTGTTGAAATGAAAGCCTTTTCGTTTTGTAATCCATCACGAGGACCAACCTCTTTAATCGTTACACCTTCCGGCCACTTCATTGTTCCATCTCCTTTCCACCTTTATCCAGGCTTTATTCAATTTCTACAATGACGTCGCCTTCATTAACAAAGTCGCCTTCATTCACTTTCACTTCTTTCACCGTTCCATCGAATTCAGCTGCAATAGGAATTTCCATTTTCATCGATTCCAAAATCACTACATCTTGACCCTCTTCTACCTGATCTCCAGCTTTAACTAATACCTTCCATACACTTCCTGCCATGACTGCGATTACTTCACTCATGATGATTCCTCCTATTTTACGTTTTTTGCTTTTTTAGTTTTTAAATACTTGTTAACAAAGTCTGTTGTCGTATCACCTGATTGGAATGCCGAGTGGGCAATAACCTCTTGCAGCATTGTGATATTTGTTTTAATACCTTCAATATGATAATCAGCTAGTGCATCTTGCAGACGATTTATTGCCTCTTCACGATTGCTGCCTTTGACAACAAGCTTAGCAATCATTGGATCATAAAAAGGAGTGACTACGGATTGACCGTGAATGGCTAATTCATGTCGAACTCCAGGTCCGTTCGGCAACTCTAATTTCGTTATTTTTCCAGGTGATGGGAAAAATGTTTTGGGATCTTCTGCATAGATTCTAACCTCAATTGCATGCCCCTCACGTTTTACGTCTTCTTGAGAAAATTTCAGAACTTCACCTGCAGCAATTTGCAATTGTTGTTCAACTAAGTCCAAACCTGTAATTTCTTCCGTAACCGGATGCTCTACTTGCAAACGGGTATTCATTTCAAGAAAATAGAAATTTTGCTTTTCATCAACTAAGAACTCGATTGTTCCTGCATTTTTATACCCGATTGATTTTGCCGCTTTTACTGCAGCCTCCCCCATTTTGGTACGAGTTATTTCAGTAATAAACGATGAGGGGGCTTCCTCTACGACTTTTTGATGACGGCGCTGGATCGAACATTCACGTTCCCAAAGGTAAACTGTATTTCCAAAACCGTCTGCCAAGATTTGAATCTCAATATGTCTTGGATTTTCAACAAATTTTTCAATATACATTGCTCCATCGCCAAAGAAATCAGTAGCCCGCTTTTGGTTCCCCTCAAATGCCTTTCGGATTTCATCTCCGTTATGGACCACTTGCATTCCAATTCCGCCACCCCCAGCGGAGGCTTTTAGCATAACGGGATAACCGATGCGATCCGCCACTTCTACCGCTTCCTCTGCATCTGCCAGTGGGTAGGTAATCCCTGGAACGACAGGAACACCTGCTTCCTCCATCGCTTTGCGTGATTCAATCTTACTTCCCATTTTAGAAATAACCTCTGGGGAAGGGCCGATGAATATAAGGCCTGCTTCCTCACAACGGCGGGCAAAGTCAGTATTTTCAGATAGCAAGCCATATCCCGGGTGGATAGCCTCCGCTTCTGAAAGCTGAGCGACCTCTAGAATTTTATTGATATTTAAATAGCTTTCTGCTACGCGGGAACCTCCGATTAAATAGGCCTCATCTGCCATTTTTACATGGGGAGCATCCGCATCAGCTTCTGAGTAAACTCCAATCGTTGTAATCCCTAAGGCCTTGCATGTACGGATTACACGAACAGCAATTTCGCCACGATTAGCAATTAAAACTTTTTTCAACATCCCTTCCACCCTTTCTATCTTCTAATTAAGTAAGTTCAAACTCATCGGCATCGTTACAAAGCTTAACCTGTTACCATTAAGGAAATATGTAAAAATCTAATTATTAATTTTGCAACATTCTTTACGATTATCTTTAACTCCTAATCTAGTGGGTGGAACCAGTCATTTGCCGATCATTTTCCTGACAAATGACTCGTTCTCATTAATAACTATTAAACTGAAGATTTTTCAGCAACTATTTTTTGTATTTGTGCAACGGCCTCCGGATCTTCTAGTCCTGTAATGTCGCCGTTAACCTTTCCTGATACAACAATTTCCTTTAATAAGCGGCGCATGATTTTTCCGCTGACTGTTTTCGGCAACATATCAGTAAAAATAATTGATTTTGGAACTGCAATCTTACCAATTTGTTGAATTATCCGATTATTTATTTGTTGTTTCAATTCTTCGGTTCCTTTATAGCCATCAGCCAGACGGACAAATACGAGCGGAACTTCTCCTTTTATTTCATCAGGAATTCCAATGATAGCGCTTTCAGTGACACCCTCACATTCAAGTACAGCGCTTTCCATCTCCATTGTACTTAAGCGGTGTCCGGCTACATTAAATGCGTCATCTGAACGGCCAACTACCCATAAATATCCATCATCATCTATTAATGCCAGGTCGCTGGCATAATAGCAGCCATCCACTTGGCTAAAATAGGATCCGTAATATCGCTCTGGTTCTTTCCAAAGTGTCCGGCATAGCATAGGAAATGGTTTTCTAATAACCAGATTTCCTAACTTACCAGGTTTAACTGGATTGCCTTCTTCATCAACTATATCCATAATCGCACCTAAAAATGGAGTACCTGAGGAGCCCGGTTTCATTGGCGTTAGCCAAGCTGCTCCAGCTATAGGCGATCCCGCTGTTTCGGTTTGACCCCAAGTATTATTGATATATACCTTCTTCTTTCCTAGAACTTCATATGTCCAATGCCAAGTTTCCGGATCGAATGGTTCTCCAACAAGGGAAATGACATCGAGGCAAGATAGATCAAATTTCTCTAATGCCTTTTCTCCCATACTTTTTAACATTCTTAATGCTGTTGGGGCAGTAAACAGTTTATTCACCCTGTATTTTTCAATGATTTGATAGAAACGGTCTTTTGTTGGATAATCAACTGCCCCTTCAAAGACAACGGTTGTTACACCATTCGCTAAGGCACCTGTAATCCCCCAAATATGCATTGTTAACCAGCCGATATCCGCGGTACACCAAAAAACATCGTCATTATGGTGATCCATATGATACTTGGCATATGTGTAATTTTGAGTGACAAAAGCCATACCTGAATGCACGACACCTTTTGGTTTACCAGTCGTACCACTTGTATAAAACACAATACCGCTCTCATTAGCTTCTATTCTCTCAGGTTCACAAACGATACTTGCCACTTTTGTCTGCTCATGCCACCAATAATCCCGGCCTTCGTTCATTTGAACCTCTAAACCTAATCGGTCTACAACAATAACTGCTTCGACAGATGGAATAGATGGTACAACATTATCAACTTTTTCTTTTAAAGGAATGACTTTACCCCGGCGTTGCGTTCCATCTGCAGTGACCAATACTTTTGGTTCAAAACTGATGAGTCGGTCTGTCAATGATTTTTCGGAATAACCTGAGAAAATCGTATTGTAAATAGCACCAATGCGAAAACAAGCTAAAACGGCAATAAAGGCTTCGGCCAGATTTGGAAGATAAATAGCTACACAATCACCTTTTTTTACACCAAATGATTTAAGAACATTTGCAAATCGATTTACTTCAGCAAGAAGCATATTATAAGTATAAAATTTGGTGTCCCCGTTTTCACCCTCCCAAATGAGAGCGGTCCGGTTTCCTGCCCCGTTTTCTATATGCCGATCAAGTAAATTTACACTCGGGTTACTAATGCCGCCGGCAAAGAAGCGAAAATCAGGGAGTTGTCCACTAATGGTTTCATTCCATGGTTCATACCAAACAAGTTCACGGGCTGCACGATCCCAAAAGGCAGCAGGATCTTCTTGGGATTGTTTAAGAAGTTCTTGAAAAGCTTCGCTGCTCCCAATGGAGGTTGAACGCACTTTTTCTTGATCTGGATAAACGAGTTTGCTATTTGAAACGACTTGTAAAATTCCACTGATATCCATGTAATTGCTCCTTTAACAATTTTTATTTATTTATTATAAAAATTCTTTAACATCCAATTTGCTTGGCAATAACCATTCGTTGAACTTCAGAGGTTCCTTCACCAATTTCCAAAAGTTTTGCATCACGGAAGAATCGTTCAACTTGGTATTCCTTCATATATCCATATCCACCATGAATTTGTACGGCTTGATCACATGCACGCATGCATATTTCCGAAGCAAATAATTTCGCATATGCCGCTTCCTTCTTAAATGCTCGTCCTTGATCCTTTAACCAAGCTGCTTTAAAAACCATATTCCGGGCTAATTCGATATTCATTGCCATGTCAGCTAATTTAAATTGGATTGCTTGGAAGTTGGATAAACTCTTTCCAAACTGTTTTCTTTCCTTCGCATATTGAAGAGATTTTTCATAAGCACCTTGAGCAATACCTACAGCCATAGCTGCGATTCCAATTCTTCCGCCATCAAGAGTAGCTAAAAATTGTTTGTAACCGTTTCCATCTGTTCCCAGCAGATTTTCTTTTGGAACTCTTACATTCTCCATGATCAGTTCTGTAGTATTTGAGGCATGCAAACCCATTTTTTCATAGTTGTCGATTACAGTGAATCCTGGAGTATTAGTAGGAACAATAAATGCTGTGATGCCGTTGATCCCTTTTGAACGGTCTGTAACCGCTGTCACTGCAAGGTGATTGGAATAGCTTGCATTTGTAATAAAACATTTTGAGCCGTTAATGACCCACTCATCGCCATCAAGAACTGCAGTTGTTTGGGTTCCCCCTGCATCGGAGCCTGCATTCGGTTCAGTCAAACCAAATGCTCCGAAAGACTCTCCAGTACAAATTGGTGTTAAGTATTTCTCTTTTTGTTCGTCCGTACCAAATAAATTAAGAGGGGCCCCCCCTAATGAAATATGGGCTGAATATGTAATTCCTGTTGATGCGCAAACACGACTAAGTTCTTCAACAACAATTGCAAAACTGACAGTGTCAGCTTCACCTCCCCCGTATTGTTCAGGGAAAGGCAGTCCCATGACTCCTAGCTCTGCTAGTTTTGAAAAAATTTCTTTAGGGAATTCCCCAGTTCGATCACGTTCATCTGCTCCAGGAGCAACTTCTGCATCAGCAAAATCTCGAATTAATTTGCGTATCATCTCTTGTTCTTTCGTTAAATCAAAATTCATTTATTTGCAACCCCTTTCTAAATATTTTGATTATTTTTTGGTAAAAAAAATATTTTACAACAAAATTACTCATAATTAGCCTTTTTTCGTAACAAATATCAAACCTTTCACTAAATCTCTATGTACTGACCCCCTTTCATTATTTTTATAACTTTCTTATAATAATAATAATAAAACTATTTAGAAATATAATGCTATGTACATTTCCATGAATATTATTATGAAAAATTTGTGTGTTTTACACAAAAAACACAAAAATAGATTGATATGTAAAATAATAAATTTCATAGAGTAAGGATGATGAAAGATGCAAGATACATTAACTCATAGACAACTAAAGTCCTTAATCCAAGTGTCCAACGTTATTAATTCCAAATTAGATATTGATACCATCTTTGATTCAATCATGAATGAAACGATATCTGTCGTTGAAGCTGCTGGAGGAGGCTCTATTTGGATTTTTGACAAAAACCAGAATCGACTAATCGCAAAATCCGCTCAAGGATTATTTTATCCACATATTTTTAGGCAAATTAAACTAGCTAGCGGTGAATCCATGACTGGGATTTCTTTTGCTTCAAAAAAATGTCTCATTTTTTGGGATGAGGTAGAAATTAAACAAGCACTTTCTACATTAACTCCATATAACAGAGATTTATTGGATCGGGCTATTCCGAGTAATTTTCATTTTACATCCGTCATTTCTTCACCTATTTTACAAAAGGGAAAATGTATTGGCGTGATTACATTGGACTCTTTTGAACAATCTTTGCAGTTTAAGCAAGAGGATATTAATCTATTGGAAGCGATTGGCCACCAAGCAGCGATTGCCTTGGAAAAATCCAGTCTATATTATGAAAAGGAAAATACAGTTCGGATGCTTTCCCATTCAATAGAAATACATAGGAACTTAGCCAATCTTGTTGTAAATGGTGAAGGAATTCAATCAATTATGAATTTTATACATAAAACAATTGGACAGCATATGTTTCTCTTTAATGAAATAGGAGAACTTAGGGCTTCTGCCTGCCATTCCTCATTTTCTGTAGAGATGACCGAGTATATTACACAATACACCAAACAAATTATCCTAACACTTGAAAATTCACATACCGTTTCCGATATAACATTAAATGATGAAACTTATCAAATAGTTGTATTATCACTTGGATCTAAACTAAAGTCTCTAGGCGGGCTAATAATCCTTTCTAAACAAAAAATGAGTGAGGTGGAAATCGCTGCTCTTGAACATGCTTGTACGATCATTTCACTTGAACTGGTAAAAGAACAAGCTATTTTTGAAACACAGCAGCGTTTAAGAGGGGAATTCGTGACGAAGCTTTTTTCAGGACAGATGGATGAAGCACTCATTCAGAAAGCAAAGAATTTAAATTTTGACCCTAACCGGACCTATGTTGCCATTATTATTAATTTTGAAGATAAATTAAACGAGAAAAAGGTTTTAGGCGAACACGTTTTAAGGAATTTACTTCATATGGCCAATATCACATTACTTGGGAGGAACTCTCAAGTAATGGCAGTAAGGGTTGAAAATCAAATTGTTGCTCTTCTATCCTTTCATTCAAGAGTTTCTTCGTCCAATATTGTTGCCGAAGTAAAAGAACTTACAATAAATTTACAGCTTGAGATTACAAATAAATATAGAGAGATAGACGTATCGATTGGCATTGGAAGAATTAAGCAAGGGCTTACTTTTGTCCATGAGTCATTTGTAGAAGCGACAAAGTGCATAAAGTTTCTCAAAAACTATCTTTTTGATCATAGAGTCCTGAGTTATACAGACCTTGGCGTTCAGAGGTTTATTTTACAAAACTCAAAGGAAGAATTGAACGATTTTATTCATGAAGTATTAGGTCCACTTATTGAATATGAACAATCTAGAAAAGGCGAATTGTTAAGCACTCTGATTGTTTATTTAGACCAAAATCAGAACATAAAGAAAACGGCTGATTCTTTACATATTCACACTAATACCTTAAGCTATCGTTTAAAGCGAATTGGGGAAATTCTATTAATGGACTTGAATGATAGTCAACCATTATTTAATATTCATTTAGCAATCAATATTTATCAATGTTTAAAGGCTAAAGATACATTACAGAAAAGCAAAAGCTAAAAATAATAACTGCTAAATGAACTTATCCCAGGTTGAATTTAATTCGCGAAATAAAACACATATTAAACACCTTCAAGGCT
Organism: Neobacillus sp. 204; assembly: GCF_046562815.1. Classification (NCBI taxonomy): domain Bacteria; kingdom Bacillati; phylum Bacillota; class Bacilli; order Caryophanales; family Bacillaceae; genus Neobacillus; species Neobacillus sp. 204. Next base: position 123,614 of record NZ_JBJORY010000013.1, read on the forward strand.
GCCTTCATTCCAAATTCTTTTGCAATGAGGCAGCCTATTCTTGTACATACGGCTTGGTTGTCATCTCGCAGTCGAGTTCCTTATGGTGAGAAAGGGTTCAATGGTTACTTCTTTTGTCTCCACCAGTACTTCTTGCTCATTTTTTGCGTTAATAATTAAATCTAGTGCCACCGTTCCGAGTTTTTCGTAGTCATGGTTAATGGAGGTAAGGCTCGGCGTCAAGATATCGGCGACAAACGAATCATCATAGCCCACAAAGGCAAATTTCTTGGGATCGATATTTTGGTGATTGCATTCAACTAAAGCACCGGAAGCAATCATATCATTCATACAAATAATGGCCGTTGGCAACTCTTTGTTTTCTAGCAGCAGGTTCATTGCCTTTTGTCCGCTTCCTACTGAAAAACCGCTGTATATATGCCATTCAGGTTGATAAACCAGACCATTTTCCATTAGTAGCTTCCTGAACCCCTCTACTTTGATATCGGTCGAAGTAATCCCCTGCTTTCCTCCCAGCAAGCCAATGTTTTTGTGACCCATTTGGACTAAGTGCTCCACAATCATCTTCATACCAAACTGCTCATCGGATCTCACTCGATAACAATCGACGCCCGACATCTCTCCATTGACCATCAAAACAGGAATCTTGTTCATAACCTCCAGCACCTCGGCAGCCTCTTCTGCTACCGTTACCGATTTATTTATCCGGCCGCCCATCATGATGATCCCTTCGACCTGACGTTCCGAGAGAACCTTTAGGTAAACCGACTCCATCTCACTATCGTTCATTGAATTGCATAAGAAAATCGTATAGCCCTTTTTTTGAGCGTATTTTTCCAATTCCATGCAGAAGCTTGAAAAGAATGGATTCGTGATGTCTGGTAAAATCAGCCCAATCATCTTTGTTTCTTTTTTTGACAAGCTTCTTGCAATACTGTTTGGCTGGAAATTATATTCCTGTATTTTCGCCAATACCTTCTCTTTTGTTTTCTTGCTGACAGGATAATTGCCATTTAGGACCCGTGATACGGTGGCCGGAGATACGTTTGTGGCATCGGCAATATCGTAGATGGTAAATGTTTTTTTTTCCAACTGAAGCCCTCCCTTCTTAAAAAAGGCTATTTTCGCATAGATTGTTGTTTTTGGTATAAGTTAATCAACCCGTAAAACTATATGCTTCGTGGCATCTTTTCGTAAGAACATTTGCGAAAATTGCCCAGGAACTTAGTAAATGACCCTTAAAAAGCTCCTAAAGCAACAAAGTTTACGAAAAGAGCCTTAAAAAAAATAAACCGATATATTGAAATTGGTTTTATCCTAAATTTCTTTCTTCCGATTGTCAATCTATTTAAATAGGAAAATGGTAGTTGAGAGGGTCAACGTGGCTATTGGGGAAAATATAGCTATAAAAAGTCATAGTTGAGGATTTTTGCATCCTCAACTATGACCAATGGATTTATCTAAAATTAACCGTATAGGTTTCCACCCGGAGTCCATCCTCCGATTTTACCCTAATCACAGCAGCGTCCTCTTTTTCAGATACCTGATAGGAGGCAAATAAGTCGTTAGTTACTGCTGAAACAACTGGAGATTTCGATGCTTTATCCTTCACATCATAAGTAAATTGGTTTGGTTGGAAATCAGTTAGCGGCTTTCCATCGATTAAGATACTCTCAAGCGTGGCATCATCGCCGATGCTTGGGCCAGCCTTGATGACATCTCCTTTTCCAAATACCTCCATTTCCGAAATCGCAATGCATGTTTTTGGCATCGCCTTCATCACCACTCGAATTTTTGATGTGGTTACTGGTGCAAAGTTCACCGTTAAGTCTTTTGTCGCATTCACATCTAATTGGGTACCGTCGATGGCCTTCCAATTGGCCCCATCCCAGTACTCAAGATGTAGAGATTCCGGTGGTCTCGTACCGCCACCATCATCATAAAAATAGAAATCGACTTTAGATATGGTATCCTCACTACCAAAATCAAGGGCTACTGAATCTTCTGGTCTCCAGCTGTTAGGATCCCAATTCGTCCAACGAACCGAAGAGATATCGCCATCGTTGACATTGGTTGCCTTGTCATACTGTCCAGTAAAGGAAGCGCTTGCCTTTGGAAACTCCTTGCCAGAGCCCGGAAGATTTAACGCGATGTTCTGCAATGCCGGTTTGGTGACTTGCACATTGGCAGTTACTTTAACCGAACTATACGGAATCGAGCCTTTGACTGTAAATTTGCCTAGATTTTCAAACTTGCTTGGGTCAATTGGTTCCCAATCCACACGAACGTTTCCTTCCGTACCATTTTCAAGTTTAGCAGAAACAAATTCCGGCAGTACCGGTTCTTTCCCTGGAACGGTTTTCACCTTAATAGGTTCGACACTTTCCACCTTGCTGACGGTTACATTTACGACAGCTGGGATGTTCGTTCCTTCTACTGTACCCCTCGCGGTAAAAGTGGTTTCTCTGTCATATTGTTCAGGGTCAATCGGCTCCCATTGGACGGCTTTCTGTACTCTTTCCCCATCACCGTAAATCGTGGTAACCTCTTGCGGCATTTCGGGTGCGATTTTTTTCTTGGTGACGACTACATTAGCAGGCTCAATTTCTACAATTCCAGCCTTATTTATGATCCAGGTCTGATTCTTTCCAGAGTTCGCTGACCATACATCAACACCTGCATCTTCTTTTGTGGACGCACCGCCAACTTCCAGCATCTGACCATTTGCTGCGTTAATGAACGTGTATTGTTGATTACCGGAGGTCGATACCATCCACTTTTGGCTAGCTGTATTTTGATCCGCTTGTTCTACAGCTGACCCATTTTCTATACCTATTACTTTACCACTATTAGTGTCGACGATTTTATACAATTCCTTTGAGCTGTATCCCTTGGTTACTTTTTGAATGCTCCACTGCTGGGCGGCTTTATCACGGTCATAAGTTTTTTGCACAATCTTGCCATCCTGAGTGATATCCAGTACCTTGCCACTATTTTGATTGCTTACTTTGTATTTATCTTGATTATTTAAGAAACCAGCATCCTTGTCGACACCAGAAACACCGGATACGACGAAGGTCGTAATCGATTGTGCTGGAACCACCGCTGCTAATTTTTCGTCCTTTACCTTGATGTCTTCTTTTTTCTGCAAATTATCGGTCGCAGATGTTGTATATGGTGTTGCCGTGGCTGTTTCATTTACCGTTTCAAATCCAGAAAAGTCGAAGTCGACTGCTTTTGATTCCGTAGATGAATTGGTATAAACGATAACAGCGGAGTCATCTTTTGAATTAATAGCTGCCAAGGTATTTTTGTTATTTGAATTAATAAACTTATCACCAGGGCGGATAAATTTACTGTAGTTGCCCACTGCGTAGTACTTTTTATTTTTGTAGATTTTAAAATTACTGAAATCATCTGCTGTAAAGTCAACCTGCATTAGACCCCAGTTGCCATTCTCATTCTCAGGCCTCATGTTTACCTCATCTTCCACTGCTTGCCAAAGTACCCATGCCTCCGGCTCGAGCTGTTGGATATCCGCCTGAATTCTTTCCGATATGGCAAGCCCTGGCATAATGTCCTCATGATTCTGGCCGCCGACACTTAGGTCCACTTCCGACATCCACAATCTTTTTCCGGCCGCTTTGGCAATATCTCTGGCACCAATTCTTTCTCCTGTCCCGTAGGTATGTACATTTAGCTGGCCAATATTGTTGCGGGTGTCTGTATTATACGCATCCCAATCTTTACGGAATGTTGATGGATTGGTTTCATCCATTGCCGATACAACGGTTTCCAATCCTTTTTCGGTTAATTGCTTTTTCACTTCATCGATCATTTTCGCTTGTGATGCAGGGGTCCAGTGTGATCCTTCTTGTCTGCCCTTGGCCCCCCAGTAGTTAGTATTCGGTTCATTTACCGGTGAAAGCGTTTTAAATTGAATGCCTGTTTCTTGCTGCAGATGGTTTACAACTTCTGTTAAATAGCTGGCAAAATTCGTGTATTGATCCGGCTTAAGGTTATCATTATTAGAATTCCAGTTGCCGGATACGTATCCGCTTTGAGTCATAAAGTATGGTGCCGAGTTTGAAAAAGCTTCAAACGTATCTGCCCCTCGAGACTTAGCTGCCGTCAGCCACCAGCGCTGGTTGCCATCAGCGTTCCAGTTCCAATGATCAGGATTATTAGGGTCCCACCAATTATTCGGCTCTGTCCAGCCTTCTGTGTTCCCATTTGGCGGCCCAAACTCAGCAGGCCGATTCCAATAACCTGGGACCGCTCCGCCAAGACGCATGTACGGAGTGGTTTCCGGTGAATCACCCCCGCCGATATTATAACGAGCAATATTAAAATTAAGGCCATCCTTACCATAAAGTGCATCTGCTAATTGGTTTTTGACTTCATCCGGCCAGCCACCTGTAATATTGGCAAACCAGACAAGGGCTGTTCCCCAACCATTAAATGGTGCCTGTTGATAGCTTGGGTCTAATTTCACCGTTTCTGTTATGGTATTCGATTGAGTTTCTTCAGCGGCAAATGTCTTAGGTGCTGCAGGTGCGAGCAGACTAAGGGTCAGGGCCGTGGCCGATCCGCATGTTGCTATCCTTTTAGCAATCTGTTTAAAATTAGCTTTTACCATTTTAGCATTCTCCTTTTACTATTTTTCTAGAATCAAACAGCAAAGTTTCTAATCACCTCCCCAAAAGTTTTCAATAGAAACCGGTTTCTTTTTCTTCCAAATGAATTCCTATCATCTATTTTTTTGAAGTATTTTTGTGTTCAACAATCCAAATACGGATGATTGATTAGATAGAAACCGGTTTCTTTTTTTGCTAAAGAATGGTGGCCTGTTAATTCTGAATACTCTTAAAATTGTTCACTATAAATATAAAATCATCCATATAAACTGTCAATATAAAAGTAAACTTTTGGTACATTATTCCTACGGAAAATCGTACTAGCGAACTCCGAAGACTATTCAGCTCATTTTAGGGTCAGGTAGCCTCGTCGTCTCTAGGCCTCACCATAAAAAAGAAGCAGAAGAACTCTCCCCTGCTTCTTAAACCATTAATTTTCTTTTCGCTATTTCCTTAAGTCCGGCTCGGATGAGCAGTAAAACAACAATCCAGGAGGCTGCCATTAATAGAAATTGCCCATAGGGGAACATTCCTTGTATCGGGGTGTCCCATAAAGCATGCATCACAACCACTAACAAAAAGACGCGTAAAAATTTAACACGGAATAACATCTTAAGGTTAAATGGCTGTTCCCCTTGGACTCTGCAGAAAGCTGCACCAGTCAAAGCAGCCCACGCAACATGCCCTCCAGGAGCAAAAATCCCTCTCCATAGGATGGTGTTATAAAGATTTGTGCTATCCCCAGAAAGCAGTGCCCTTAGAGCATACCCTGCCGTTTCAAACGTTGCAAAACCTGCTCCAACTGCAGCACCAATGAGAAGGCCGTTTAGAATATATCTGTATTTTCGGTAACGAACAAATGAAATGACCGTTATCGCTTTAGCAAGTTCCTCAATTATTCCAATCGTAATCGGATTGATATTGTTTTTCAAAATATCGAAAAACACGAGTGCGACTAACATAGAAAGAATCCCGCCAAGCAACACGATATAAATAACTCGATAAAAGGCAATATTTTGCGGGGCATTCATCTCCCAGAAGAAGATTAACGTCGTAAACGGAACAGCAAAGGCACCCACAATAACAAGTCCAGGTATAAAGTTAACATTTCCAAAATAACTCACACCAATGTAAAATCCTGCAAATGCAAGAAGCGCAATGATGAACACCCTGGCAAAAAGCCAAGGTTTTGGCCATGTGTCTTTCACTTCCGTAATTTTAGGTGTCGTAAGGGCCGTTCCTACGATAAACAGCCGCTCCGCTTCCAGTTCACTATGATTACGGAAAACACGCGAAAATATGTTTTGAAATTTGGGCTCAATGGATCGTTCAATTTTTGGAACCATATTAACATAATCGGCAAACTCATAAAAAAAACTATTTTCATCACCTGGTGTGTTATTTTTAATAAACTTTTCACCACAGTTTAAGCAGAACCTCACTCCTTCTGGATTGGAATATACGCATTCCGGGCATTTCAAATAACTTCACCCCTATTGGTTTCATGTCTACTTTTTTGCTAAGACTTTAATGGTCAACTTATTAAATCTTTTTTTATCAAGAAAAACATCCTCAAAAAAAGGATGCCCAATAAAAGGTAAATTATTTGAATAAATGCTTATGCCTGAATTATCGGAGTCTAAAGACTAGTTAGTGGGAAGTAAAAAAATTCTACCTTAAAAAAATTGTCGGTATTTGTCGTTAATTTCCCCTTTGTTGTATTCGCTTTCACTTGTTAAAATCTATTCGTCTATCGAATATTATAAATATTTATTTTCTTTAAAATATTCTTGTTATGAATGAAACGCAAAGGGGAGTATTATTCATGAAAAAAGAAAGGGCAAGGAAATTAGAGGTCAAACCAGTTCAATTAAGCATAAACGTTCCAGAAAATATTAGAGACGATTTTCGGGACGTTGTAGAAAGAAATGGAAAAACAATAGAGGACGTATTAAAGTTATATATGCAAAAATATATATGGAAACAAGGGGAATTACAGAGAAATAGGCAAAAACGGCGTGAAAGTATTGGATAAGGTGAATTAAGCCCCTCTCGAATGAGAAGGGCTTAACTTAAGTATACTTATGGACAAAACCCGTTGGTAGATTACCTTCCTTTTCGTTTCAAATAATAAAGTTGTCTTTTTATATCCTTTTCTACTTTTTGAAAAAATGTCTCCAACCCCTTATTAGCCCCGTCCTCCAATAGCCGCTGACCGGCCAAAGCAAGTGCACCAGTTACCTTTGCATCAATTATACATTTTAGCGGGGTGGTCGCTTGTTGATCTTTAAGATAAAGGTCTGCATTACCTGCAATATCTCCGATTTTACCTGTTCCTTTTACTTGTAACTGAATTAATGAAGATAATTTCTTCTCATAAAGTCGAATCTCAAGGGCAAAGTGATCTTGTATAGGACCCATTTTAATCTCTAATTCAGCGCGGTACACACCACTGCTCACTTCTGAAAAAGACTTACAACCAGGGAGTGAGTTCTGAAGCACCGTTTCATCCTTGATGTATTTCCATACAATGTTCCTTGGCAATCCGAATGTGTAATCGTACTCAATTCTCACTGTTTCACCCTCCTATTGACCACAATTATTAAAAATCGATTTCTCTTTTACCAATTTATTAATCATTACAATCAATTATTAGTATTCAAAGGGATTAATGAATGTTAATAAAGATCAAAAATGACATCGAAGCGATCGATGCCATCCATTTGTATTTCTTTATTCATTGATTCTACCAACTTCCCAGCCTTGAAGTCCCGTTAAGAATGACAATATTTCCAGGCTTTTCTCCCCTTAACATGTGTTCCCTCCTTAAGATTTCATTATTACGCATTGGAACGATCCCATCCTATTCGATTAAAAAATTATAACTGAATCATAATCTTATATTTTTAAATTAATAGATTTTGATTCCTATGTAACCAAACTGTAAAACTAATCTACCTATTTGTAATACTAATCTATTTTTTCCATTCATAGGAATAGATTTAAACGCTTAATTAACTAGGAGGACTAGAATAATGAAAAAACTTAGCATGGTTTTTATATTACTAGCATCACTGTTATTAGCTTCCCCAGCTTTTGCCTATCCCATTAAACATGGGTATACGACGTCTTATAGTTCCAAGGAAAATAATTTAACGCCGCAAGAGTTAGCAGCGGTCCATCAGTCCGTTTCTGATACAAAACCGATTACACCTAGTGAATCCAAAAAAGAGAATTTCATAAAAATAAGTCTCACAGAAGATGAAATAGATTTACTTGCTAGATTGGTCAGAGCCGAGGCTCAGACGGAACCTTATGAAGGAAAGATTGCGGTAGCTTGTGTGGTGCTTAATAGAGTTGAAAGTAAAAAATTCCCAGACACCATAAAAGAAGTCATTTATGCCCCACGTCAATTCCAACCTGTTCAAAATGGTGAAATCAATAAGCCTGCTGATGAGGAATCAATTAAAGCTGTAAAAGCAGCATTATCTGAACAACGCCAACTAGCACCAGGAGCTTTATTTTTCTATAATCCTGCTATTGCTACTAGTCGCTGGCTCGATACACGAACAACAACGAAGATTATTGGACAGCATGTCTTTAAAAAATAGAGGAATAGAATAATAGCTATTTTCGTGAACCTTGTATTATCCAAAGCAACATAAGACTAAAAAAGAACACCGGGATTCATAGTAAAATCACCTGTGTTCCTTTGTATAATTGAACCTCTTTAGTAACCCCTTTGGTGTAATTGAAATTCAATTTCTTTTTCAAAAAATGAACCTATTTTTTGAAAAAAAATGTCTTATAGCACATAACCCTTTGAAAATGGCACAAAACACCCACGAAATGGCACAAAACTCCAAACGGATCAAATCGACTAACAATGAGTTTCTTTATTGTGACAAAAGCTTCTGAGCAACAATGTAGCCTGACCCGCCATTCACTCCATGCCCTGGCCAGGTTGCGGCACCGAGCATATACACATTTGGAATCGCTGTCTGATGACCTGGCTGCCCTGGTAATGGTCTCAAAAGATAGCTTTGCCCTAAATCATGGGCTCCACCGTAAGGATCCCCCGGTCCTGAGTTGGGATTAAACCTTGCAATTGTGTCCGGTGTAACTACATATTTTCCGATGACCGCACTAGGGATATTTGGTATATGCTTGCTCACCACATTTAGCACCCGTTCCGTAAACCGCTCCGTTAAATCATAGGTCCATGATCCATCACCCACATCAATTAAGTTGGCAGCATCCCTACGCGGACGGATTGGTACTTCCAGCACTTGAACGCGCATGATCGCTTTTCCTGCTGGTGCACGAGTTGGATCCAGGTTCGTCGAGCAGTCGACCGTAAAGGTAGGGTTAGACGGGAGCAGATTGGCCGCTCCTTGGGCAATCGCTAGAGTAAATCCGTCGAGTCCATCGGTTAGATGCGGTTGACCGACATGGTTGAACCGTTTATCAGGCCAGTTTGGCGGCTCACTTAGGGCTAGATGAATTTGGACACAACCTCGACCATATCGATACTGTCTCGCTTGTGCACGGAGTGGAGGGGAAATATCCGTGTCGGCTAATAGCGATAGATAAAGCTGGTCAGGAGTGGTGGAGGCGACGACTGCCTGCTTGGCATGATATTTTTTCCCCTTTGCGGTTCTTACGCCAATGGCACGACCATTCTCTACTAAGATCTGCTCAACAGGAGTTTGTGTAATAAATTCTCCGCCCTGGTCATTAATCAATTGTGACAATGCCTGAACCAGTTTCTCACTGCCGCCTTCTGGTGTAGGCATTCCGCCACCCATCAGCGCCATTACCGTTAGCGGCACCCAAATCCCGCTTCCGACTTCATCGGGTGTGCGCCCAAGGTGGGTAACCCAGGATGCCAGCATTGCCCGCGTTACTGGTGACTTAAGTGTACTGACCGTATTACGGGCGGTTGAAACTAACGAAGCTGCGAATGGCGAATAGCCTACACCGCCCTCTTGATGAAGCAAACGCTGTAGAATTGGTGACGCTTCTGGACTGGAGAGATCCATGTTGAACAGGCCAAATACATCGTTGACATAAGGGTTCAACTGTTCAAACATGCCGGCCAGAGCTGCTCCGTCTCCAGGAGCTAACCGTTCCGCCTCAGCGATGAGCTCTTCAAATGAACGAGGCAGGACAGCTGTTTGTCCGTCTTCCATCGAAACACCGGTCGGAAGGTTCGTATTTAAATATCGAAGTCCTCGTGCTTCTAGGTCCTCTTTTAGCTCAGCATAAGCTGGTCCAGTTGTAAAGAGAGGATGTGCGGCAGCAAACACATCATGTTTAAACCCTGGCAGCGTCAGCTCTTCTGTGCGCAAGAATCCACCAGGACGATCATTTTTCTCTAAAACTAAAACACTTCGACCCGCACGTGTTAAATAGGCTGCCGTAATTAACGCGTTATGGCCGCTGCCAATAATAATGACATCAAAGTTTTCCATCATATCTCTCCTTTATTATGATCAAGCCATACATACGTAAAAAGATATTCTGGAATCTGGTTAGTAAGTACTAAATCTAGTACCTTTTTTAAAATTTTTTAAGCAGTTACTACCAATAGAGAGACACTCTAAGAGAACCTGGCATTGATCGATTGAATAAACGGTTCATCGCCATATTTTTCTCTCATCCCAATCATTGTTTTCGCATCTTCTCCAACAATGTATCGTAACTGAGTGGAATCGTCTGTTGTAATTCGATAAATCTCTTCGGCTACAAATTCAGGTGAAGCCATTACTATATGGCCCCTCATATTACCTAAGGCCCTTCTTACATTATTGTTATATAAAAAATAATGCTCCGACGGGCAATGAGAGGTCTCTTCATTTACCTAAACGCAAAAATTATTGCTCTTAAGGTAAATGAAACACCCTTTCATTTACCTAATTACAAAAATTGATGCTCTCTTGGTAAGTGAAAAACCCGGCCGTAAACAGCCGAGTCCATTCATACAACTACATCTCTATTTCAACGTTAACAAATCGGCACAAGCACTCGGTCACCCGGTTCAATAATACTGCAAAGAATCGCTTCATTTCCGGAACGTGATTGGTGTGTGCAATTCAGAAAAAGCTATCTCCAACTACTCCTAATATGCTAGTTTATATAAAACTTCGGTTAATAGGTCAATTCCTGTTTCTAAATCTTCCAAACTCGTAAATTCCTTTGGTGAATGGCTGATACCCTTTTGGCTCGGTACAAATAATAAGGAGGTTGCGCAGACGGTACCAAATACTTGAGCATCATGTCCAGCCCCCGAAATCATCTCTTGAAAACGGTAGTTTTTCCGCTCAGCAATTTCACGAGCACACTCACACATCTCCCCATTCATCTTAACAGGCTTTACGTCCATCCATTGTGAAATGGACACTTCCATATTTAAGCTTTCGGAGAATCGTTTAAACTCCGTGAAAATCTCTTTACAGTACTGATCAATTACAACCTCTTGATGATGTCGAATATCCAGGCTAAACTCTACCTCACCGGCGACTACATTCGGCACATTTGGTTTTACATTTAACCTACCAACCGTTGCCACTAATTGTGGGTCGGCCGCTTTCGCTTTTTCCGTTAAAAATGAAATAAAATGGGCCGCTGAACTAACTGCATCCTTCCGATACGGCATCGGCGTCGTTCCTGCGTGGTTACATTCTCCCTTGATGTGAATGGTATAACGGCGTTGCCCAACAATATGGGTCACAATCCCAACCTGATTCTGATTTTTCTCAAGAATCATCCCTTGTTCAATATGAATCTCAACAAACCGTTCCACATCCTCCCGAACCGGAGCAGTATACTTTTCAGGATCAAACCCTGCTTGCTTCATCGCTTCTAAAAATAGAATTCCCTCTGAGTCTCTCACTTCTTTTACTCGGTCAAGGGTGTAGGCACCACTGATATTTCTCGACCCCCAAAAGGTGAGTGGAAAACGACTCCCCTCTTCTTCACATAATGAAACCACTTCGATCGTTTTTTTCGGGTATCCATAGGCTTGAAATAGCCTTAAGACAGCAATGAAACTTGCAATAATTCCATAGGCACCATCGTATTTCCCACCATCTACAACCGTATCCACGTGTGAGCCGGTCAAGATCGTTTTCCCGTTTGTTTCTGCCCCTGGCAATCTACCAAATAAATTGCCGACACTGTCAAAATACGTATGCAATTTCGATTGATCCATAATATTTTTTAACGCCAACTGCGCCTCTAGCCAGGACGGTGAATACAAAAGTCTTGTTACTCCCCCGTTTTCCGTTTTTCCAATCGAAGCAAGCCATTCAATCATAGCTCCCACATGACCTTTTTCCAAAAATGGTTTATCAACTTGAATGGCCATCCACTTCACTCCTCGTCATTTTGTTATGTTATGTTTCCTAATATTCAAATAGGTATATTCCTAGTTTACAATCATTTTTTATGAAAAATAACTAAATCATGACCCAAAAAACTCATAGAAAGTAAAAAAAGCCCGTGTCCCATCCATAATATGAATGGGACCCTGAGCTTTTTTTACTTTTTTTAAATGAAAGGATGATTAAATAACACGTGCTGTAACTAGACCTTCAATTTGATTGATTTTTTCCACCAAACCTGGAATGATATCGCCATTCACTTTATTGTCAATGTCGATCATCGTATAGGCGTATTCGCCACGGCTTCTATTAATCATGTCTGCGATGTTTAAATTATAGCTTGAGATAGCTAGTGTAAGCTGCCCCACCATATTTGGAACGTTCTTGTGGAATGCCGCCACGCGTCTCTTGCCTGTAAATGGCAGTGATGCATTTGGAAAATTCACAGAGTTTTTGATATTTCCTGTTTCGAGAAAATCCTTCACTTGGCGGGCTGCCATAATCGCACAGTTTTCCTCTGATTCTTGTGTAGAAGCACCAAGATGTGGGATTGGAATAGCATTTTTCATTTTCAAAACATTTTCATTCGGGAAATCTGTAATGTACTTGCCAACCTGCCCGCTTTCTAAGGCTGCCGCCATATCTGTTTCATTCACAAGTTCTCCACGTGAGAAATTTAAAATATGAACGCCAGGCTTCATGATGCTAAAGGTTGCTTCGTTAAACATTCCTCTGGTGTCTTCGGTTAATGGAACGTGTACAGTTATATAATCACAATTAGCAAACAACTGTTCAATTGTCATCGCACGCTGAACATTACGGGACAAGTTCCAAGCTGTATCCACAGAGATGAACGGATCAAATCCAATAACATCCATATCTAAATCAAGCGCATCATTCGCGACAAGCGCACCAATTGCACCTAATCCGATTACACCGAGGGTTTTACCTTTAATTTCTTTTCCAACGAATTGTTTCTTACCGGCTTCTACCAGCTTCGGTACTTGTTCTCCCTCGCCTGCTAGCGTCTTTGTCCAAGCTACACCGTCAAACAGGTTACGGGATGATGCCATTAATGTGGTAAGAACCATTTCTTTTACCGCATTAGCATTCGCACCAGGGGTATTAAAAACAACAATCCCTTGCTCTGTACATTTGTCGACCGGAATATTATTGACACCCGCTCCGGCACGTGCAATGGCCTTTAAATCATTCCCTAATTCAATGGAATGCATATTAAAACTGCGAACAACAATGGCATCAGGATTTTCACTTTCATTGTCGATCGTGAAGTGATCGTTTTTGAATACCTTCAACCCGCTCTCAGCAATATTGTTTAACGTTTTAATGGTTTTCTTTTTGTCTAGGGTTATTGTGCTCATCTTGTTTTCTCCTCTATTCTTCTGTGATAGTTTTTAAGTTTACTAAATAAATTTAAAGGATTTTAAGCAAAGGGATTGGCAACTTTCAAATTACTAATGTTTCTACTAGAATAATGAAATTTAACAGAATATTGACTTCTAGCCGCTTCTATCCCCTCCTAATATGCAGAAAGAGGTAAGGGATTAAATCCCTTACCTCTGCCCAGGCGAACGGCTACGACATTATGTGCTCCCTCACGGTTATCCGTGTTTCGCCAGTTACACATCGTCTTTTCATTTCTCTAACAATATCAAATTTTCTAACAACATTCAAGTATATTCAACAAAATTTATTTCCTAATCATTCTTTGAATAAATCTTAAATTTATCACAAGGACTATAAAGATAATTGGATACAATACCCCAGAATACCAAAGCTTCCATCCACTATAATAAAAATATTCAGTTTGCAAGGAGAACCATTCAAAAGTCAAAGAGAATATGGACCAAAGGATAATATAAATAAGAACCCATATATTAAATGTCCTTCCTTATACCGGCTTTACTTTAGCCTTAACCCTTAGTACATTACCTTTCTTATAGTTATCCATCCTTACCACATTTTAACAATAGTATTCAGTACTGCCGTTTGTTTATTAGAATTATCGTAATCCACTTTTCAACCTCTCAAGAAAGGCTGCAACTTCGTCCTCTTTTGTTACCCAGGATGTGACAAGGCGAATGGCCGAGTGCTCGGCATCTACCTTTTCCCAAATATGAAAAGAATAGTCTTTCTCTAATTCTGTAATCAGTGCATTCGGTAAAATCGGAAAAATTTGGTTCGATGGAGAATCGGTCAGAAACTGAAAATTTGCCTTGCTGATTTCTTCACTAAGAATGGCTGCCATCTTATTCGCATGTGAAGCCAAATCAAAGAACAAATTGTCCCGGAACAATTCAAGAAATTGAATGCCTAAAAGTCTCCCTTTCGCAAGTAGTGCCCCTTTTTGTTTCAAATGATAACGAAAATCTTCTTTCAATGAATCATTGCAAATAACTAAAGCTTCACCGATGAGGGCACCGTTTTTTGTTCCACCAATATAAAAGGCATCGACAAGTGCCGGTAGGTCGCTTAACTGAAGGTCATTTTCCTTCGAAGTGAGGGCTGACCCTAGTCTTGCCCCATCCATATATAAAATGAGTTTGTTCTTTTTGCAAAAATCACTTAAATCCTCTAATTCGTGCTTTGAATAGATGGTTCCGATTTCAGTGGAATTCGATATGTATACAAGCTTAGGTTTGACCATGTGCTCATCTGGATGTCCGTCGAGGACTGCTTGAATATCCGAAGGGGTTAGTTTCCCATTCTCTGCTTCAATCGATAGGATTTTATGGCCTGTTGCTTCGATAGCTCCCGTTTCATGCCCCAGGATATGACCCGTGCTCGCAGCCATGGCCGCTTCATGCGGTCTCAAGAAAGCAGAAATGGCAATTAGATTTGTTTGTGTTCCGCCTGATAAGAGGTGAATATCAACATCTGTTCGGCCGATTCTTTCCTTTAATAGTTCAACTGCTTTTTGTGAAAATTGATCTTCCCCATAACCATCCTCTTGAACAAGGTTGGTTTCCAGTAAAGCATTCAATATTCTAGGATGTGAACCTTCGCTGTAATCGTTCTTAAAGCTGTACATGATCTTGCCCCCGTTTAATGAATTAAAATTCTCTCTTCTTTTCCATCGTATCATAATTATAAAGCGGCTAAAAACAATCGAGATTTAGACTTTAACTAAGGCTATTTCCGCATAGATTGTTGTTTTTCGTACAAGTTCATCAACCCGTATAACTATATGCTTCGTGGCATCTTTTCGTAAGAACATTTGCGAAAATTGCCCAGAAACTTAGTAATTGACTCTTAATAAGCTCCAAAAGCAACAAAGTTTACGAAAAGAGCATTAACTAAAAATATAAAATTATCATGCCTTGCTATACTGTATCTAGTGAAACTATTTGATAGTATTATCCGTATAGGATAATTGAGGTGAAATGAATGTACATACCAATAGAGGAACCGACAGATAAAATTTCAATAGATGCTGTGAAAATGTGGAGAATATCCAATTCTATGGGGCACGGGATAGCTTTCCTAATTATTGCTGTTTTGATCGTTTGCACAGAGAAGTTTGACTGGTATGGATGGATTGGCATCGTTCTTTATATTTTGGGTGGAATTGGCGTTCTATCTGCTCTTTTCTCCATCTTGATTGAACCAGTCTATCTACAACGAACCTGGCGTTATAAAATTGATCAAAAATTTGTTCAATTGAAACATGGGAAATGGCAAGTACAACACACATTAATCCCGATGGAAAAAGTGGAATACGTTCGCACAGAACAAGGTCCGATTATGAGGCGCTATGATCTATACAAGATTGAGATTGGAACCACTACTTCGAGCCATGTCATTCCTGCCATACCTGCCGAAGCAGCAAAACATCTAAAAGCAGAAATTGCCACCTATGCAAAAATACAAGATATAAATGTATTAGAAGGAGAAAGAGCATGACCCGAGGTGTAAAAAGATATCACCCCGCCGTAATCGTCGTTGAGTTGGTATCCTTCATTAAAAACAGCTTTTGGTTCTTTCTCTTTTTATTTGTCCTTAAAGCCTCCTCCACTTCCAATTGGGTCATCTGGGGCCGCTATATCCTTTTACTTGCTTCGGTCTGGACCATTCTTACCATTATCTTAAAATGGTACTTCCACCGCTATGACTTAGTTGGAGATGCTATTGTCATTTATGAAGGGATAATGGTAAAGAAACAACGGACGGTTGGATTGCACCGTATTCATAACCGAACTTCGAGCACAACATTTGTTCATCGCTGGTTTGGTCTAACTTCCCTCACGCTTGTAACAGGGACAAGTGGAGAAAATGCTTCCGTTGAGTTTAAAGTGATTAAAAAAGAAGAAAAAGAACGAATCCTTTCACATTTGGAACAAAAACAAGATTCATTCGAGGAATTAGATGTGCATGTGGTCGATAAACCCTCAGAGCGTAAGATACACTTTCAATCGACTAGAAAAGATTTAGTCAAGGCATCCTTTACATCGCTAAGCTTCCTGGCAATTTTTCCGTTATTAAGTGCGCTTTATGCCAATCTAGCTGATTTTTTTCAAATTGAAGAAACTACGGAAAATGCCTTCGATTACTTACTGCTCCATTGGTGGATGTTGATCATACTCTTTGTATTAGCTCTGGCCTTATCCGTCGTAATCGGGCTGATCCAAACAACTTGGAAGTATGGAAATTATGTCATTAGTGATGACAATGAGCGGATTTATATTGAAAAAGGGATCGGCAATTTTATAAGTTTTTCGATTCAAAAACAGAGGGTACAAGCCATCATTGTCGAACAAACCATCCTTAAACGGATGCTCGGACTCGCTTCGATCAAACTTGTCAGTGCAGGTGGAAATGATGAGGAACATCAGGAAACCAGTTCTCTTTATCCCTTTATGCCGAAGAAAGAAGCTTATCGAATTTTACATACCATGCTGCCAGATTACCAGATTGAAGAACATATGGAGCGTTTCCCGATTAAGGTCCTTTGGCTTAAGCTGCTTCGTCCTTATTATCTATCGGTTTTGCTCCTCATCGGACTGTGGGTTTTTAAAAGAGAGTGGCTGTGGATCACTGCGATTGTCTTTGTCATTTCCGTTCTGATACGGCTCCTTGACTACTGGTTCACCAGTTATCTCCGGGATGGAAACACGGTCCAAATTAGAAAAGGTGGCTTAACCAATGAAACCTTTGTTACCCACCGTGACCGAATCCAACAGATTACAGTAAAGCACTCATGGCTGCAGAGAAAATTCGGCATCGCGACCCTGCTATTCACAAATAAGGCTAAGCCCATGCATAAAAGTAAATTATATGGAGTATCCAAGGAAGAAGCCGCTACTTTCTATCTTTGGTACTACGAAAAATCCGCCTCGTTATAATCACGAAGCGGATTTTTTATGGTAATTCTGGCTTTTCATCCTAAGTATGTAAAAAGACAATTACTTTTTTAAATTCGCCCATTGAAGTCAAAAATTCGCTCATTAATATCTAAGATTCGCCCATTAAGCTTAAAAATTCGCTTATTGCTGGGACAACTCGTTAAATATATCATAAATTTCAATCACTTGAGTGTAATTTTACACATTATTGAGTGATTACTACAATATTTTTGAAATAAAAGTCAAAAATAGCTCTTCTTTTTTATTGGTGTCCTTTTATCTCTGTTTATGGTCGTGAGATAGTTTTTAAAAAAACACTTGTTCCTTTTTGGGACAGTTTTTTTATTGAAAGTTTTAATATTTATTAATGTAGTAGCTTTTGATACTTATTAAAATCACCAGTTTGTCCGATCAAGGTAAGTCCACAGTTTTGATAAAATTGATTTAGCTTTTGATTATGAGCGACGCAATCAAGTCTTAAATATCTGACACGATCAGCGAAATTATCTTCTATCCACTGCAGAGTTTCCAATCCTAATCCATTTCCCTTGTAATCTAATCCCAGTGCCAGGCGGTGTATGTATATTGAAGGGGCGTTACTCTCTCCCCATATCTCGCGATCCCAATCACTTTGTTTTGACGAAACCGTAAATGTCCCAATTACTTTGTTGTCCATATCCAGAACAAACGTCTCTTCACTTAAAATTGCCCGATGAATTTCAGCATACTCCCCACCGTCTACTAAATACGACCATTGATTTATTCCCTTTGATTGAAACCAAACAGCATTCTCTTTCAATATCTGGCGAATTGGTTCGGTTTCATCACAAATTGCCACCCTAATTCGATAATCCATTCCGGACAACCCCCATCTACTCATTTTATTTTTGAAAATAATCATAAGTATTTTTGGCTAACAATAAAAAGGTTACTACGATAAAGAGAGCACGGACATAGCCACTTCCCCGTTTAATTGCAAATTTCGAACCACAAATAGCCCCAGCAAATTGTGCCAGACCCATTGGTATCCCATAGGCGTAATTGACTTGTCCTAAATAGATGAACATCAACAATGCAGATACATTACTCCCAAAGTTTAAAAACTTGGCATTCCCTGCGGCCTTTAAAAAATTAAAGCCCATCATTAAAAAGGCAAAAATTAAAAAGGAACCCGTTCCGGGACCTATAAATCCGTCATAGAATCCAATAGCAAAGATGACTAGCATAAAAATGACAAGATGGTGGACGGCGAATTTTTTATCAGTTGAAATACTACCCCAATCTTTCTTAAAAATGGAATAAATCGCAACCACTGCAAGCATGAATAGCATCAAGGGTTTAAGCACTTCAGGATTCATTAAATGGACCGTCCACGCACCAATCATTGAGCCAATAAACGTGAGTGGAAATAGCTTATAGACGGATCTTAAATTAAGTTCTCCTGAACGATAAAACATAATCGTACTCGTTAAAGAGCCGATTGTCCCTACTAATTTATTCGTTGCCACTGCGGCCGCTGGGGTCAGACCGGTAAATAACAAGGCCGGCAAGGCAATCAGTCCACCTCCGCCGACAACGGAATCGATAAATGCAGCTAAAAAGCCAAACACAACCAAAATAATTAATAACGTTGGATCTAAATCAAATAACATCTAATCAGCCTTTCTAGTTGTCACAACTACCCGAAATTATCTTTCAAAACGCAAGAGGACAAACTTCATCATTTTTATAAAATTAATCATAGAAAACTCCCACAGATATAAACAGTATGCCGTTTTCCTCCTTAAATGTCACCCTATCAAACTATGATACATCAAAAAATGATTGGGCAAAACAGTTGTTCCTCGTTAAATCTGGGATCGGAACGCAATTATATTAGGTTAATCAATGAACATAGCCATGAGCTAAAAAGGAGACAAAATAAAATAAATTTCCCATATAATTTGTCCCACACTTTCCAACTACTTTTACATTTAATGTAGAAAGGGAGGTGAAATGATTTGAATATGGAGGATGTTATTTCAATTGGAGCAAATTGTATTGTAGAAATCAGAAATCGTTTTTTTCTTTTAGTAGAAATCGAAGTGGAAGCAGGTAATGTTGCATTTGAGGAATTCGTGTTTATTCGTATATCACGACAAGAGGCCAGGGCATTGTTGGATGCAGGTGTCCAGCGTTGTGAAGTTGTAACTCGGGTTCCAAGATCGGATGATGTTGAAGTAGAGTTTATTTGTATCTTGATTGTAGACGGAGAGGCATTTGCAGTCTTTGATGTAGAAAACGACACGGACGAAGCAGTTCTTGTCGAAATCCCATTAGCAGCGGCACGCCGTTTAATCCGCAGAGGTGCAAGGGAATGTACTGTCATTGACAGATTGCGACATTAAGATTTTTAAAGAGAATTAATAGATTACACAAGAGGGCCATTTAAGCGAATGGTCCTTTTGTTCATACTTAAATTAGGTTCGGCATTTTATAAATTTCCTGTGTAAAGGGAGAAAAAAACTATATACAACGAAATACAACGGGATTGAAATGAAAAAGCTCCAACCGTGAGGCTTCATATATCCTACCTTCCTCATTCCCCATTCAATTAAAGTAGAAATTATTGTAAATATGATGACTAGAATCCATTTATTTGTTTTCGTTAAATAGTTTAAATAAATAACGGAAAGCGATGAAGGAACTAAACTGTAGCTTATAAACTCACCTATCCCCGTGATATTCGGGTTACCAAAATCAACCAGGTCTAACATTTTTGCAAATAAGGAATCCGAAATCCAAGCAAAATAACCAATGATTCCAAAGGTAACATATAAATCTCTCCAACCGATCTCTTTTTTGGGCATGAAAAGAGCATACAAAAACATTAGCAAACCTAAACTAATTGGCAACCAATTTCCTTGAGCATGTAAATCTAAATTCTTCATCACTGAACTCAAACTAATCACCTCTCTTTTACTATCTCCAAATTTCATATGATTATTTCAAGAGCTTTATATTACACTGAAGTAATGAATGACCTTCTTACATAAGTGTAATAAGAAAAACTGTCGCATAAATTTGAAAAAAACCGCCCTCACTCTAGGTGAGGACGGCAGTGTTCGTAGCCTATCTTTTTCGCTTAAATTGGCACCTATCTTACACCATTATTTTACAAATATCATTTGTAAATTCTACAGGGTCACTGATTGGTAATCCTTCGATCAATAGTGCTTGATTGTATAATAACTTGGTATAAAGATTCAATTTATCTTTATCCTTTTCAAACGCTTCTTGTAAGGATTGGAAGACTTCATGGTTTTTATTAATTTCTAAAACCTTTTCCGCTCTGATATTTTGATTATCAGGCATTGCGGCAAGAATTTTTTCCATTTCAATGGATATTTCGCCTTCAGTTGCCAGGCAGACTGGGTGAGATTTTAGTCTTTTTGAAATCCTAACATCCTTCACTTTATCAGCTAAAATGTTTTTCATATACTCAAAGAGTTCTTTGTTTTCCGTCTCATTGGATTCGGAACCGTCCTTGTTATCTTCCCCTTCGATTCCTAGGTCACCACTTGAGATCGATTTGAATTCTTTCTCTTTGTAGGTCATTAACATTTTGATTGCGAACTCATCGATATCCTCAGTGAAGTAGAGAATTTCGTAGCCTTTTTCTGAAACGAATTCTGCTTGTGGTAATTTTTCAATCCGATCAATGGATTCACCAGAAGCGTAATAAATATATTTTTGATCCTCAGGCATTCTTGAAACATATTCATCTAATGTTACTAGTTTCTTTTCTTTAGAAGAATAGAACATGATCAGGTCCTGTAATAATTCTTTATTTGCGCCAAAGTCACTATAAACACCGTATTTTAACTGACGGCCGAAGGATTGATAAAATTCCTCATACTTTTCTCGTTCTTTCCTTTGCAGGCTTAGTAACTCACTTTTGATGTTTTTGTTAATATTTTTAGCAATCAGCTTCAATTGGCGATCATGCTGCAGCATTTCTCTTGAAATGTTAAGGGATAAATCCTCGGAATCAACCATCCCTTTTACGAAACTGAAATGGTCTGGAAGCAGGTCAGCACATTTATCCATGATCAGAACCCCATTGGAATAGAGCTCTAAGCCCTTTTCAAACTCTTTCGAATAAAAGTCGAACGGGGTTTTTTCAGGAATATATAATATTGCATTGTACCTTATCGACCCTTCAACGCTGATATGAATATGTTTAATCGGCTTGTCAAAACCGTAGCGTTTTTCTGAATAAAAGTTCTCGTAATCTGCGTCAGTAAGCTCGCTCTTATTTTTCTTCCAAATCGGAACCATACTATTGATAATTTGTTCCTCTTGATAATCCTCGTATTCGGATTCACTGCCATCCTTCAGTCTACTGCTGGTAACATCCATTTTAATCGGGTAACGGATGAAATCCGAATATTTCTTAATAATCGATTTTAAGCGATATTCCTGTAAATACTCATCATAGTTTTCATCTTCTGTATTTTCTTTAATCTTTAAAATAATTTCTGTACCGACTGAATCCTTTTCAACCGGCTCAATCGTATAGCCATCCGCACCTGTGGATTCCCATTTAAAGGCCTCATCGCTGCCTAATGCTTTACTAATGACGGTAACGACGTCAGCTACCATGAAGGCAGCATAAAAACCTACCCCGAACTGACCGATAATGTCATACCCATCTTTTATCTCATTTTCTTTTTTAAATGCAAGGGAACCACTTTTGGCAATTGTCCCAAGGTTGTTTTCCAATTCTTCCTTCGACATACCAATCCCAGTATCCAGAATCTTCAATGTTCGGTTTTCTTGGTCAGGAAGCAATTTAATAAAATAGTTGTCCTTGTCAAAACGTAAAGCATCGTCCGTTAATGCTTTATAATAAATCTTATCAATGGCATCACTAGCATTTGATAGTAACTCTCTTAAAAATACCTCTTTGTGTGTATAGATGGAGTTAATCATCATTTCTAGTAATCGTTTAGATTCTGCTTTAAATTGTTTCTTCGACATAGAAAAATCCCCTTTCCATTCTAAAAATGTGAACAAACTATTATGTAGTTACTGATTTAGATTGTCAAAAAATGAAATCAGCACTTCATTAGCACTCTAACTTCCAGAGTGCTAATCCATATATTTAAATATCATATTCCTTGTGATGGTGTCAATATGTAGTCGTATTTTTTTCTAAAACTAACTCCCTTTGAATCAATGTAATGGAGGCATTAAAAAAGAAGGGTTATTTTGACTAAACTTAAATAACCCTTCTTGTTTTAGTGTATATGATCTGGTATATCTGAATACTATTTATTTTGATTTCGAATGGCTTCTCTATCAAGCGTTTGAGGTGGTTTTTCAAACCATCCATGATCGATCATTATTTTAGCCCCCTTTTCGGCATATGCCCCCACCTTCAAAAGGTATTTTTCATACATAAGGGCTAAATCTTTACGAAGTGAGGTAGCTATAGCTAGTCCGAAGTCTCCTATTCCAATAGCACTTTGTGAATTAGTATGAAATAACATCAATTTATCTGAAAATGGAGCTTCCGTACTACCTGTAATCGTTGAATCCCATGTAGAAGGATTAGAATCGTCGTCCTCTTTTAATTTTATCATAAAATCTTCCATCATTTTCTTCCCAAGATCATATCCCTCTTTAAAATAATCACTTATTTTTTTGGACTGAGCTACTTGACTAAATCCTAATAGCATCGTTTTACCTACATTTGCCACCTCAATGTTGGTACCACAATGGGCAATTTCTATTGCTAGCAGTGGACGGCGGTGACCTATTAGGCCACCAAGAAAAGATTTATCCGTAATGTATTCTACTTTTTCTGGATATGACATATATGGAGAGCGGATAAACACGCCTTTTTCCTGCATTAGCTTTGCATTTCTGTCATAAAGCGTCTCCGTTTGGTCATAAAACCGCTTGAATAAGTTACGAACATCTTTTCTTGCGGAAATGGATTTAGCCAAGCTATATGAATTCAAGCCAGTTCTCCCCATATGATGTAGGTAACGCATATACGTTACATCAGAAAAGAGTTTTTTTGCTTCTAAATTTACATCCTGTTTCCCAAAACCATTCGGAATTGGAATTCCTTCTAATTTAAATAATTCTGATATGTGATGGAGATGGTCATACGCAGATTTTAGAGCGAATTCGATAATTGGTTTAATTTCTTGATCTTCGGTAGTAAGTAAAAAATGAGAAAGAATACAAATACCCATTGAATCACCAATGTATGTACTCCATAACATTGAAATTTCAGCCGTTGTTATCTTAGGGTTATGGTGTTCCATTGATTTTCAACTCCATCAAAAAATTCTTTATAATGTAATGATGACTAAAATTAAAACACTGATGACCCAAACAAATACTATGTTCATATCCCACTCTTACAGAAGTTTGATTATCTGCATTAAGCATTAGTATGTCATTATTCAAGTTTTATATGCTCATTAACATGTAGTTAAGGAGAGGTATTTTTAACACAATCCCCCTTTGGTAACAGAAAATAAAAAGAGAGCTACAAAATCAGCTCTCATTTCTTTTACTATTCAATTTTCACTTTAAAAATTTCTCTAAGTCTGTCATCTTTAGACCTTTTTTCAATACTGTTTTATAGATGAGCTCAATTTCATAATTCAACGTTTTGGAGAGTTTACCGTTTTCAATTTTCTTATTTATATGATAGAAAAATTGAGCAAGCATATCGAGTGATAATTTATCGTAAAAGTTAGCCATATTTTCCCCCACCATTTTAGCAACTCTTTTTGATAAACATACCATACTTAATGATTTTTAAATATGCCATTCTTAAAAATATTTTGTCAATTCCTTTAACGTGTTAATAATACAAACAACTAAAAAAATTTTACGGTGGGTTCAAGGCTTTATGCCTTATCATATTACTTTTATTGCAATTTTAATTACATTATTGACATATTTGTAACGATATTGGCATATATTTTATCAATCGCATAGGAAGGAGGGAGAACCAATGGATAATCGAGTTTTATTATTTTTTGTTTCGATTTTATCTGGTTTTGCACTTATTAGAGTTCCTTTGGACGATTCGTTTCTTGAAAGCATTTCCCCAGTTACTGATATCATTGGCATACTAACTGTTCTAGTCTTCTCACTCGTCTTAATATATAAAGGCGTAAAAGGATTGTTCAGTAAGTAATTAGATTACGGAAAGCACTCACGGGTGCTTTCTTTTTTTACTTTGTTCCACTAAGAAAATAAATTTTACTTTTTTGTTAACAATAAATTTAAATGCAATTGAAAGGAGCTTTTCAAACATGAAAAAAGATACATATTCAAAAGGAGCACCAACTATTGCGGAAGGTATAAATACAGAGGATGAATTAAATAGAGATGCCACTCAAGAAGAAATTGAAAAGGGAGAATCCACAAATGTAACGGTTCTATCTTTGGATGAAAACGATCCAAGCTAGAAATAGAACAAGTGAATGCATTTGGCAAAAAGGCTTCGTTTTTAACCAAGCCTTTTTCTTTTGTTGATTAAAAAAAAATAGCTACCAATTGGTAGCTTAATTCTTACAACTATGGTTAGTTATCTTCAACTCTTCAAAATACCCTTTTGATCAAAGTTAAACCATTTTCCATTTATTTTATTTCTTCCTGTCAGCATGACACCTTTGGAATTGAAGTAATACTTCTTACCATTTATCTTTTGCCAACCTGTTAACATCGCTCCAGAAATATTAAAATAATACTTCTTACCGCTTATGGTTTGCCAGCCCGTTAACATAGCTCCAGAAGTATTAAAGTAGTACTTCTTTCCACTTATAGTTTGCCACCCTGTCAACATCGTTCCAGATGCATTAAAATAATACTTCTTACCGCTTATGGTTTGCCAGCCCGTTAACATCGCTCCAGAAGTATTAACATAGTACTTCTTTCCACTTAAAGTTTGCCAGCCCGTTAACTTCGCTCCAGTTGTATTAAAGTAGTACTTCTTTTCACTTATAGTTTGCCAGCCCGTTAACATCGCTCCAGAAGTATTAAAATAGTACTTCTTTCCACTTAAAGTTTGCCAGCCTGTTAACATCGCTCCAGTTGTATTAAAGTAGTACTTCTTTCCACTTATGGATTGCCAGCCAAGACACATCACTCCAGTTGTATTAAAGTAGTACTTCTTTCCACCGATGCTCTGCCAGCCTGTCAACAAAACACCCTGAGGATCGAAATAATACGTTTTACCCTCAAAGGATTTCCAACCAGTCTGTACTTCACCATTTTCACTAAAATAATAGCTTTTATTTAATATACTTTGCCAACCTTTTTGTGTTTGGCCGTTTTCATTCAGATAGTACTTAAATCCATTATAAATTTGCCATCCTGTCAGCATGACTCCCTGATTATCAAAGTAATACTTTTCCCCATCCAAAGTATACCAGCCTGTTAGTACAGGTCCCATGCCCAAAAGATAATATTTCTTACCGTTGATCGTTTGCCAGCCGGTTTGCATTTTACCATTTTCATTAAAATAGAATTTAAGCCCATTTATGGTTTGCCAATCGCTTTGCATGACTCCCTTATCATTAAAGTAATAATAGGACCTGTCAATAATTTGCCATCCAGTTTGCATTTCCCCATAATAATTAAAATAATATTTAGATCCAGAAATAACCTTCCATCCAGTAACGTAATCATCAATTGACGGATCATAATAGTACCAATGCCCATCATATTCTTCCCAGTTGGATGCTGTTTTGAATTGAATATCGATATCTTTTTCTAAATCTTGGCCTAACTCGCCGGAAATTGCTCCCTTTTTAATCGTTAGTGTGTATGTAGTAAGACCCTTTAAACTTTCAGGATAAATGTATAAAACATTCTCCTCAACCTCACTATCGATTATCACCTTTCCATCTGGACTACTTAATTCAATTTGCGTATCATCTAAATTTACCAATTGGTTAAAAGAGAACGTAAACAAATTATTTAATGGTACATCTTGTACACCATTTGTTAAACTAGCATAATTATAGTCCTCGCCATCCCAGGCTTCCAATCTTATCCGCACCTAATAGGTTAAGGAGCGTAACCCCTATAATGATCGAACTTCCCAGCAATCCAATGGATACATTAGGTAACCACTCACGGATTAAGATGGAAATAGCCGTAGCTTCACTTGACATAGATAAAACCCGTTCCCGTCCAATAAAGCCAACCAACAACGAATCCAGTCCCCGCACCCAGCTCTCGAGTTGCAAAGGTACTAAAGGATCCTGTCGTTGGATTTGCAACTGTCATCTCTGATAAGGCGTAAAGAATTAGATAAACCAATCCACCCGCTAAAATAAAAGAAAGTAAAATGGACGGTCCTGCTGCATGAATGGCAACTGATGAACCTAGAAAAAAGGACCCTCCAATTACACTCCCTAAGGCCATCATTGTCAGTTGCCAAGCGGACAATCCTTTGCGCTTTTTCACCATTGTCTAATTCTCCCATACCAGATATTTTGTAAAGTAAGTTAAGGGTATTATTTACTCGGCTCTACAAAATGATTCTGATAAGAATAGTGATGCGCTCACCTCCTTTTGCATTTTTTAAAAGACCTGGTTAAATTAAATTTTTAATTATGTCATGAAGCATGATATCCTGAACTTAAACTTTCAGTCATTTAATAATGGAGGATGAATATGAAAATTGGCGTCATTGGATTGGGTGATATTGCTAAAAAGGCTTACTTACCCGTTCTTTCTGAAAAAGAAGATATTGAATTGGTGCTTTGTACTAGAAATATACTTACGCTAGAGCGCTTTGCAAAAAAGTATCGAATGGAAGAAACTGCTCAAACAGTAGCGGATTTAATCACAAAAAACATTGATGCCGCGATAATTAGTACGGCGACGGAGGCACACTTTGAAATAGCAGAATTATTACTTAAAAGCGGAATCAACGTTTATATAGACAAACCGATCTCCATGAACTTTCATGAAACTGAACGAATTGTGAATCTCGCCAAGGAAAACGGGGTAATCGCCATGGTCGGTTTTAATAGGAGATTTATCCCTAAAGTGAAAGAGCTGAAGGAACATGGGAAAGCAAGCTTGATTATCATGCAAAAGAATCGATATGCTGCACCAGAGTATCCTAGAAGATTTGTGGTCGAGGACTTTATTCATGTGGTCGATACACTTAGATTTTTGATGGATACTAAGGTTACAGACGTCAAGGTTGAATACCTAAAAAGTGGGGAAATGCTGAACCATCTAATTATCCATTTAATTGGGGAAGGATGTACAGCCGTCGGAATCATGAACAGAAATAGCGGAGTGACAGAGGAAATCATCGAATATATGACCAGTCACAATAAATATGTTGTTAACAGCCTAGTTAAAACCACTCACTTTCATAATAAAGAAATAAGTATTTCTGAATTTGGTGATTGGGAGCCCACCCTTTATAAACGGGGCTTTTATCAAATAGTAGATCATTTTATTGACTGTGTACAAACGAAGAGTATTCCAGAACCTTCTATTGAGGATTCCCTAATCACTCATGAAATTTGCGAAAGAATTGTAAATTATATTGATTCCAATTGTTAATAAAATACAAGTACATAGGAGAATCAGGGTGAGAAATAATGAAGATATATGCTAATTTGGATAATGTGACCAGCTATAAATCGTTTAAGGACTTGAGGAAATGGCAGATAGAAAGAAGAAAGAAAGTCAAAGACTTAACTGTTAACATTGAACAGTGTCCTTCCAAAAAAATAAGTGAATTACATGAAAACAAAAGCCAAACATCCTATACATGGGTTGGCCACTCCACATTTTTGATACAAATGAATGGAATGAATATTCTTACTGACCCTGTTTGGGCTCGGCGGATGGGACTGGAAAAAAGATTAACTGAACCAGGTATCTCGTTAGCAGAACTGCCGGAGATCGATGTTGTTGTTATCTCTCATGGCCATTACGATCATTTGGACTTTCCTACTTTGAAAAAATTAAAAGGGAATCCGCAATACTTTGTCCCCGCTGGCCTGAAGTCTCTTTTTAACAGAAAGGGCTATCAAAAGGTACATGAATTGAATTGGTGGGAAAGAGTTGAACATAGAGGTATAACGATTCATTTTGTCCCCGCACAACATTGGACAAGGAGATCGTTAACTGATATAAATACGTCTCATTGGGGCGGATGGATTTTTAGTACATCTGGAGAAACATTATACTTTGTCGGCGATACCGGCTATTTCAGTGGTTTTAAACAAATAGCAGAGCGTTTTAATTCCATTGATACGGTGTTTATGCCGATTGGCGCCTTTGAGCCTGAATGGTTCATGGCCCCTGCTCATATCTCACCAGAAGACAGTGTGAAAGCCTTCATCGAATTAAAGGCAAAAAACTTTGTGCCGATGCATTATGGCACTTATCGTTTGGCCGATGATACTGGTCCGGAAGCCTTAGAACGTCTCCTCAGTGAATGGGAAAAACAGCAACTTCCCAAGGAACAATTAAAAGTCCTGCTACTTGGGGAAACAGTATTTTAAGAATATGGTACATAAGCTGTTATGGAAAGATAAGCACCCTTTATCTTACCGTAATCTTTGTATGGAGACTACCTCGGGAAGATAAGGGACTTTTATTTTACCCTAAACTTTGTTTTGGTGTCCTCTCGGGAAGATAAGAGCGTTTTATTTTACCGTAATCTTTATATGGTGGCCCTCTCGGGAAGATAAGAGCCTTTTATTTTACCGTAATCTTAATATGGTGGCCCTCTCGGGAAGATAAGAGCGTTTTATTTTACCGTAATCCTTGGATGGTGGCCCTCTCGGGAAGATAACCACTTCGACTACAATCAATTTTGGTCATTCATTCAAAATTTACCTGCCCTTTACCTCGAATACATTCACTTAAAAAGGTCACGATATGTATGTAAGACTTTATAAAGGAGTGAGTATTTGTGGTGAAAAAAAGTTGGATGACTTTGGTTTTAGCAACCACCTTATTGGGAGTAACCGGCTGTAATAATACAGCTAATGATAATAAAAACAATTTGGGTGTCAATAATGTTAGAAACAATGCTATTAATGGTGTAAATGTAAGGAATGTTGCGAACCAAAATTTACGTGTTTCTGCCCAAGCAATTAGAAACGTGGAAAGCTTAAAAGAAGTTGATCAAGCAAATGTCATCATCCGAAATGATGATGCATATGTGGCCGTTCGTTTAGAGGGTACTCAAAATGGGACTCGCGCTCGTGGCGGTACAACTGGGACTGGCATAAATATGAATGCTACTTATGGGAATGGCTATAATTCCGGCACAACCGGGACCAATGGCGCAGCCAATTTGAGCGATACTACTGGTAATCGCTACAACGCTAACATTACAGGAACCACTGGAACCACTGGAACCACAGGAACAACTGGAACAACTACTAATGCACGTATTAATCGTACCAATAATCTTAATGCACGCGGAACCAATGGATTGGATCGAAAAATCATAAATCAAGTCCGTGCAGCTGATCGTAGTATTGACAATGTATATATTTCTTACGATACCAATACTTTTGGTCAAATGACCAACTATGTAAATGATATTCGTACTGGTACAAGAGTTGACCTGTGGGATGATTTTACTAATTCTGTTAACAGGATGTTTAGATAATTTATAAAAGCTGCCGGGAATTTGTCCGGCAGCTTTCTTTATGACATTGGAGTCAAAACACAACCGTTTCCGTACTCAATCCGCTTCCTATTCCCTGTTAATTTTCCATTCCTTCCCCTTACTTCTGAATTCAAAATACGCTTCCCTATTTTCTCTAGCAAACTGGAAAACAACTCCTACTTAATTTCACTTGTTTTTCTTGTTATAATAGAATATTCAAGGAGTTGATGGTATGAAAATAGTAAAATATCTGCTCGGTATTGTATTGCTCATTGGCATTGGTATTTCGGCGTGGCTTTATTACCCTCAGTACCAAATACACCAAATGAAAAAACAGACGGTTGCGGTGAGCAAAAGCACTGACCAAATCTCTTTTCTTAATTATTTTCGAAACGCTAAATCATCTCAACTACACCAATTGGCGATTGGTGATTCGATCATTCGCGGAGTGGGTGCAGGAAAAGACGAAAATTTTGTCAGTCTATTTTCTAGTAAATTTGCAGAACAAACATCTAAAAAATTAGTATCACAAAACGAAGGGATCAACGGGATAACCAGCAGCGAATTAAACGACCTGGTTCAGGAAGGTCGTTTTGATGATTCGATCAAGCGAGCTGACATTGTTACGATAAATGTAGGCGGCAATGATATTCTTCAATTCGCAAACGGTCAGGATGTTCAGTCGGTCTTTCAACGCTATGACCAAATACAAACTTCCTTCTCGAAAAATCTGTCGGACATTTCCGCGAAAATTACCATGCTAAATCCCAAAGCTACAATTGTATTCTTAGAATTGTACAATCCATTATCACCCGAGAACCAAATGTATGCACTTGCAGATCAAATGCTCCCGAAATGGAATCTTAATATATATAAAGTTGCTGAAAACGTCCCTGGGTCGATCGTCATTGAAACCACGAAAGTCATTAACGGGGACCATCTACAAAACCTTTCACCGGATGGTGTCCATCCTAATTTTGCTGGTTATACCGCAATTTCAGAGCAAATGATGTATCAATTTAAACATCAATCAAGAAAAAGCCCTGTTTAAAACCGAAGGATGAATTATTACCTTCGGTTTTTTTATGCTCCTTTTCTACTAACGCCGAGATGACAAAAGGATAGTCGAAAAACGCATTTAAGGGGCCGGGTATCCGCTATAAGGTGGCAATTTGATTCATACGACAAAAGAGGATGAATGCCTTTGAGATTTTGTAATCATGAGGAGTTCATGAGGACAAACTATGCCAGAATCAAAATGATTCTGGCCTTATGACGGCTTCATCCAAACTTGGATCCACCAAACCTAAATAAAACTCCACTTAATTCAATAAACCGAAATTATTTTCCCTCATTCCCCTTAACTATCGGGGCAATTCGATCAATCCGATTGGTCCAAATGCCGCCAGTAAAGTTAGATGGCAGTCGTTTTAAGTCATCCGCTGAATCAAAGCCTTCGGACCATCCTCCGTCGCCTGCGACAACTATGACTCTCGTGTTTACCTTATCCATACGGTTTAAGAACTTATTCGGCCAGCCCCACAAGAAAGAGACATACTTCTCTGGAATATGTAATTGGGTGTTCTCACAGGCTGATGGCATATAGCCTGTCCACCCCGTCCCAATATAGGGAAGCAAACAGCTTTTTAACGTCGCCATCGACATCACTCTTAGATCAGGAAGTTGTTCCTTTAATGCTTCGATCGGTTGATCATCGCCGTATACGGTTAGCTGATCCTGACGTTTTTCCGGAAGTTTTGATAGAAATTGAGCAAGCATCGTGCCCTCATTTGGGTCCGCACTTTTAATATGAATCAAAAATGGTTTATCAGGGAATTGCGTTATCACTTCATCTAAGGAAGGCATTAATCCTACTCCCTTACCACGGAATGGAAAAGTCTTCCCGTTATCAGCAGTGTAGCCGTAACCAATATCCACCTTTTTCAATTCTGCCATCGTGTAGTCTTTGGTGGAACCCTTTACATTTGTTCGGCAATCAAGCGTCCCGTCGTGGAATACAGCAAATTGATCATCCTTTGTAGGTTTTATATCCAATTCGACAAGATCAGCCTTTGCAGCAAATGCAGCTTCCATTGATGATAGTGTATTTTCTAAATAGGGATGCTCCGGTTCATAAATACGCTCCGCAGTGCAGGTATCCCATTCGATTCCTTTCATGGTAAACGTTTGGCCAAGTCCCCGGTGTGCCAGTAAGAACGGCTCTCCTTTACGTTCCTTCGTTAATAGCGAACTATTATTAAAGAACATAAAAACGATCAGTAAAAGCAGAAACAGGCCGAGCCTTTTTAATCCTTTTTTAAATTTCACCTTGTTTCCTCCAAAAATGTTTAAGATTCCATTATCAATAATAACGGAATTCCAAAAAACTGACAATTTTCATCCCATTCCCAAAGAAAGTAAAGAGGCACCAAAATATGATGCCTCTGCCTAAATCCTCAAACCCATTTGATATGAGATGCTAACACTGATCCGCCTTCATTCGGATCATATACCTCAAAAAATTTATATGTTGGCGGCTCATCAGTTAAATCATTAAGTTTGCCTAATAATTTTGGAAACAATAGTTGATTGGCCCGCACAGCATCTTCTTTGGTGTCCCAATAGTTTAATGCTCTATATTCAGAAACTGCGTCATCATAAAAGTAAACATTGCCTCTAAAACCCGCTAAGGTTCTACTTATTTTATCAAATTCATTTGTTATTCCTTCGGCCGTCGCTCTTTGTCCATTTCCTAATTTAAATTGAACCAACCGTGCATAAAACATCTTTTATCTCTCCTTGCTGTCGTGTAATTTTAGTCGGTATATATAAATTTATGAAACTTCCTTTAGAATGTTGAAAAAGAAAAAGACTCCTTGTTTCGTTGAAATCAATTTTGTGCTCTGGATGATTTTCATTATTTAGAAAAATAAAATATTCAAACTATTGTGTTTACTAAAGCAGTATTCTATAATACTTAGCATTACGAAATTAATTCAAAAGAGGTGCAAAAATGAAAACATTAGAACGTATCAGTCAATTTGTCGGCAAAACCTTTGCCATCTGGGTGCTATTATTTGCTGTCCTTGGTTTTTTCTCGCCGTCGACGTTTACCTGGATTGCTCCGCATATTTCACTGTTATTAGGAATTATTATGTTTGGGATGGGATTAACATTATCCGGAAATGATTTCAAAGAAGTATTCAAGCGGCCTAAAGATGTAGCCATCGGTGTTGTTGGTCAATTTTTGATCATGCCTGGTCTGGCATTTTTACTAGCGAAAGGATTGCAGCTTCCTCCTGAAATTGCCGTTGGTGTAATTTTAGTAGGTTGCTGCCCAGGTGGTACTGCATCAAATGTTATGACGTTCCTTTCAAAAGGCGATGTTGCTTTAAGTGTTACGATTACATCCATTACAACCATTTTAGCTCCACTTGTTACACCAGCACTTATTTTATTACTAGCGAGTGAATGGATCCCTGTTGATCCTAGTGGATTATTCCTTTCGATTGTAAAAATCGTTTTATTCCCAATTGTCCTTGGATTGGTTGTTAAAAAATTATTCAATAAACAAGCCCAAGCCAGCGTGAAGGTTCTGCCGCTCGTATCCATTGTTGCCATTGTTGCAATCGTAACTGCTGTAGTTTCTGTCAGCCAACAGTCGATTGCTAAAACGGGCTTAATTATTTTTGCCGTCGTTGTCCTTCATAACTGTCTTGGATATTTATTGGGATATACGTTTGGAAAAATCTTTAAGATGGACTTATCAAAGAAAAAGGCTGTAGCTATTGAGGTGGGGATGCAAAATTCCGGTCTAGGCGCAGCTATCGCTGCGGCACACTTCTCTCCATTAGCTGCCGTGCCAAGTGCGATTTTTAGTGTATGGCATAATATTTCTGGTCCAATCTTAGCAACAATATTCAGCCGAATGAAAGATGTTAAGAACGACCCTAATCAGAATGAAAAATCGATAACTGCTTAAACAAAAAAACACCTTCTCCACAACTCATTTTTATCTAAATGATTGTGAAAAGGTGTTTTTCTTATACTATATTAGCGGTTTGCCCGCGTCTGGTGAAAGATTGGGGTCGCCGCTGCCACTGATCATCGCGCTCTCCGTCTGAATATCATTATCCTCTAGGTTAGCTGAAACCTTCGCTTTACTGTTTTTATGATCATTTACATTATTTTGAAATTCCTGTGGGACATTCTTCTTTTCCTTATCCATGGTTACACCGCCTTTTAACTGGTAGTGTTTGTAAAAATAAGCGTAATTATGCTAAATCCTTACCATCATTCGCTCTTTGTTCTTAAAATAGACCCATTCCTTAAATCCAATTTCCTTGAGACGATGCTGAACTAGCTCAAACTCGTCCCCGACTCGATACGCATCATGGGCATCAGATCCAAACGTTACCTTTACACCATAATGAAGGGCCATTTCTAAAATATCATCGGACGGATACCAGCCGCCAACGTCTTTCGTTTTTCCAGATGTGTTGATTTCAATTGCGATATCATTTTCTCCAATAACCTTGATCGTATGTTCAACCGCATCAGTTTGTATCGAAGAAAAAGCTGGGTAAAACCCCTTCATCGCATCAATATGACCCAGAATTTGAAACAACCCACTTCGCGCGGATTGCTCAATAAGCGAATAATAATTTTCTTTTGTTTTGATTTTTTCTTTCTCTGTTAGCCCATTCCATCGATTTTTATTAAAAATACTTACCCCGTCCACATTATGAACAGAACCAATGATGTAATCAAAGGGATATGGTTCAAAGCAGGAGCGGTAAATCTCGACTGACTCCGGGAAGAAATCAGACTCTACCCCGAGAAGCACGTCAATTTTCTCGCTATAGATTTGTTTCAGCTCCAGCACCTCGTTAACGTATACTGGAAACATACTTTTAGCCATAGCGATATTAGGATGGAGCTGATCCTCCTCACTGCTGAAGTACGGGGAATGATCGGCAATCCCGATAACATTTAATCCTCTTTCAATCGCCGCTTCAATATATTCACGTAATTGTCCACGTGCATGCCCGCAACGATCGTGATGCGTATGTAAATCAAATTTGTGGTTGGAATTTAACATGTTCACAATTTTCA
The DNA here is from genome assembly GCF_046562815.1 of Neobacillus sp. 204. NCBI lineage: Bacteria > Bacillati > Bacillota > Bacilli > Caryophanales > Bacillaceae > Neobacillus > Neobacillus sp. 204. The sequence continues at coordinate 158,790 of NZ_JBJORY010000013.1, forward strand.
CCTCAATTATTAATATGTACATTTATCGGAAAACATTAATCAGATTAAAAAAAGAAAACGCCTCCCTTTAGCCACGTGAACTATGGAGTCGTTTTCTTTTTTGATTCACTTATATATAATTCTGATTGATAGAGTTGAGAGGAACCTCACGCTTATTCTTTCGCCTTTTCAGCCGTTTCGCTTTTTCTTTTTCATAAAAATAATACACAATGAAATAGGAACAAATGCCAAGGATTAACCCAAAAATGGACATTCCTATTAAAGTATGAATGCCTCCATGAAGGACACTTACAAGCGTATGAAAATCTCCATGGATTAACTTTTTAAAAGAAAAAGAGGTATGATGCCCGTAATGGACTTTCATCGGAAAAAGAAATTTCCCCAGTTTTTTTGCAAAAGGCAGCAGTATAACCGGGAGAAGCGTTAGTTTCCCTATCACATTTCCAATAATGGATGCAGGTAAGGAACCTTTCGCTAATCGAACAATCGGAACAAATAATATATAGATAAGTGATCCTGAAGACAGAACCAGCATTTCCAAGCCTAGGCCAAGGGCAAATCCTAATGATACTTTTTTTGCTCCACCAGGAGAGCGAAGTAGTTTAGTGATATTTAACTTAAAAGCACGTCCAAATCGTTGAAAAAAATTATACTTTTTTGGTTTTATGCTCATATAGGTATCTCCTTACTACAATAGATAACTTTATTATACTCTATATAAGCAATAACTACTATTCTAATAAATTAACTAATTAAACAAATTTAGAGCAGTCTCCAGTGTGGAAACCACTCTGCTTCAATAATAGACAAAATTCGTTTAGGTTTTAACCTGTTTATTTAAATAAACCCATTCTTTCGACAGCATTTCTTTGACAGAATCCCTTCTTGGATTTATTGCACGATAATATACTTGTTCCCTAATAAATTCAGGTAAATGAACAAGTGATTTTAATTGAGCATACGTACCTCTTGGTTCAATATCGATATCCACAATATTGTAACTCCACTCAATCTCAGCTGGGATATGGATGGCATTTATACCCAGTTCAATCGCCGGCTTGATGTCTGATTTGAGAGAATTCCCGATCATCCAGGTATTCTTTTTATCCGCGTTGATTTGGTTTAATACCTGTTTTAGGGCATCCGTGTTTTTGTGTTCAAAGATAAAGATTTTATCATCGAAGTAATCCGTTAACCGTAATTGGGTGATTTTTCTTCTTTGGTTTGCTTCATCTCCTCCCGTAAATAATATTAATTGATGTCCATCTGCTTGTAAGGTATCGAGGATTTCATACATATATGGAAATGGTTTCACCCTTCTTCGAAAAACACTTTGACCAATTCTTTCAATTTGAGTTATTTCAGATCCCTTCATTTTTCTTCCGAATCTCTCGCAGAAATAGCGATAGGTTGTCACTAAGGATTGCGTATATAAGGAAGAATGTAAGCCTTTTTGTTCCACACCCTTTATATCTATTTCTGATTGCTTTTCGAGAATTTCTTGCTTTGATACTGTTTTAAACCATTTCTTCATCACATTTGCAAAACTGTTTCTCGATTCTACAAAATATTTATTGCAATGAATTAAGGTGTCATCTAAATCCAATATTAAGGTTTGTTGATTCATGAACCAATTCCCCCTTTAATAATGGTTTAAACTAAGTATATGGGTTTACATCATTTTCATGATAAAATGAGCCTTTCCTAATTTAAGATTCGTGTATTCGTTTTAGAGGAATTTTTAAAGAAGTTATTTAATTTTTCAATATAATAATGGATTTGAAAAATAAAATGTCAGTACCTCAAAAGACAATAGTTTAGATTTCTATAGTATAATGAGAAAATTATAGCTAACAGGAGTAGAGATCATTGGAAAAACAAAATAGCAAGTATAGATGGGTCGTTTTTGTGTCAGTTTTGCTAACGTATTTATTAATTGTTAGTCAAAGAACAGCTCCCGGATTAATTTCCGACCAATTAATGAAAGATTTCAACATTACCGCCTCCACGATTGGGTTACTGGCAAGTATTCAATTTTTTGCGTATGCTGGTTTACAAATTCCGGTTGGAATCTTGTCTGATCGGTTTGGCCCTAATTATTTTTTAGTTATTGGGTCGCTGCTTACAGGGATAGGTACGTTAATTTATAGTCTAGCTTCGCATGAAGTGGTGTTTCTTTTTGCTAGATTATTGGTTGGAATGGGCGATTCGGCGATATGGGTAAATTTAGTCTTGATTCTCAGTCAATGGTTTAAAGTGAAAGAATTTGTTGGTTTACTCGGAGTTGCGGGTATGGCAGGAAGTTTTGGCTTTTTATTAGCGACTGTCCCTCTTTCTGCCTGGATTACCTTTTCTGGCTGGCGCGCACCTTTTTTTACCACAGGAATCCTATTATTGCTTTGCAGCGTCCTTCTTTATTTTGTGCTCGTACAAAAACCAAAGAAAATAGCCTGGAAAAGCACATCTACTACTAAACCTAAAAAACCTCGTGAAAAAACGCTGATTTTGTTACGGCGGATTTTTTCCACACGTCAAGCATGGGCGACATTCTTTTGTCACTTTGGTGTAGTCGGAACGTATGTAGGATTTATTGGCTCGTGGGCTGTTCCCTATGGAATGAATGTATATGGATTATCTCGTTCCGATGCCAGTCAGCTGATCATGGTTGGTCTTTTCGGGGCATTAATTGGTGCACCTTTAACCAGTTGGGTGACTAGTCGTTTAGATTCCCTCAAACGCCCCTATGTTGTCGTTCACTGTATTGTTGTTTTATGTTGGACTTCTTTTTTTATATTTGATGGAAAGCCGCCCTTTTACCTGATGACGATTCTTTTCTTTATTATTGGATTTGGAAATGGGGCGTGTTCCTTAACGTTTGCGATTGTCCGAAAATCATTTGATCTTAAAGAGGTCGGGGTGGTTTCTGGTTTTGCCAATATGGGCGGATTTTTAAGTGCTGTCCTCTTACCAGGCATTTTCGGAAAAGTACTAGACCATTTCTCTACATCTGCTAGCAGTGTTGGATATCATTATGGTTTTATTATTCCAGTCCTTTTCTCCACGCTGGGGTTAATGGGTGGATTAATTATCGTTGAGCAGCGTCAGAAAGTCGTCCAAACTCAGGTAAATTAGCGATTTCAAAAAAACTAGGAAACTCATCGGTGAGTTTCCTAGTTTTTTCTGTTTATTCGATTTTATAATCCATGACCCATTCGGTATTTGGCAGGTAGTTAATCAGGAAATGACGCCCTTCCACATTTTTTTCAAACGGATAACGAGGATTTGGTGAAATACTTAGTCGTTTGTTATGGATGATGACCGTAATCGCACCTTCCATTCCACCCTTTGAAGTAGGTTTTTCGTATACAATTTTTGAAGGAATCCCTTCTATTTTCGCATAATTCTTTTTAATGTATGCAGGCGAATCCGCCCAAAACGCAGATGCGCTGTACAAGACTACTGCTCCAAGTCCAAGAATGCCTATGCGATAAATCCAGACGATTGATGAGCCGATAAATGGTAATTCTTGCACTCGAATGAAGCCCTTCGAGTCGTTTTTTACTTTTAAACTATATAATATAAATGATAACCCGGCACCAGTTAATCCAATCGCGCAAAACGGGAAGATATTCGTATAGATTCCAAGTAGGACTAATAAGAAGAAGGTAATACCAAGTCCTAGAATAAATGGTGCTTTCATATATTACTCTCCTTTTTAGAATTTATCGGAAAATAGTTGATATCCTATTTCCACTATATTATGTCTAAAACAACGCTAAATTACTTAACGAAATCGTTAAGTTTAGATAAATTTTCCACACCATGATAAAATAATGAAATATAAAAAGTTGTAAGATTAATCAGTTAGTTTTACTGAGGGAATTATGTTTGTTAAATATCGACTTTCCCTCTTCAAGAAGTAATTATTAAACTAATTTATAGAGACGGAAGGGTTTTCTTTGATTAAATTTACGAATGATGACAAAAGGATTCGATTTGGCGTCACCTTGTTAACCGCCCTGATTGGCGGTTTTATGTTCACTATATTCCATTCACCGATTCCGTGGCTGCTTGGCCCCATGGTCGCTGTATTGATTGGCACAAGGTTCGGAAAAGTTCAGTACTACTGGCCAAGCCGGATTCGTGACATAGGATTAGTGATCGTCGGTTATTCCATTGGCCTCTCGTTCACAAAAGAAGCCCTCTTGGAAATTGTGGCGAAACTGCCTTCCATGCTGCTGATGACAATATTACTTGTTTGTTTTTGTGCTGGAATCGCTTTTGTCGTCTCCAAACTGTCCGGTGTCGATTATCCGACCGTCTTGATTGGCAGTATTCCAGGTGGGCTTTCACAAATGATTATGTTTGCTGAAGAATTAAAAGGAATTAATATTACAACAGTGACCTTTCTTCAAGTGGCTAGATTGATTATGATTATTTTCTTTGTTCCCTTTCTTATTTTCGGACCACTGTTTAAAAATACTTCCCACACGGCCTCTGACTTGATTAATAGTGGTGCTGTCTCCCCAAGCCCGCTTTTTCCAACCGTTATTTGGTTTGTTATTATTTGTGTGGGTTGTGCACTACTTGCTAGAAAACTTAACTTTCCTACACCCTATTTATTAGGTCCGATATTAGGTACAGCTATCTTCAATTTGCTGGGATTGCATGGCCCAGCGTTACCTCCGACCTTATTGGATGTTTCCCAATTTATGATTGGTGGTTATATTGGATTGCTGCTAAAACCTGAGAAACTGGAGCATAAAACAAAAATTATTACGCTGGCACTTATTAGCGGGATGGTCATGATTTTGGTTTCTATTGGGTTAAGTATATTACTTGTTTCTTTCTATCATATAAATCACTCGACCAGTTTTTTAGCCTTGGCCCCTGGGGGAATGGATCAAATGGGGATTCTCGCTAATGTCGTCCATGCTGATTTATCAATGGTGACCGGCTATCAATTGTTTCGCCTCTTTTTTATATACTTTGCTGTTCCACCGATTCTTAGATGGATTTTTAAAGTCGGGATGAGGAAAACAATAAAAACTCCTTAGATTCCATGTGTTAATTATTTGTATTTAATCGACTACAAGTAGTTAAACTATAAGAAAAACGGAGATATAAAAATGGAACATAAACTAGCAATTATAACTGATATTCATGGTAATTATTCCGCATTAAAAGCTGTTTTGGATGATATTGATAAGGATAATAAGATTGAGCATATTTATTGTTTGGGCGATTTGATTGGTATTGGCTATCAAACAAATGAAGTTCTTCAGCTACTACGTTCACGTTCTGGTATTTCTTTTGTTATGGGAAACCATGATGAAGCGATTTTGGATATCATTGGAGGTAGAGAACCTTATAGCAGGGGTAAGGAGAAAGTGCATCATGAATGGATTGCCGCTCACCTTGACCAGGAGTTTATTCCGTTTTTAGCTGAGATTCCTGTCACTTCAGATGCGATTTACAATGGTAAAAAATTGTTTTTTGTCCATTACCATTTGAGTGAACAAAATGTCTTTATCCCATTAGATAAAGAACCGACCCATGTGAAGCTTGATGAGCATTACCGAACATCTAATGCGGATATCGTTTGTTTTGGACACCACCACGTGATCCATCACTTTAAATCGAATGAGCGGCTATATCTCAATCCAAGTTCCTTAGGCTGCAACTATCATCCCTTGGCCACCTTTGCCATACTGACTATTGGCGAAAAGGGAGAAGTTTCCGTTGCTTTTCGAGAAGTGTTTTATGACAATAAAGAGTTTTTGTTGGGTTTTAAAAGACTGAATGTGCCGGATGGAGATTATATTTTGAAAGGCTTTTTTGGGGATCAGCATTTAAGGTATATGTAGATATGGTGTCACTTCCCCTGTTCCTGAGGACAAAACTCTGCTTGAGTATCGGTTAATGTCCATCGGGCTCGCTCCGATGGACAAGACACTCCTTAATTATCGGTATCTTCAGAATTTTCTTAAACAAACAATAGGTTTGTTTAAGAAAATTTATTTAGTCGTATCATGTACTACATTTCAAAAAAATTATGTCGCTCGACACTGCATACTCTGAGAGAAAAGTTTTTGTACCAATCAGCTTTCCCTTTTTCTTGGGCTACCTTATGGGCAGAATTTTCCTTCCACACTTTGATCGATTCTAAAGATTCCCAATAGGAAACAGTAATTCCCAACTGGTCATCCCTGGCACTTTCCACTCCTAAGAATCCTTTTTGCTGAGAGGCCAACTCGACCATTTTGTCCGACATAATTCCATATCCTCTGTCACCTTCAGTTCTCACCGAAGCAAAAATTACGGCGTAATAAGGTGGTTCAGGCGTTTTTACAATCCCACTCATATTTAATTCCTCCTATCTGTTATTTCTTAAGCTAAACTTTCTTTAACCAGAATTAGTTTAAGCCTTGCAAGCAATCTTCTCCAAAATCATTCTTAATTCTAGTAAACTATCAATTTTTATATCTGCTTGAGACAACTCGTCTTCTTGGGCAAAGTCAAAGTTACAGCCAATGGCCATTAATCCATTGCTTTTAGCTGCGTTAATATCTGATAATCTGTCACCAATGACGGCACCTTTTTTAATATTGTACTTTTTAATGATGGTTTGAACTCGATATAACTCATCTTATCGCACTCCGAATGCATAAATGCAAGTTTATTCTTTAAATTCCACTAAAAGTTTAGACATATAGTATTCTTCCACGAATTCACCGTCAATGTATAGCGAATGTCGTTTGGTTCCTTCTATTTCAAAGCCCATTTTTTTATATAGCTGCAGACCTGCTTCATTACTAGTAATGACAGATAATTCTAAGCGATGAATATTATGATTAGCGGCCCACTCCTCTAAATGTTTAAACAATTTTGTTCCAATGCCAATACCTCGATATTGACTTAAAATCCCAATAACCACATATACAGAATGTTTATTTCTTTTAGCATTGCCACCTAAAGCTATTAAGTATCCTATTAATACATTCTTTTCTTCAGCTACAAAAATAGTAGAATTGCCCGCTTCTTTCATTGCAGCAATTCTTTTTACTTGATGCTCAGGGTCCATCATTCTTTCCCCTGATTCATAGAGCATATACTGGGATTCACTTTCAACTTGTTTGATTAAATGGACAAACCGCTCCGCATCATTTGGATTTATTTGCCTGATATTCATTTATATTTACTCCTTCATTTTTTGAAAGGTTAATTACAACTCCTGATAACCAATATTATCATATTTCTATACCTATTTTTACCATAATTATATATTACTAGTAAATATAAATAGTGACTCGTCTTATCTCCATCATAGTTTGTTCTCAAAATTTTTTTTATCAGTAATTAGGGCTAAATCTTACTCATATATATTTAAATGAGCATTTTTATATCACATACCATAAGAAATAGGTGATCCCAACATGTTTGCAGTTCATTTTATTGAAAAGGATAACGTTTTATTAACACAGCTGCTTAACCATGTTCCAACCGAAGGGGAAGAGTTAAGAATTAAAGGTCGCAAGGCAAAAGTTTCCAGTGTAAAGAATGTTGATGAACTAAATATTCATGTTCACGTTACCTTAGAGGTCGTTAAGAAAAGTAAATTTGTTGTAGATAATACCAAAAAGAAAAAGCGGTAAAAATAAAAAAGAACGTGCATGTTAGATTTGATCTAATTTGTACGTTCATTTTTTTTTCTATAATTGGCAGCAATGGCACCATATGTACCCACATAGAGAAAAATAAGAATATACCGTATCAAGTCGAGGTGAATGATTCACTCTTTTTTTAGAAAAAAATTAAACATCCTTATTGGTAAATAAAACATTCTAAGAGGTTGCCGAAATAAAAAAGTCTATTATCTGATAAATTAAAACTCCAATAAAAAGAAGTAACCCGATGGTTATAAGAATTCTTCGGAGATTTCGATACCATTTTGGAATTTGTTCAACTCTTTTCGGAGCCTGAAACCCCTGCACAATATCGCCATGCCTGATGACATCGTTATGAGGAGTCCTCTCTTCTATGCGGAGATTATTTTCATGTAAATGACCCGTGTCGTTTTCATTTTGATAATCCTTTGAGCTATTCATTCGATCCCTCCTCATTTAATACCCATATTATAACATTTAATTTTTATACATCATATGAGAGCACATAATATTACAGCTTAGAAAGATATTAAGGATAAAAAACAATATGGCAGGTGTAACAATATTGAGCAGGGTTTTCTTATTAGCGATTATATTAACCTTAATTTTTCCATTCACTACATTCGCAGATTCAGCCGTTAAAGCTGGCTTCATCAGGGATGGAAACCTATGGATTTTACTAAACAAGGAGGAAGAACAAATTACAACCACAGGGAAAGTCTTATCCCATCCCAAGTGGTCCCCTGACGGAAAATGGTTATTATATCAACAGACTGCCCCATCAGTATTTCCAGATAAGGAAGAGCAGTCAGAGGTATGGGCATATAATATTGAAACAAAGGAAAAAAAGAAAATCTTTTATGATGGCTACTCTCCCACATGGGCCCCACATAAAAATATCATCGCCTTTAATCAATTGGGTATATTAAACATTTCAGATTTTAAACAATTTTATAATATTGCTACTGGTGTTCACGGTTATACTTGGTTACCGGATGGAAGTGGATTCTTGCTCTCTTCTGGAGGAGTGTTGCGGCCAGATGGATGGACAAGTGCTATCTTGTTTACAAAAAAAGTAAATGACAATTATAAGGATATTGTTTTATTTGGAGGCGTGGACCATTTCTACACCCTTCCAAGAGAAATTGGAAAGAACGGAAACAAGATCATTGCTGTTTTTGCAAACGATTTTTCCTATTCACCAAGTAATCAATGGATTTCCTTTATTGTTTCACCGACGGCCTCATGGTCCATGGATAGTAATATGCTGTGTGTTATCTCTAAAGATGGGAAGAAATTTGAAGTTTTAGATGAAGTTGTGTTTGAGGTCGGCAAACCGAAATGGGCACCATCAAGTGATACCCTCGCCTATATCTCTGGAGGCGGCCGAATTGTTTTTGGGTTTAAAAATAAGGATCTAAAAATTCGGGAAATGCCTGTTGCCGGGACATTTACCCCACCAAACTATGCGGATCTTGATTTTGATTGGATCACCAACAAATCAATTGTGACGTCTAGAATTGAAGAAAAAGAATGGTCAAACAACTTTAGTAAGCACCCGTTACCCTCCCTCTATTCCATTAATATTGAGAATAATCATCAAGTGAGACTAACAAATCCACCTAAGAAATATGGAGATTACCAGCCGCAATATGTGAAGTCATTGGATAAGCTTGTATGGTTTAGAGGAATATCACTTATAGATCGGCATAAAACTCTTTGGCGAGCAAAGGCTGATGGGACAAAAGCAGAAAAATGGCTGGATAATGTCGATGAAATAGAATTTTATCAAACTAATCCTTAGAGCATTTGAAAAAAAGGAGTTGATTACCCCTGGTGAGAGGTAACCAACTCCTTTTTAGTTTGTCTAATTACCAATTAATTCTGTTCCATATGAATTATCTATGGAACAAAGCCATTCCCCTTGTGAATTTTTCTTAAATACATAGGTGGCCTTTCTCTCCGTAGAATATTCAGAATCCTTTTTATCGGCTGCCAGTAGCGTTTGGGAAATAACAAGCGCGGTATCTCCTGCTTCTAAAATAATCATTTCCCCCTGTGTTGGAACCACACTGTTATTGAAATAGTTTGCAATGGCAATAAATGCTTTTTTGATTTCCGCTTTGCCTCGCGCAATTCTACCAGGCTTGACAACCAAAATGGCATCCTCTGCATAGTAATTCATCAACGTATCAAAATCTTCCTGTTTGATTGCAAGGTCACACTTTTTGATGACCTCTTTCAATTCGTGATCCATTATCTATTCCTCCCAAACAAACTTATAATTCCATTGTCATAAATACGCTATTGTGGTCCTCAATATAATCCGAAAATGGCTGACAATATTGGAAGCCAAAACTGGCATAGAGTCTTCTTGCGGGTTCGAAAGCATTCATTGACCCTGTTTCAAGACTCAGCTTGTTGTAGCCACGCTGTTTTGCTTCTTCAATTATGTGTTTGAGTATCCGTGATGCCACACCTTTTCTTAGATGTGAGGAAGAGGTTCGCATCGATTTGATTTCTCCATGTTGTTCATCAAGTTCTTTCAAAGCCCCGCAGCCAAGTAATTCCTTTCCTTCCCATGCACTCCAGAAGGTAATCTCTGATCTTCGCAATTGATCAAGATTGAGGGCATGAATACTTTCAGGCGGTGAATTTAGTGTCATATTATGAAGATGCTCCCCTATCAAATGAACCACTTCTGTTCCGGTTAGATCATCAATTTTTATTTCCAAAAAAATCCCCCTTTCCTCCTTATATTGGAAATATATTAAACTATTAACGGGTTAAGTGCCAGTAATATTTTTTCAAATTTATTATTTCTAATCAAAAAAACTGCCAAAAGGCAGTTTTCTCAACAAATACATAGAACTAAAGTTTCATTTCATACTCATTTTGGATAGAGGATCTCATCAATAATCCCATACTCTTTTGCCTCTTCGGCGCTCATGAAGAAATCTCGATCCGTGTCCTTTGCGACCTTTTCAAGCGGCTGTCCGGTCCGTTCTGAGATAATTTGATTGATGTGCTCTCTTAGCTTTAAGATTCTTCGTGCGGAAATTTCAATTTCCGTTGCCTGCCCTTTCGCTCCACCTAATGGCTGATGAATCATAATTTCACTATTAGGCAAAGCATAACGTTTTCCCTTTTTCCCAGCAAGGAGTAACATCGCCCCAAAAGAAGCTGCCATCCCTGTACAGATCGTCCTGACGTCCGGCTTAATGTATTGCATTGTATCAAAAATGGCAAAGCCTGCAGTCGTCAATCCTCCTGGGCTATTAATATAAAGTGAAATTTCCTTATCTGGTGCGTCTGCAGCTAAAAATAATAATTGGGCCACGACACTATTGGCCGTATGTTCATTTATCTCATCACCAATGATAATAATTCGGTCCTTTAACAATCGGGAATAAATATCATACGATCGTTCCCCGCGATTAGATTGCTCGATTACATATGGAATGGTACTCATTCCAATCCCTCCTTGAAAGCAATTTGGCTATGCAGCCATACAGAGAGTGCTTGAAGGAGAGAAATTTGGTTTGGATCGTAATTTACTCGAAACAAGCATAGGAACGTCACAAGTTCTTGTTCGTGAAGAAAGGGAATGAATGAGGCTAGACGGGTCTTGTTTTTTCAACGCTTCATAAAATAAATCCGATAGTTGTTCCCGTTCCTCCTCATTCCAAAACAATTCAACTGAATGAACTGGACTTTCTTCGTTAGCTTTTTCCAGTCGCCTTTTCGCACGATGAAGATTGGCCTTCACAGCCATTTCTGTAGAATCTAAGATCGTTGCGATTTCTTTCAGCTGATATTGAAACCCCTCTTTTAACAAAAAGATAATCGCTTGGTTGGGAGTGAAGTTTTTCAAAAGTAAATCAACCGATTCCCTTGTTCCATCAAATGGATTCGTAATTGTTTGCTTTACAAAATCGGGATCCGCTTCAATCGATTCATTTTTTCTTTTTCGAAGCATATCGACCCAATGATTATAGGCAATCTTATTTAGCAATGCTGTAGTCATCCTTTGGTGCTGATTTGCATATTTTAATGCCTTTATATAAGTCTCCTGGGCGATATCGTCTCCATCCCAGACATTCCGTGCGAGAAAGTGACAATATCTTTGAAGTTTAGGATAATTCTCATCCCAAAAGTTATGTTCAAACCTATTTTCGTGCTGTGTCCTTGCTAAGCTATCCTCTTTATGGTTGTGTGACATGTTTTCACTCCTTTTTGCACTCTCTACCCTATAAACGTTTCAAGCGGGTTAAAAAGATACGGGTCATTAAAATATTTTTATAGTGATACTATATGTTGCTTTCATTTGATTTAACCTTATCCTAACTAATCCTGGATGAAATTGCATGCTTTACCTATCTACGACCACAGCCCTAGATAAATTTACACCTTAGGCTCATATTACCATTATGAAAATCTTGTTAAACTGTAATTATTGGATGGAAAGGGGAAATAATAAAATGGAGAAAAAAGATGAATCATCAAGATTTCGTATAGGAAGAATTAGTTTTGCTTTGTTAAGCAGTTTGCTGGTTTGTTGTATTGTTGCTCAGGTGTTTTTGGCAGGTTTAGCTGTTTTTGTAAATCCAAGCAATTGGGCGTTCCATGAAGGATTTGTGCATTTTTTTGAAATTATTCCTGTTTTAATGGTAGTTATGTCGTTTGTAGGAAAATTGCCACGATGGGCCCTTTGGCAAAGTCTAGGAATTTTCGGTCTCATTTTCGTCATGTATTTTACCGCCAATATTACATCTGTTTTACCATGGGCAGCAGCCGCTCACCCAGTCATAGCTATCATGTTGTTCTGGTTATCGGTTACGGTGCATAAAAGTGCATGGCGAATGACATTTAAATCAAAACAAGTTGGAAGCGTTTAACTTCCTTCTAATACTGATTAGACACTAATAATCCATTTAGTGTCTTTTTTGATTGGAAAAAAATTAGATGATTTTGATGAAAAATAATGGTGGACTATTTTTTTTAGCCTGTTATAATCCTTATATAAAACTAATTTATTTTTAAAGGTGGACATTATGGCGAACACTTGTAGATATGTTGTCAACGCACTTGGTAAAGGTGGAGAAACATATTATACGCTTTGTAAAGATAAACATGAATTACAAAAATGGATTACTACCAATCAAGAAAAGTTAATTATGGAAGAATTAAAAATTACTGATAAAAACCAAACGTTATTCTCAAAATTATTTAACCTTAAAAAACTATATTAATAATTTTAC
>NZ_JBJORY010000014.1:0-148375 GCF_046562815.1 Neobacillus sp. 204
TCGGACAGTGCCTTTTTACCTTTTATTTCGTCCGCTCCACGAGGACAAGTGTCCACGAATGGTGCCTGACACCATTTTTAACAATATTCTTTAAACCACTTTTTAACACAGCATTAAAAATGGGTGGTGGAGTAGATGGGTTTGAGTTCTTTTTCGGGTTCTATGTAGGCTTTGGCGCTATTGACGGCGGTGGGACCTTCGGAGAATCCGCCTGCGATTAGGTGTAATTTATTCGGGTAGTTTGCGACGTCGCCCGCTGCAAAGATTCCTTCGATATTCGTTTGCATCTGACTGTCTATTTTGATGTTTCCATATTCGAACTCTAATCCCCATCCCTTAATCGGGCCTAGGTCGATACAGAACCCATGATTAACAAGAACTTCGTCCACTTCAATCCTTTGAGTGTCGTTTGTTTCAATGTTTTTAACGCTTACACTCGTAATCCGTTCCCCCTCCCCATGTAACGCCTCCAATACATGAGGGGTCAGGATCGTCGCAGCCGATTTCCGCAAATTACTGATGTTTCGCTCGAGTCCTGAAAATTCATGTCTGCGATGCACAACGGTAATCTGTCGCGCAATTGGGAGCAGTTCGTTTGCCCAATCAACGGCCGAATTACCACCACCGGAAATAAGCACATGTTTATCTTTATAGTCATTCAGTCTTTCCACCGCATAACGAAGGTTCCGTCCTTCATATCGATCAGCATTTACTACGTCAAGCTTCGCACTTTTTAACGTTCCGAATCCTGTAGCTAAGATAATGGTACGGGTATGGTGCTTTTCCCCATTGTGACTTGTTAATAGGAAAGTTCCATCCGCTAACCGTTCTAATCCCACTACTTGTTGATTTAAAACAATCGTCGGGTGAAAGGTTTGTGCTTGTTCCACCAATTGTTGAATGAGATTTTCTCCAGAAATAGCTGGAATTCCCCCAATATCGCGAATGACCTTTTCTGGATAGAAGTAAGAAACCTTCCCGCCTAAGTAAGGGAGAAATTCAATGATTTTCGTTTCCATCTCTCTCATCCCACAATAAAAAGCCGTAAATAAACCAACTGGCCCGCCACCGATGATGGTTACATCGTATAATTTCATTTCTTCCCCATCCAATCCCATTTCACTAGAAATTCATGACTTTGCGATGCTCTAACTCCGGCTCCTTCTGAATTAAATCATAGCAAAGACATACTGGTTTTTTCGTCCGTGGATCTTTCACAATTTCGGCATCTATTTGAAAAACAGTTTTCAAAACATCTGGAGTCATTACTTCCTCTGCGCTTCCCTCTTTGACAATATTCCCCTTACAAAGAGCAACCATCTGATGGGAAAACCGCGATGCATGATTCAAATCGTGAATAACCATCACAATCGTCCGATTTTGTTCCTTATTCAATTTTTCAAGCAGCTGCAAAATCTCCAGCTGGTGCGCCATATCAAGGTATGTGGTTGGCTCATCAAGCAGCAATAGATCCGTCTCTTGGGCAATGGCCATGGCAATCCAAGCGCGTTGACGCTGTCCTCCGGAAAGAGCATCCACTGGATGATCAGCAAATAGACTAAGCCCAGTCACTTCCAACGCCCATTCAATTACCTGGCGATCTTTATCCGTCAGTCTCCCGAATCCACTTTGATGTGGAGAACGCCCAAAAGAAATCAATTCATAGACAGTTAAACCGTTCGGCGCCTCAGGACTTTGTGGAAGAACAGCCATTTTCCGAGCAATTTCTTTTGTTGGGACTTTGTGAATCATCTTTCCATCTAAATAGACGATTCCAGATGTGGCTGCATGGACACGCGCTAATGTTTTTAAAATAGTGGATTTACCGCAGCCATTGGCACCGATTATCGTGGTAATTTCTCCTTTATTTATGTGTAAATTCAAGTTTTCAACAATTGTCTTATCTCCATAACCAATCTGAAGATTCTCGGTAGAAAGTGAAACCACAATCCGTTCCCCCTTATTTTGCTTTCATTAGTAAAAAAATAAAATATGGTGCACTAAATATCGCTACCACGATCCCCACCGGTATTTGGGTTGGGGTGAGAAGGTTTTTACCAATCGTGTCCGCTAATAAAAGCACGAACGCCCCTAACACGGCCGTTATCGGTAGAAATAGCTGGTGCTTTGGCCCAATTAATCGTTTAGCAATATGCGGTGCAACTAATCCAAGAAACGCGATTCCGCCTCCAGCTGCAACACTAAATCCTGCAAGCGCCACTGCTGCTAAAAGCAATAATCGTCTTTCTTTTTCTACCTGAATGCCTAATCCTGTCGCGACTTGGTCACCTAAATTCATGATATTTAAAATATGTGCTTTATATAAAGCAAAAGGAAGAAGCAGCAAGATTAACGGTGTGAGGATCGCAACAAACTTCCAATTCGTTCCCCAAATATCACCTGACAGCCAGACTGCCGCCTGCATGAAGTCTTGCGGGTTCATTTTTAATTGAAAAATAATAATCGCGGCTCCAAACCCTGAATTCACGCCAATCCCCACTAAAATTAACCGAACTGGGTCAATCCCTTTTTTCCAGGCTAATACGTAAATCAAGAATGCAGCAAGTACTGCTCCCGCTAAGGCAAATAGAGGCATTAAAAAGATGCCAAGTGTATTAATACTGTTCATGGACCCTTGAAAGAAGTAGATAAATAGGATAACCATGAACCCTGCCCCTGAATTGATACCTAATATACCAGGATCGGCTAATTCATTCTTCGTTACACCTTGCAAAATCGCCCCAGAGACGGCTAATCCCGCCCCAATCAATAATGCCAAAATCATTCTTGGCAGCCGAAAATCCACTAAAACAAGTTGATCGCGGGCCGTTCCCTTTCCCAACAATGTTTTGAAAACATCAATAGGGGCAATCCTTACCACACCAAGATTTAAACTTATAACAAAAGTGATAATTGTTAAGATAAATAAAAGGATAATGAGGACGATAAATTTTTTCTTCTTAGCGTTCGATTGATTCATTACAGCCCTCTCCTTTCCCCACGAGCTAGGTATAAGAAGAAGGGAACACCGATGATCGCCGTTATTGCTCCAACGGGAGTCTCAAACGGGGCATTCACCATTCTTGCTGCAATATCAGCAAGTACGAGTAACAGTCCGCCTAGTACTGCAGAAATTGGAATAATCCAGCGGTAATCTGATCCGATCATAAAACGAGTGATGTGCGGAATGACTAGCCCTATAAAACCGATTGCACCTGCTACAGATACAGCAGCACCAGTTAGCACTAATACAACA
Source organism: Neobacillus sp. 204 (assembly GCF_046562815.1). Taxonomy (NCBI): domain Bacteria; kingdom Bacillati; phylum Bacillota; class Bacilli; order Caryophanales; family Bacillaceae; genus Neobacillus; species Neobacillus sp. 204. The sequence goes on from NZ_JBJORY010000014.1 coordinate 3,257, forward strand.
ATCACGCCTAGGGATTTTACTAAAAGTGTATTTTGTCCAAGTCCTTTTGACACTTCTTCCCCTAAACTAAGGATGGTGATTGACCTGGAGATGTAAAGTGCAAGTACTAACCCCAATCCACCAGTAATGAGCAGAATTTTAATGGATCCCCAATTGACTGTTGTTAATCCTCCGGCATACCAAAAGCTCATATCCTTTGCCACTTGTGTATGAAGGGCAATGGCACTTGAAAAAGCACTGAGCATCGAACCCACCGCCACCCCAGCAAGGGCGAGTTTTACTGGGGTCAATCCTCCCTTAGAAAAAGCTCCAATGGTAAAAACAAGGATCACGCCAAGTCCGGCTCCGACAAACGAAGAAATGGTTAACCCTAACATCGTCGCGGTAGGAATAAAGGCAAGGGTGATGACTAGTGCAAAAGCTGCCCCGTCAGTCACGCCCATAATAGATGGAGAAGCAAGCGGATTCCGGGTTAAACCCTGCATGACTGCGCCTGAAACAGCTAAAAATGCTCCAACTAAAACAGCACCGATGGCTCTCGGCATGCGAATTTCTTGAATAATTTGATGAGAAGTAATTTCAGGATTAAAATGGGAGACTGCCTCCCAAACCGTAGCCATTTTTATATCAGCTGCACCGTAAGTAATCGATAAACCCATTGAGATTAGGATTAGTATCATTCCTACGATAAATACAAAAGTTCCTTTAATGGATGTTCTTACTCTTTTTTTATGAAGGGCAAAAGAATCGCCCTCTTGTTGCTTCGCATTTCCAATTCCATTCAAGAACTAACACCTCTTCTGATAAAAAAGAAAAATTGGGTATATTACTAAATTAATAATGAAAAAAGTAAAAAGAATGATAATCATTATCATTAAGTATAGATATTAACCACTCATTTTTCAATACGTTTACGGTATAAATGCGGCTCCCAGAAATATCCTTCAAAATTCCTTCACAAATTAACCCCATTTGAATGGTTTTGTTTATTGACTTCGAAAATGAAAATGATTATCATTACCATCATAACGGGTATTCACTATCTAGGAGGTTTAAAACATGCTTAAAAAGCGCCTTTATTTATCTTTTACTTTATTACTGATGTTACTTTTGGTAAGTGCTTGCAGTAATTCTGATAATACAAAAACAGAAAAGGCCACAGACAAGAAAAATACCGAGGTGACATTAACCGATGCTAAGGGTGAAGTGGTGATCCCTGCTAATCCTAAGCGAATCATCGCTCCTTATTTAGAGGATTCATTAGTGGCATTAGGGGTAAGACCTGCAGCACAATGGTCGATCGGTGATACAGTTTTAGATTATTTACAGCCTGAGTTAAAGGATGTTCCAAAAATCGGTTGGGACCTTCCACTTGAACAAGTTATCAACAACAACCCTGATTTAATTATTTTCAGCTCTCCATCTGCCATCCAAAAAGGACAATATGAAGAGTATAAAAAAATTGCTCCAACCTACGTCTATAAGGACGAAGTAAGTGCCGATTGGCGCAAACAACTGTCACAAATGGGTGAGATCTTAAGTAAACAGGCAGAAGCAAAAGAAGCGTTAGCGAATTACGATACCAAAGTAGCGGACGCAAAGACAAAAGTCCACGATGCAATTGGTGATGAATCAGCAGCCATCCTCTGGGTCATGGCCGATAAGTTTTATCTAATGGAAAATAATCGTTTCAGTGCCAATGTCCTTTACGGCGATTTAGGCATTAAACAGCCTGCCTTCGTTGAAGGTCTTGGTGGAGCCGCTGTTCAGTGGGATCCAATCGCTCTTGAAAAATTGCCAGAAATCAAAGCAGACCATATCTTCCTTGTCAGCAAAAAAGGGGAAGCTGGTTTAGACCTACTAGCCAAGAGTTCCATTTGGAATGGACTTGATGCTGTTAAAAATGGACATGTATATGAAATGAATGACCCAAGCAACTGGACTATCAACGGTTTGAAAGCCAGTGAAAAAACAATTGACGAAGTTGTTAATGCCCTAAAAAAATAAAAGTTAAAATCTAGAAAAGGCGTCATCCACTTTTAGGATGACGCCTTTTCATTTATACAGCATATGGTAGATTCACGAATTAACAATTCTGATTACAGCTGTATTTTATCATGGGATTATTTTTTTGAAAATTAAGAATTTAATTGAAAACCTTTTCATTCTATGGTAAATTCAAATTGGTACTTTACCGTTAAAGTCCTTTAGAGAAAGGAGTTTTTATTTTTTGTCTATAACTTTACCGGTAAATACAACAATCTAATTTTATCAAAAAGGAAGTGTATTGGTTGAAAGCAAAAACAAAAGGTGCGTCTATCTTACTTACTAGTGCTGTTTTATTAGGTTCTTCCTTCTACAATTTTTCACCTCTAGATGCCATTGCTAAAAATGATGGGAAAATCGTTCAAAGTTACGGAAAAAACAACCTCAATCCTGCTAAACCTTATCCGAATGCCCGAAAGAATAACCAAGCGGAGTCCTTGGTAACTGCTGAAGAAAGTACCTTTTTCTCGACCGTTTCGATCGAGGAAAATTCTTCATATAACACGACCAGTGATGGTGATTTATGGCCGACTGCCTGGTCTGATGATGATATGGTCTATGCGGCAAATGGAGATGGAAAAGGATTTAATTTAGGTGCCCCCTGGTCGGATATCGTCGTAAACCAGATTACGGGAGGAAATCCAGCATCAAAAAACATTACTGGAACAAGGCTATCAAGTGGTGATCAAGTAGGTTCCGTTTGGAATGATCCAAATGAATATAATCGAAAGCCGACAGGAATGATTTCTGTAGATGGCGATTTATATCTTGCTGTGCAGGATCTTAATAAAGGCGGAGGTTGGAGAGCTTTCAATGATGCACCTTCGGCTACGATTCTTAAGTCTACGGACAAGGGGAAAACGTGGGAATGGGATAAAAGTAAACCGATGTTTGACGACTACATCTTCACAACAATTATGTTTTTAGATTATGGAAAAGACAGTGGAAACAATTCAGATGGATATGTATATGCTTATGGTTTGGATTATAATTGGCGCGACTCTTTTATTGACACGGTTCCTGACCCAACCGGCCTTTATCTTGCAAGGGTACCTAAAACGAGTATCCAAGACCGCTCAACCTGGGAGTTTTATTCTGGGGACCTGAAGGGTGAGGAAAAGTGGACGAAAAATATTAAACAGAAGAAGCCTGTCCTCCAGGATGAAAGAAGAGTTTACACGGATACACTTTTTGCCACCAATCCTGACAATTCTACCGTTCTATCACAAGGAAGTGTAGTTTATAACAAGCCTTTAAACCGATATATTTATACTTCCTGGACTGAGTTTACGTTTGAATTTTATGAGTCCCCTACCCCGCATGGTCCATGGAAGAAATTTTTATCAAAAGACTTTGGTGTTTATCCTTGGTTTAATCATCACCACGGTGGTTATGGTGTCGTTATGCCATCCAAATATATCAGTAAAGATGGCACGGAAATGTGGGTAAACTCTAACACCTTTATGGGAGGGCTGCAGAAATATAATCTCTCTTTTAGAAAATTAAAAGCAACACCTTATAAAGAAACAACACCCACTAATGAAAGCAGTGATCTTAACTTAGCGCTTCCGGCTAATTCAAGTAATGTGACTCCAGTTTCCATTTACAGTGCACATGGTTCAAATTTGAAATTTTTAAATGATGGAAACAAGAGTCAATCGGAAGACAGCTGGAATGGGTTACGCAAGCAGGAAGATTCGTGGGGCTATACTTGGTCTCAAGCCTATAACATGAATAAAGTCGTTTATACAACGGGGAATATCTTCCCTGATGGCGGCTGGTTCAATGATATTAAAGTACAAGTAAGACAGAATTTCAAATGGGTTGATGTAGAAAACCTAGAAGGTGAACCCGCCTACCCGAATAACAACTCTGCTGGCAAGAACCAGTCCTACACCTTTACCTTTGATAAAACATGGGGCGATGGCGTAAGAATTATCGGAGCTCCTGGTGGAGAGGCAACTTTCACTTCGATTGGAGAACTGGAAGTATATTTTAAATAGATACAGTAAATCCCACCAACAATAACTGCGGTGGGATTGTTTTTTTGGTTCAAGCACCCTTTTTTTCATCTAGTCCTCGCAGTTTTTATAAGGCTATATTAAAGCATATTGGTAATATGCCAATGTAAAGTTGAATGCGGTATTTTTCGAGCCTCTTATGTGCTAAAATTGATAATACTATCAATAAATGAAATGTCCGTATAAAAGAAACGCTTCTAATGTACTAAAGCTAATAAAAAAAGGCGTGATGCAATTTGGATTATACTACCAAAACGGGTAGTTTTGAACGAATGAAATCTCTTAATCAATCTACTGTGTTAAATATGATTCGACTAAAGGAACCGATTTCAAGAGCAGAAATTGCCAAGTTAACAAAATTAACACCACCAACTGTCAGTTCATTGGTTAATGAGCTAATAGACAAAAATCTTATTACAGAGGAACATAGCACTAAATCGAAGGTAGGTGGAAGAAAGCCCATCATGCTTCGAATTAACTATTCCGCCCATTATATCATTGGAGTCTATGCGGCTGCAGAGGTCATCCGTGTGATATTGACTTCAATGGATGGAAAGATTGTATCCGATTTTAGTAAAGATATTACTGAACTTCCTTCTAAAACAGAATTTATGAGCATGATCAAGGAGAGCATCCACCACGTCCTAAATAACATGCAAATAAATAGAGAGATCATCCTTGGCATTGGTTTTGCCATGCACGGCCTCGTAGACCCAGATAAAGGCTTGGCCATTTTTTCTCCGCACTTACATTTAGAGAATATACCAATCAAGGATAGCTTAGAAAAAGAATTCGATATCCCAGTGATTGTTGAAAATGATGTACGAGCATTAGCCATTGCGGAAAGCTGGTTTGGACAAGGACAAGGAGTCTCAGATTTTATCTGTCTTAGTGTAGGAAGAGGGATTGGTTCAGGAATCTTTATCAATAATGAGATCTATAAGAGCTCTTTTAATACGGCAGGAGAAATAGGACACACCATTTTAGATGTGAACGGACCAAAATGCCAATGCGGAAATAATGGCTGCTTAGAGGCATACGCTTCGGAATCCGCTATTCTAAAGAGAGTTAAAGATGAATTAAAAAATAATCATGATTCGCTCCTCCATGAATGGTTAAAGGATGGAAATGAAGAACTCACGATAAAAATGGTGTTTAAAGCTGCTACGGAAGGGGATCGCTTAGCCAAATTGCTATTAGAAGAAGCTGGTCAATCTCTTGGATTAGCGGCGGCCAATATGATTAATATTCTCAAGCCTTCGAAACTGATCGTAGAGGGGAGTATTTTTGAAGAAGGGGATTTTGTTCTATCACCCCTTCAAAAAAGGATTGAAAAATTTACCTTTAAAAGCTCTAATGAAGAAATCTCAGTTAGTTGTTCTAAACTTGGAAAGACCGGCATGGTATTAGGAGCCGTGACCTTAGTTTTACAAAGAATGTTTAAAACAGATGAATTATAAGAAATGCGCAAGGCGCCTGGAACTAGACAATTCTCAAAGTCGAATCATATATATTTTAGTCTTATAAAAATGAGTTGGATCATAAAAATGGTTCAACTCATTTTTTATGGCTCTTTTCTAAAAGTTTGTTGCTTTTTGGATTCGCTGATAAATGTATAAATTCGCTGATAAAATGCTATTTTCCGCTGATAAAACTCTAAAATGCGCTGATATATCATTATTAACCCTGACAAGGTGTAATTTTACACCCAAATTGAACTGTTTAGGAGTCTGAATTTTAAAAAAACAACAATATTTGCGAAAACAGCCTTCTTTATTTACTTCACGTTATATTCAGAATAGTCCAATAGTATGATTTACTAAATTTTGGCACCAAATTATAATTAATTAAGTTAATTAATTATTGAAATTAACTAATAATAGTTCCCGGAGGATTGATGATGAAACGAAAGAAATCAGGTAAGCTTAAAATTGCTGCACTACTTATTCCTATCGTATTAGCGGCTTATCCTTATGATTCTAGTGCATCGATGAAGTTTTCTTCAGAAATGAAAGAGAATCCAGGCACCGCTTATGGAAAACAGGCATTTGATCTTTTTCAAAACCCAATCGTTGGAGATGGTGCAGATCCATGGATCGTTAAACATTCCGATGGGTACTACTATTATACAAATACAACAGGCAATAATATCACCATCTGGAAGTCTAAAAATCTTTCTGATATTGGCAAGGGTGAGAAAAAGGTGGTTTGGAAGGCTGCTCCCGATGCACCCAATCGAGATGCTATTTGGGCCCCTGAGATGCATTTTATTAATGGCAAATGGTATATATACTATGCTGCATCCACTGGAGATTCCACAAAACAAAGAATGTACGTTTTAGAGTCAGAAGGCTCTGATCCATTTGGACCGTACCATCATCCTGAAGGTACATATTATGGACAGATTACAGATCCAACTAATAAGTGGGCAATTGATGGAACCGTACTTGAGTTAAATGATCAATTATACTTCGTCTGGTCGGGATGGGAGGGCGATGTAAATGTTAGTCAACAATTATATATTGCTCCTATGAGCAATCCATGGACCATAAGTGGAGATAGAGTTGAAATATCAAGGCCAGAACTGGATTGGGAATTAAATGGTACCCCGTTCATTAATGAAGGTCCACAAGTGCTTCAGAATAAAAAAGGCCAAGTATTTATCGTGTATTCAGCAAGCGGCAGCTGGACCAATGATTATTGTCTTGGCATGCTGACTTTAACTGGCGACAATCCATTGAACAAGGATGGCTGGGTTAAGAACCCGGAACCTGTATTTCAAAAGAATCCTTCCGTTGGCGTTTTTGGACCTGGGCATAATAGCTTTATAAAATCTCCGGATGGCAAGGAAGATTGGATCGTTTATCATGCAGCTAAATTCAGTGGTGCAGGCTGGAATCGTAATGTCCGTATGCAAAAATTTGAATGGAATAAAGATGGAACACCAAATTTTGGCGTACCTGTTTCTGTAGAGACGCTGCAACGTGTGCCATCTGGAGAATCTGAAGGTAGATTAGTTCCTTCCCAGCCAGGAGTCGTTTATAAGTATGAGGCGGAAGAAGCAAAAGTGAATCAAGCAAGGATTGTGAAAAATACAAGTGCTTCCGGTGGAGGGAAAGTCGGAAATATAGACTTTGCAGACAGTTTTGTTGAATTTAATGTTCAAGTCCCTAAAGGTGATTATACTTTGAAGGTACGTTATGGAAATGGCATGGGGCAAACATCTAGCCATTATGTATCTGTAAATGGAGGTAATGCTTCGGAGCTTCTTTATGAAAGCTATGGCTGGGATACATGGAAAAACGCAGATATGGATGTAACGTTAAACCAAGAGCAGAACGTCATCCGCATTTCAAAAGGAAAGCTATATGCTGAAATTGACTCAATTGAATTAATTCCGAAGGAAACAACTATATTTAGGTATGAAGCAGAACTAGCAAACTTGAATAAAGCAAAGATTGCTAACGATTCGCTTTCTACCAATTTTCAAAAAGTAGAGACTTCTATTGATAGTCATGTTCGGTTTCCAATAAAGGTTGCTAAAGCAGGAACATATGACTTGAAAGTTCGATACTCCACTGAAGTACCTAGCTCACAAAGTATTTTCACGAATGATGACTACGCAGGTCTTATTCATTATAGTAAAACGGGAAAAAACAATTGGCAGTATTCTTCCATTCAAGTGAAACTAAAAGAGGGTATTAATAATATAACCCTTGAAAATGGAACCGGAGAAATAGATTTAGATCATATCACACTCACTGCTAATAAATAGAAAAAAGCGAACGGTGTCAGGCACCGTTCGCTTTTTTTGAATCATATATGAAAGGGGGTAATACACTTTTTAATAAAGGCTCTTTTCGTAAACTTTGTTGCTAATGGAGCTTTATAAGGGTCATTTACTAAGTTTCTAGGCAATTTCCGCAAAGGTTCTTACGAAAAGATGCCACGAAGCATATAGGTATACGGGTTGATGAACTTATACGAAAAACAACAATCTATGCGAAAATAGCCTTAATAAAAATCTTCACTATCGCCAACTTAGAACCTCACTAGCTTAGAATGCCACATATCATTAATTTCTCTTATTTTAGTCAGTTCACATTTTGGTTCTCTATTATAGGATAATAACCCGTTGATTTCTTGCTCTACATCTGTTAACTGCGTATAACAATAGCCGTGTAAAGCTTTAGAGGCATATACCGCTTCCATAATTCTACGATAATCGGCTATAAACTCTTCTTCATTTTTTACAGATGTATAGCCCCAGCCGTTATCTTCACCGACTTTAAATCCAATCCCGCCAAACTCTGTTAATAAAATGGGTTCTCCTCTGTGTTCAAACCCATCGGCATAAATTCCACGATTAGCCGGCTTTGAGCTTAGAAGTGATTCCTTTGTTGATAAGGATTCCTTGAAGGCTTCATATTTCGCTTTTTCATCGTTTGAACCATGATTATAATTATGGATTGCGCAAATATCCGTCTCTGTAAGCTCCCAGCCATCATTTGAGATAACTAAACGAGTCGTATCAAGTGAATGAATGAGATAGTACATGGCTAATGAATGGTGCTGCTGCTGTTTGTTCCCTTTAATAAAAGGAACGCCCCAGCTTTCGTTGACTGGAACCCAAGCAACAATGGATGGGTGGTTATAATCCCTATTGATAATTTCGAGCCATTCTTTTGTTAACCTTGAAGCCGCATCCTCACTATAGGAAGGAAATGCCGCACATTCACCCCATACTAAGAACCCTAATTGATCAGCCCAATAAAGGAAACGCGGATCCTCCACTTTTTGATGTTTTCTGCATCCGTTAAAGCCCATTTCTAATGCTAATTCAATATCCTTTTTCAAAGACTCGTCCGTTGGAGCCGTTAATAACCCTTCCGGCCAATACCCCTGATCGAGAACTAATTTTTGATAATATGGCTTGTTATTTAAATAAACCATACCATTTTCAATATGAACCTTTCTCATTCCGAAGTAGGAGTCAACTTCATCTAAATTTACTTGATTTTCTTTATCTCTTAATGTGATCTTGATATCAAATAAATTGGGATTCTCCGGTGACCAATTCCAACCAATATGATGAAAAGAAGTTCTGAAAATCTGTCTATTATATAGGTTAATTGAGCGCTTATTATAGGATTCATATAACTCTATTGTATCCTTTGCTACCATTTCACCCTGAAACCCAATCTCAATGTCTACTTTCTTGTGAAGATATTCACCTAAGACATCGAATTCAATAATAACATCTCCATGATCAATGTCTGGAGTAAATCTTAATTTAGATATACTTGTAGGACTTACAGGCTCTAACCAAACCGTTTGCCATATCCCTGTAGTTCTGGTGTACCAAATAGCATCAGATTTTTCAATCCAGAATTGCTTCCCTCTAGGGATGGTTTCATCTGTTGAAGGATCCTCTACTCTTACAACCACGGTTTCGTTCCCACCTGTTAAATTATCAGTAATATCTAATGAAAAGGATACGTGACCGCCTTCATGAAAACCCGCATATTGTCCATTTATATAAATCCATGCACGGTAGTCTACCGCGCCAAAATGGAGGATTACTCGCTGATTGTTCCATTCATCTGGTATCTTAAATTGACGAGAGTACCATACAACATCGTGAAAGGAATGATCATTAATTCCACTAAGTTCAGATTGATAGGCAAACGGTACATTAATTTTCCTATCAAATTGAGCTTGTTGAAACCATTTTTCCTTTACTCCTACATTTTTATCATCGAAAGCGAAGTCCCATTCGCCATTTAAATTTACCCATTGTTTTCTTGCTAATTGGGGTCTTGGATATTCGGGTCTAAAATTCATATTTCTCTCTCCTTAATTATGCCTAATGCGGCTTTTATCGGTTTATTTTTCGCTAATGCCATAACAGCTGCTGCCAGGCAGAGAGTCAAACTAATAAAATCTGATAAAAAGTAGAATGCAGCAGCTAAGAAGATCCAATACAATGGAAGCTTGTACTGCAGCGTGTCATCCTTCATTAGCCTTTTAACAAAAATAATATTAAGGCCAGCAATAACAATAAATAAGAGGCCGTAAGTGACAGTGAAACTATAGAGACTGTCGAAAAGGGATTGGATCCCCTTTTGCTCTAGTAATGATAAGTTCGCTACGTCTGACCCTTGCTTTTTTATATAAAGTGAATAGTAAAACATTGTGATCAAGCCAGTTATGAATTGCCATCCACTAGCCGTATATATCAGTTTGCGTTCAAAGGACCTGCTCATTACATCCACTCCTTACTGATGATTTCTCTGTGTAGGATTATCCTTTTACACCAGATGACAACGACATTGACTGCATAAAGTACTTCTGGGCAAACAAGTATAGGAGGAAGGTTGGTACTAATGCAATTAAAGCTCCTGCTGTTCCAATTTCCGGATAGGTAAGGTACTGTCCTTGGAGCAACTGCAGCCCAGGCGTAATGGGCAGCTTGTCAATATCATTAAGAACAATGGAAGGCCATAAGAAGTCATTCCATGATCCTGTAAAACTAAACAAAGCAACTACGGTTAAAACTGGGCGAATGAGCGGCAGAATGATTAAGTAATAAATTTGGAATTCATTCGCACCATCTATTCTGGCAGATTCATCAAAGGTTTTTGGTATTCCTAAAACAAACTGGCGTACAAGAAAAATATTAAAAACTCCAGCAGCACCAGGGACGATAACTGCTAGCAAATTGTTTACCCATCCTAACTGATCCATGATGCTATACAATGGGATCAAATTAACAATTCCTGGGAACATCATTGAACCCAGTAAAATCCCAAACAATAAGTCACGGCCTTTGAATTGTAAACGCGTGTAACCATAAGCTGCTAATGAGACAACCACTAGAACTAATGCTGTATGACTGACCGAAATGATCAAAGAATTCGTAAACCATTTTATGACGGGACTGGAAGCATTATTAAACAGCAAATCGCTATAATTACTTAAGGTCCAATGAATCGGTAAAAAACTAACCGCTGCTGATTGAATTTCTTCAGATGATTTAAAAGAGGTAAAGATTCCCCATATAAGTGGGAATACCCAGATAATAGCCATCAACAGCAAAAAAAGGAAAGCTACTATTTTTGTTGTTTTACTTTGTTTCATCTATACTCACCTCTAATCCTTATCCCTTAATAAGAAAAATTGAATAGCTGAGACAACCATGATACATACACCTAACATAACGGCCATTGCAGAGGAAATACCGGCAATGGATAGCCCAGATCCGAAGGCGTTTTCCTGAATGTACATGAGGAGTACATGAGTCGAATCACTTGGACCTCCACCTGTCAGCATTAATGGCTGTCCATAGACATTAAATTGAGCAATAGTCGTCATGACTGTGGTAAATAGAATTTGATATTTGATACTAGGGAGTGTTATTTTGAAAAACTTACTAAAAACACCTGCTCCGTCCAATTCAGCCGCTTCGATTAAATCTTTCGGAACGCCGTTTAATGCCGCCAAATAAATAACCATGTTACCGCCGATTGTCCACCACACTGTAACAATTACCAGCGATATCCATGCGTGCGGCTGATTATCCAGCATATTTGTTGAGATATCAAAGTAATTTTCAAGTGGACCATAGGAAACACTCAATAGAAATTGCCAGATAATCATGACAGCCGAAATCGCAAATAAGGAAGGTAAGTAAAATACTGATTGAAACAGACGATTTAATTTCGGTTTTGCAGCTAAAGCAGTAGCCACTAATAGTGGGACTATAATACAAAATGGGACAGAAATAAGTACAAAGGTAAATGTATTCTCCATTCCGGTATAAAACTGCGAATAAAAACTCGAGTCTTTGTCAAAAAGGATCGTCTTGAAATTATCTAAACCGACAAACTCAGGAGAGGTAAACAAGTCCCATTTTGTAAATGAGATATAAATCCCAAAAACAGATGGAATGAGGAAAAACATAATAAAAAGAAGCAGATGGGGTCCAACAAATAATGCAGGCCAAAGATTTAACCATTTTGGTATTTTTTGATTTACATTTTTTTTCAGCGGTTTATTAATCATTGTTTCCATTCATTTCACCTCAATTAGTAAAGCTATTTTCGCATGGAATGTTGTTTTTCGTATAAGTACATCAACCCGTATAACTATAAAGAAGAAAAGGAGGAATAAATTCCTCCTCTTATTTCTTTTATTGATTCATTTTATCGTTGACGGTTTGTTGGATCTTCTTCAACGAATCTTTAATTTCAACCTTACCTGAGATTACATCCCAAGCCGCAGCATCAACTTCTCCGAAAATATAAGAACTTCCAGGATCAGTGACGATTGTAACAGCATCACGTGCTTGATCTGACTTAAGTAAGAATGATTGTGGCATTTTTGTATATTCTTCGTTGTCCAACATGCCTAATGCAGTTGGATTCGCTCCTGACTTAATCCATTCCAACTGATTGCTCTGTAACCACTCAATAAATTTCACAGTACCTTTGATTTTTTCCTCTGACCGCTCTTTACTTTTAAACATGGCAAATTGGTCAGCACCGCTTCCTTGAACAATATTGGTTGCATCCCATTGTGGTGTGAATGTCTCTGCCCATTTAAAATTCGTAATTTTGCTCATCTCAGCTAACATCCAAGTTCCTTCTGGAAGGAAGATCACTTTTCCATTTTTGAAAAGTTTGGTTGTATCTTCGCCTTTTTTATTCATGTAACCTTTTTCTTCTAACTTTTTGAATTCCTCGAAAGCCGCTACAGCTGTTTCATTATCAATGGTTGGTTTACCACCTTCAGCGAACTTACCACCCATTTGCAAATAAAGATTGTTAAAGTTCTGCATCGGCCAGCTAAAGCCATAAGCTAATATCCCATCAGCTTTAGCTGCCGCTCCTGCTTTTTCTATTTCTTCATAAGTGATAACATTATCATCAGCAGCTCCTGGAGCGTACTTGTCAACCAAATCCTTGTTGTAATACATTACCCAGCTGCCCATTGTTGCAGGCAAGCCGTATTGTTTACCATCTACTGTTCCTACATTCCAAGCTTCCTCTAAATAGCTTTCAGCATTCACTTTTGTACCATCGAGATATTGATCCCAAGGCTCTAGCATTTTTTGACTATTATAAGTGGAAACACTTTCTGAAGCGATCATCGCAATGTCAGGTACACCTTTACCAGAACGTGTAACGGTTGCTAGCTTATTACCTAAAACATCACCTTTCATTTTTACCAACTTTACTTTATAGTCCGGGTTTGTGGCATTGTATTGGTCAATATTTTTTTGAATAAGATCACCATCAGGTCCCGTCGTACCGCTCCACATTAGGATTTCTTTCTTTCCACTCTCACTAGATGCTTTTTCTGATTCTTTACTACAGGCGGCTAACATTAAAGAAGCTATTAATGCAAAAACCAAGAGAAATTTATACTTTTTCATATTACTTTCCCCCTACAATTATTTTCTTTTCTGTATAAGATGGTCCATCAATTTTCAACTTCCCATTTTCAAAATAAAGCCTATCTATGTTCATCTGCCGGTCTCCACTTGGATCCTCAGGAAAGGTATGTGTATGATAAACAGTGTAGAGTGTTTTCCCATCAAGCCCCATGGTCACACTATTATGACCTGGGCCCGATATATCATTTGCAAGATCCTTAGACAAAACAGGATTTTCCTCTGCTTTTATAAAAGGCCCAATCGGATGATCGGCAACAGCGTATCCCACTCCATAATCCGCGCTTGCATAATAGTTTGAGGAATACATCAGGTAGTATTTTCCACCGTGTTTCAAAACAAAGGGTCCTTCATTCCATTGATAATCTCCGTTTAAGCCTTCCCATTTCTGATCGGGCTCTACTAATAACTGTGGTTCTCCTAGCAAGCTAGTAAGGTCTTTATTCATCTTTTGAACAAAAATTTGACTTACATGCTTTCCATTTATGACATTCTCTGAACAATCTTTAACATAGTAGAAATAAGGAGTCCCATCTTCCTCAATAAAAATATCACCATCGATGTAAGAGCCTTCTTGTTTGATAATTTCTGTACTGATATCTTGAAATGGTCCTAATGGGTCCTTACTAATTGCAACTGAAATCTGCAAATGTCCTTCTTGATTCCGGGCACTGTATGTCATGTAATACTGATTATTATGCTTTATTACTTCAGGAGCCCAAAAATCACCGGTGGCCCATTGGTTAGACTGTTCTCCAATATCATAGGCCATTCCTTTTTCTTCCCAATCTACCAAATTATCTGACTGCCAAACTCTGAATCCAATTGTCGCTGCAGAGGTTGCATACATAAAGTATTTGTCCCCATCCTTTAACACGAAGGGATCACCTATGCTGGTCATTCCTCCGACAGGATTCTTGTAAGTGATTGTCTTTTCATCATTCATATAAGCCAACAACGCCTCACTTCCTGCCAATACGAGTATGATTACAAAAGCTATTAGACCGATTGATTTTGATTTATTACGATGGCGTATTCCTATCATTCTCTTATCCTCTTTCCCCCTCCTTTTAAGCTCACCACCTGTTTGTTGATCATTTTCCCTTTTCAAAATCTAAATTGATTGCGTTTTCATATGTTATCAAAAAACACTAAAATATTACTAAATTTTCACCATACTCTGAATATACACTTCTCCAAAACTTGAGTCAACGATTATTAATTAAATTAATTAATAAATAATTTTTAAATTTAAGCATAGTTTCGGGATGCCCTTTAAACTGGGATATGGATGTACAACTTTTATAGTTTCTAATCAACTACTAAAAGAATTTTTTGAAGTAACATAAAAAATGTCAGGCACTCTATGAACTTTTGTCCACGCTGGTGCCTGACAGCTAGCTTTACACTATTCAGCCTATTTTAATTCTAATCTAGCAATATTCGATAATGGCTTTAATCCTGTTAAAGAATCTGCGACGAAGATTTCCACATGATAACCAGAATTATCGCCCGGCATGTTAAAACCACCAGTAATCGTTTCCTTAGAGCCTGAAGGCAGTGCCTTGGTTACTCCAGAAAGATTTTCAACTTCGCCCTTTTTATTATACAATGCGACAACAAGAGAAATCTCTTTTGCTTTTCCTGTGTTATTTCGAATATCCGCTCTGGCGGAAATCAATCCTTTTTTTGGTAGTGTGGTTAATGAACTGCCATCACTACCCTTAAAAGCCACATTACTCACTGTATAGTCCTCACCCGTGACATTGACTGTTCTGGTAACTGCCTTCGCAGCATTCCCATCTGAATCTTTTACATTGTAAGTCAAGGTATACCTGCCAATGATGTTCGGATCCACCTTACCGGTAACTTCAATTTTGTCGGATAGATCACCATCTTGACTATCAGATGCGGTTGCACCTGGATCAGTAAAGGAATCTCCTAACGTTAAATCAATCGTTTCATTTCCCTTTAAGGTAATCAACGGCGGGGTCGAATCTACTGCTTCTACCAGATAGTCATCAGCTTGGACCCATGTATCGCCATTGGTCCACATCCCCGTAAAAATGGTTACAGTTGTGTTGTCGCCAGAGTTAAAGCGGACTGTGAGTTTCGTGTAATTATCATTTCGTTCAAATTTTTGTTCTTTAATAATATGTCCATCAGCAGCTCGGACACCAAAGTATCCAGCATTGTTGTTTTGTGAGGTTTTTACATAACCAGAGAGGACATATTCTGTATTTGGTGTGACTGTAATATTCTGTTTTATCCCATTCCAACCTGTATCATTTCTCAAGTACATGTTCTTTGTCCCAGCTCTTGACGTTCCAGTACCACTGTCGATTCCCCCTTTTCCACCTTCAAGAATCCAAGGTGCGGAGATGGTGCCAGATGTTTGTTTTTCAAAAGAAGGGTCAGAGACCAGATTCTGTGCTGGAGTCCCTTTTTCCAAAGTAGTATGCATTAAGACAACATTGTATGGTCCCCATTCTGACATAAGGAAATATAAGTCTTTTCCGTCATTTTTCCATGGATATATGAATCCACCGTACAGGCCTGGATATTCTGCACCTCTAGCAATTTCAGTCTCAGCAGACCAGCCTCCAGTCAGCTCGGAAGAACTTCTCATTACAATCGCATAGCGGTTTTCATTCAGGTAGACCATAATCCATTTTTTATAATAAGAATTATAGGCAACGGAAAGTTCACTCACTGGTGCATCGACAACGGCAGTGGCAGCTGCTTCGTTATTTACAACCCACTGTGAACCGTTCCAGTACTCATACTTCCCTTTATTGAGCATGTCCGCTTCGGAAACTCTTGCCAAGTAAGCCGCATCGAATCGACCGGCAGGAGTTCCGAACATGTAAATATAGCCATCCTCTTTTACATAGGCTGCTTGGGCAAACTTACTTGTTGCACCCCACTTTACACCTGACTTTGTCCATGTTTGTCCCTCATCATCTGAGTAGGCAATTTCTGAGAAGTTAGTATTCCATCTTCCGTTTGCGCCCCAATTTTTAATTTGCATATAGTGGATGAAATGTCTCTTTCCAGCGGTCACACCTGCCGTTGGGATTGCTGTAAAATCACTCTTTCCATCTGTGATATGATCAGAATGAATAATTTCCTTTGCATAATTTGGTTTACTTGGGTCTGTTATCATGGAAGAGAAGGTTAGCCCATCAGAAGGGTCTGTATCCTTAGAGATGGCGAGAAGATTACTCCTCCAGCCTTTCACATCTCCGCCACCACCAAATCCACCCCAGCCATCATCATAGGAGTCACCAAAGGCGACCATCATTTTTTTATCATTTGGATCAGTGGTTGCATCCCAAACGATTCCTAAATCTGTACCCGTAAGACCATATTTAGTTGGGGTCTGGTTAGGATTTGGAAGGGTTTCTCCTTCGAGTGTTTTACCCGTTACACGGGCTACTTTTTTAGCTTTCATTGCTATGAGTTCAAATGGATCGGTAGAATCTGTGGAATTCATGGTAGTTTCGGCAAATGATGGGAGTGTAAGAGATACCATGACTACTAAAATGAGAATAATAGAGACGATTGTTCTGCGATTATTATTATTCAACCATATTTCCCCCTTTGACAATCTCCTCTCCTTTAATCTGTAGAATTGGCGAGAGCGCTTCCAATTTCGGTAAGTATATTTCCCTTACTGCCTAAAAAAGCAATCCAAGAAGAATGACCCAAAAATACTTTCTCGACTAGAGAAGTGCCAGGCACCATTTCCACATCTGTCCGTCACACGTGGACAATGTGAACAATTTGTCCACGGATGGTGCCTGACACCGTTACTGACACTGTTACATCATTGTAAGAGGCTTCTTCACGCATTTTTGTATGTCTAGTCGTTGTTTTTTAGTTTTGCTAATTCTTTGTTTTTGTTCATAAAGTCTTCTACTTCTGATAGGTATGGCAGGGATGGAATCGCTCCTTCTTTTGTTACAGTTAGAGCCCCCACCGCATTGGCAAACTGGACTATTTCATCCAATGGTTTTCCCTGCGCGATCCCCACTGCAAGAGCACCATTAAAGGAATCGCCTGCCGCCACGGAATCAACGAGATTTACTGTGTAACCAGGTACATGAGCGGTACCGGATTCTGTAACGATTAATGATCCCTTTTCAGCTAGGGTGATAATGACATTTTTTACACCTTTTCCTAAGAGAAGCTTTCCGGCAGCTTCTGCATCTTCCAGTGACGTGATCTTCATACCGGTTAATAGTTCTGCTTCGGATTCATTTGGAGTTAAATAGGTTACTTTTCTAAGTAAGCTATCCTCTAATTTTTGGGCTGGCGCCGGATTTAAAATAACTGGTACATCAAAGCTTGCCGCATATGATACGGCCTGTTCAATCATTTCCAAATCCATTTCTAGCTGGAGTACTAATACTTTCGAACTTTTTATGCGACTTTTAATCTCATCCAAGTTAGGTACAGTGTAAGCAAGATTGGCACCCGGGACGACAATAATCCGATTGCTTCCACTTTCTTCAAGCGTTATAAAGCCAACTCCTGTTGCATGCTCGTCATCTTTTAATATATTTTGAGTGTTAATTTTTTCTTTTTCTAGAGTTTGCAAGGCTGTTTGCCCATACTCATCCGTTCCTACTTTACCAGCCATGGTAACACTACCACCGAGCCGCGCAGCAGCAACAGCTTGATTTGCACCTTTTCCTCCAGGAAATTTTGAGAAACTATGACCAATAATGGTTTCCCCACTCTGTGGAGCACGTGGTGTGCGTACAACAAGGTCCATCATAAAACTACCAATTACTAATATCCCCATTGGAATTACCCCTATCTTATTTATCGTTTGATAATTGTTTTCCTAAGCTGCCACCAGGGTGAAAGACGTGGAAATCTTCCTTTTTAAAATCTTTTAAAATCGATAGGGCTACAGCTAATGCATCCCCAATAACTAATGTAATGGTTGAACTTGTGGTAGGTGCTAATCTTAAATGGTCAGCCTCTTTTTCATATTCATAGGCAAGTGCTACATCACAAAATTTAGCTAACGTGGATTCTGGTTTAGATGTAATAGCTATTCGCTTAGAGCCGATCTTTTCTAACGAAGGCATCAAACTAAGAACCTCTTTCGTTTCCCCGCTATTAGAGATCATGATAACCACATCATCCTTTTGAATCATCCCTAAGTCACCATGGACCCCTTCCGTACTGTGAACAAAAAATGCCGGCGTTCCTGTGCTCGCTAATGAGGCGGCAATTTTTTTCCCCACATGACCAGATTTGCCCACCCCGGTTACAACGACCTTCCCTTTGCAATTAAAAATTAAATTTACAGCCTCTTCATAATTAGCGCCAATCGCTTCAGAAAGCGCTTTAATAGAGGATGCTTCTAATTCCATAACACGCTTCATTTCATATAAAATTGTCATCGCTTCTCCCCCTTACCTTTTCGAACTTCATATGGAAATTATTCTGCAACGAAATTCTTGCTGTTTTTAAACCCTGCCAAACGTCAAAGTGAAATTTTTTGCAAATTAAAATACATTTCTTTAAAACTAGTAAACAATCACCGAAAGTGTGTAAACGATTTACGGCAAAGTATGTAAACGATTACCGTAACCTGTAAACGATTACACATAAATCTTATTACATCCCTTTTTATTTTTCAATATGATTCAGAAAATTTTTAAATATTTTTTTAAATTGCCTTTTTTTTCTTACCAAAATGCGCTGAAACAGATTCAAAAAAAAAAAGAGATCTTCTCTCACAGAAAACCTCTTGAATGGATCATTGCTTATTCAAATAATTATTTCTAAGTTAACATTAACTTCGGGCGAAATTTTTCAATAATCGGTTCCTTTTCGTGATTCAATAAACGGTTCATTAATATTTCGCCCACCCGAACGCCCATTTCGTATGGAGATTGGTTTACATACACAATCTTAGGTGATTTCAACAATTGGGCTGCTTCTACTTCACCAAAGGAAGCCATTACAACATCTTGCGGCAGACTATACCCCATCCGAGTTAACTGAAGCAGCGCTCCGAAGGACATCGTATTATTAAAAGATACAATCGCAGTTGGTTTATCTTTTTTCTCAAAAAAAAGCTTAATCGCTTTTTCTCCATCTTCTTGATTAAAGTTCCCATTATAAATAAAGTCAGGATTTAGCTCGAGACCATTCTCCTTAATAGCCTCCTTAAATCCATTGAATCGTTCTAGACCCGTACTTACCTGTAAGGAACCATTGATAACCCCAATCTTCGAATGACCTTGTTTTAACAGATGGTTGGTTAATTCAAATGCTGCCTTACAGTTATCTTCAGCGATAAAATCAATGGATTCATCATGCTCTTTTAATTCCCTATCCACTAGAATAATGGGAATACCACTTTTTTTAATTTTCTCAACCGTTTCCTCGTTTTGTCCCGACGTTGCTAACACGATCGCATCGACCCTTTTCTCAAACAACACGTTTAACAATTGCTTTTCCTTTATTGGTTGTTCCTCAGCGCTTGCGAAAATTAGATTATAATTATTTTTGTAAACGGTATCTTCAATCCCTTTTGAAATCTTCATAAAATAGGGATTTGCAATATCAGGAATAACGACCCCAATGGTATAAGTCTGTTGGTTCTTTAAACTTCTTGCAAGAGCATTGGGCTGATAATTTAATCTCTTTGCAGTAGAAAGAACCTTTTCTCTTATCTCATTACTTGCATATCCTTTATTACTAAGTACTCTTGAAACAGTTGCGGTTGACACACCCGATTCTTTCGCGACATCCTTTATTGTTACATTATTCAAATGATCATCCCCATTATATGGATTCACGCACTAAAGCAGTAATCGTTATCATATTTATTATAATAGATGGGGAAAGAATATCAACATATGTAGTCTAAACATTCCAAAAAAACACATAAGAATTTTCCAACTATATAAGGTTCCTTTTCCCCTTATAACTTATCAACGAAATTAGTGCCGTAGTGGTCTTTCATCCTTAAATAACTCTCGGCTGCCGCCCCATTTCCCCAATCATAAATGGTAAACTCACCAATCCCTAAGCCATCGGCATCTACTTTGCCATCATGACCGTAGTTCTCCATCATAAAACCATAATCCAGTTCATTGAAAAAGCTCCATCTTTTTTCCCATTGCTGTTTTGTCTTCTCATTTTCAGGACAATACATCATCGTAAACGCACTTCGCAATGCTGCCAGACCTCGTTGGACATATTCCTGCCTCTCGAGTTCCATCCCATACCTGATAATGAGTTCAGCAAACAGGCATTGCCTCGAGTCATTCCATTCACCGTCTGCATTCATAACCCCGAAGCCCCCTAATGTATCAATATGCATATAGGGTGGCTGCCACGAGGCTTGAGTCATTAACATTTCATCCAGACAACGGCTTCCATACTTCAGGAATCTCTCATGTCCCGTCAGCTTATAACACTCAAGTAATGCCTCTGCTGTCCAGAAAATAGATAGGTTACATTGTTTGTACATATTGTTGCGAGCAAACTTTTTACCGACTAAGGAGTCATTTCCATAATGGCTGCACGACCAATAGGTCTCGAAATCCTCCCATCTCCCCGAGAAGACCACCTCACTGCAAACAGCTTCCATCGCACGAAGGGCTGACTCTTTGTATCTTTCATCCCCTGTTAAGCTATGCAATTGTAGAAGGAAGGTAATGGATAAGGTCGTTTCCGGTGAATCTGCTAAGATCCCTATTGGTTCTAATGTCTCATGATCAAGCCAGGCAGGAAAATACCCCTTCCTATCCTGAAGGTTCAACAGTGAATCTGCATATTCGACGGCATATGTTAACAAGCGTTCATCCTTTTCTAGTTCATCATACCATCTTAGCATCATTAACGATGTCCAGCTCATATCGAGGACATGGTAAGGAGCACACTTGGGATCATGAGTAATCGGGTTCCGGTTTGAATTCCCCCAATAAAAGGATTCCCAGCCCTTTGAACGCCTGACCATTTCACCATTCACTTCTAATTCTTCCATCTCTGTGGCAATGACGGCCGGGAAAAAGCCATTGACCCTTGGGGCCGATAAAGCCAATTCCTTGGTTAAGAGTGCTTTATTACGCAGCTCTTCATTACTCGTCCTGCTTGCATACCGATATAATCCGCTTGCAGACCTGAGGGAACTGAACCATGCCTGATTCCAAATCGAGCGAAACTCTCGTTCATTCAATACTCCTTGGTAATTAGGACTCTGTGTAACGTTAACAATAAAGGCGGGGGCCCCGACTTTTTTACCACCAAGTTCAAACTCCTGCCAAACACTGCTCTTCCAATTAGCAAAAGCCCATTGATAAGTATGTTCTACATAATGATCCAGATTGCCGTGTAATGGTTGCCCTTGTTCGTACAGCTTTCGCCCCCAATTTTCCCATAAAAACTGGAGCACGGGACGCCATGGATTAGCAATGATCTCTTCATCATCAGACATCATGATATAGAATCCAAATTCCACATTCCCTTTCGGATAAATCGCACCTGGTTTCCGGACAAATAAAACATGTTCTGAAACCTCATAGTTGCTCATGCCTAATGTAAGCTTATTCGCCACGGCATTTAGATCAAGATACCACCTGACAGGTGTATCCTTCCTGATAAGATCTAAGTCAGGGATCACCATGACGGCCTTTTTCCGGTTATTAACGATCAAGCTTGGTGACCGGAAGCTATGCTGGTCAATGATGTTCTCATCTGTCGGGGTTAAATGGGGCGCCCAGTGGAAGTCCGGTAAAAACGTTGGATATAGGTTCACTTGCCAGTCATCTTGGTGTATCTCCTGATCCAAATGAAAGAACAGATTGATTTTTACCAAATGTTCATTAATCGTCTGCTGCGAAACAACTGGACTCTCCCCGCCCAATCGATTAACTTCTATTTTTTCAAGATATGGTGCAAGATCCTTATTCACTGAAATCTCACTTTTTACGGCCATTTGAAAAACTCCTATCTATCCTATCATCATTTACTAGCTGACCTGACAACGACTACTTCTAACCCATTCATCAAGATCTGGTCAACTACTGGTTTACCATTTATGACATCAAAGCCTTTTTCTAGTAACGGAACCGTTCTTGTCTCAGTACTTTTATTAATATAGAACGTGAAGCACGTCGATTCGCTCTTTCGTTGTGTAACAAATACCCCTTCAGGCAAATGAACGTACGGGATTTCCCGCTCTTTGACAATATCAAGCAATAAGTCACTGACAAGCTCGTCATTCCCCATCACTCCGACATAATAAACTCTCCCGCTGCCGTAGTTATTTTTTGAAATGGCTGTTCTCCCTGCATAGAATTTATCCCTAT
This sequence comes from Neobacillus sp. 204, assembly GCF_046562815.1. NCBI lineage: Bacteria > Bacillati > Bacillota > Bacilli > Caryophanales > Bacillaceae > Neobacillus > Neobacillus sp. 204. Next base: position 26,122 of record NZ_JBJORY010000014.1, read on the forward strand.
AGACAGCCAAGGCTTCTGCACTCGTGGTTTCTAACAGATCAAGCCACACTTTTACTTCGTATGGTTTTTCCTTATAGGTAATGGTATTAGAATACTTATCGGGCAGCACTTCGAACTCATCCACCAACACGCCGGCTAAATCAGTCAATAACCCTGGCCACGGGGTATCAATTGTGGCATTTGCCCATGTTTTAAATCCACTCCTTGCCCCAATCAGCAAGCAGCCGCCGTTTTCTACATAGGTTTGTAGGTTAGCTTGTATCTCCTCATTAACCATCATTAATGAAGGTGCAATCACGAACTTGTATCGGGACAGATCCATTCGCGGGTCAACCAAATCAGATGTGATTCCCATTTTGTTTAAAGCATGATAATACGACTTAATATGCTCACGGTATTCAAAATTCTTATATTGTTTGTGAGCCTCAAATGCCCAAATATGATCATAGCTATGAATGATCCCTACCGGTGCATCTACTTTCGTCGAAACCAGTTCATCACTGAACTCCTTAAGCTCAATGTTCATTTGCTGCAGCTCATAATAAGCCCTTCTTGGAGATCCATCATGACGGAGGATACCATTTGGATTTTGCTCCCAGCTGTAACGGTTCGCCCTCCAGCGATAAAATAATACCGCATTCGCTCCTCTGGCTATATCTTGATAACCCCATAACCGAACTAACCCTGGTTCAATTGCTAAATTATAATCACTGTAGTTGAAATAGCCATTTTTCTGTTCCAATACCCAAAAATTTTCTCGTTTTGTGCTCCGATGAAGATCTAGATTAAAAATCGTATAAATATTGTCCTCATCCACATCCGGATATAAATCAACACCCATAAAATCAAGATTTTCCCCCAGCTTATATACATCGAGACCCTGATACAAGCCGAGGGAATTATGGGTTACAAAATGATTGGGCTCATAGGATTTCAAAATGTCAATTTGACGATTTACATAATTCACAGTGGAATAGGATGCAAACCGATTATAATCAACAATTTGACTCACTGATTTTGTCAGTTGATCAGCTGTGGGGAGTTGGATTTCCTCCCACTCTTGATATACCTGACTCCAAAAAACAGTTCCCCATTCTTTATTAAGTGTTTCTATCGAGTGATATCGGTGCTCGAGCCATTTCCGAAATGCTTTCGTACACTCCTTGCAATAACAAGGTACCGCTCTTAGTTCATTATCAATTTGCCAGCCGATAATCGCCGGATTTGCCGCATAATGTTTGGCCATTTTATTGACTAAGCGATCAACGTAAAAGGCATAGATGGAGTTATTATGACAATGATGACCTCTGTCAGCATGGATACGGCCAAATTCATCGGTAGCAACCACTTCGGGATGGAGTTGACGAAGCCAAACAGGCGATGATTCAATTGGAGTGGCCATGACAATTTGAATGCCTTCCTTAGAAGCCATATCGATAAAATCATCCAGCCAAGTTAAATCAAATGTTCCATTGGTTGGCTCCAATTTTGCCCAGGCACAATCAGCAAGTCGTAATATATTAACCCCCGCTTCTTTCATCAAGTGAATATCTTCCTGCCACCGTTCTCTCGGCCAATGTTCAGGATAATAGGTGGAACCAATATATATTTTCTCTTCCATTTTTTTATCACTCTCCTATGAAATCGTTAATACACCTTTGCTATGATTCTTTCCATCTAGGAAACTCAGGCTCGTCTTGAAAAATCCCTTTACTAATCCTATTCATAATTCCTTGACCGTCTTTATAAGGGCTTACTCTCACTTTACCGGTAAAGAAAAAAGGATGATTTTGTCCATCATCCTTTTTTTATTTGCCTCATGATAATTCAATTAAAACAACATTTTTCTTCGGTAAGAAGATGCTGACACATCTCTCCTCATTTGGTTCTAAAACGAATAACTCCTCCACACCCTTGTCTGTGTGCATCCGGATGGTTAGTTGCTGTGATTGGAGTTGATAACAGGTACGATTTAGTTTGAATTCCACCTGTTGTTGTGTATCACTCACATTGGCAAAAAAAAGCCCAATGCTTTCATCACGATATTGCCATGCTGAATGAACGACTGCGTCCACATCTAGCTCACCCGATGTATTGTATTCTTTGAACATCTTGTCACAATTATAGAGGAACCAGTTTAGTCCTATTTTTTCACATTCAAACTCCAGTGGTCTTAACATCCTGCCATAGGCTAAATATTTATTACCTACTCCGGTTCTAATATTGGCAAATTTAGAAAGATACTGTGCTCGTTCAGAATCGAATGGATAGCCTCTTTGTTCAAAAGGATAGTAATGCTCTTCAAACCTATTTTCCTTTTCGGCAATTGCCTCCATTGGACTGTACTCATAATTTAGTTCATATAGGCCGCCCCATAAATACGTTCTTGCAACAGTATAATAGAATAAATCGCCAATCTCCTTCACTAATTTCCCCCAGCCATCCAGCCTTATTGCTCCATATTCATGGTACACGTAAGTGAACATCGGAATAAGCTCCGCTTCTCCTGACATTAACAGCTCTCTAATATTCCAACCCTCCAGCGGAGCTGCAGGCTGTGCACCGGCACGTGCCTGATAGTAATCAAGAATATCAAGGAACACTTCATTCATCATTTCTGTTCCCATTGGAATGTAGCGATCATCCGCTGCCTTGATCATTGCCTCTTTTGTATCGATATAATTCTTACGATAGGCCATTGTCACTTTACGACCTGCGCCAACATGATGACCATGGGTAGGATCCATACAGGTTTTCATAATATTGCTTGCGGAAATATCATAATAGATGGAATCCACATTTACATCTTGCTGCAATTTTTCATCTCGACGGACATGGAGTTCCTGAACAAATGGATCTACTGGGCAAACAAATGGAAATGGATAGTGATCAATACTCTTTGTTGGCGATTTTGGTATCTGCTGCAACGCCTTTTTTCCGGCCTCTCCATCCGCTCCATTAATATTAAATAAATAATCGAATTCAAATGGAGCATATTTATCATCATAGGATTTCATCACATCTAAATTAGCTTGATTGAATCTAGTAGGAAACCAATCATCATGCCCACCAGGAACACAATTGCAAAAGTCCTGAGTTTTTCCCGCCCAATCCGGCCCAAGGATATGAAAGATCTTTGTGTTCATATATTTATGATAATGGTCTATCCATTCAGCACGATCATGACCAGCATTTATCCCAAAGGTAGTCACACCTATATCTTCCAATAGCCATGTAGCTTTATGCTTTTCATCTACATCAGCCAATACACCCTTTTGACACCAAAATTGGTTTACTGACCAGTTTTTATAAATATCTGCTGCTTCATACCAATCGCGGCCATCAAGCAATTTTACAATGATTGGATAAGAAACCTTCAGTCCTTTTTGTGGTCCGATATCCTCACAACCATGAATAAATGTGGCCTCTAGTAAACCATTATTATTCTTATAAAAATTGAACCATTTTAAATAGGCTTCTTGATCATATGTTGCGAAATAGAGACCGCCTTTTTCCAGTCCATAGTAACTAAAAAATTGCATCGTTGAACCCGAGAACCCTTCGGGATAAGGCATGAATCTAAATCCATTTGAATCTTCCGTAAAGTTCTTTAGTGGATTGTGAATTTTAAAACCTGTAGCAAAACTATGTGCAAGGTAATCATTGCTTCCACCATCTGTTATGGTCGTTATATTTGGAATAATTGGATATTCTAAACTTGAAACAGACTGATCGGACTGATTTTGTACCTCACATTCAAATATGACCTCATTTGATTCATTCTGTAATTGCACTTTTGCAATAACAATAAGGTAGTCTGATAGACTCCATGTGAACAACACGCCATGACTATTCTCCTCTGGAGGAATAGATGTAAAGGAGAAACGTTGGAATTGGCTTATAAGTTCCCCATCAATTTCTACACGAAAAGGATCTGTTGGCAATCGTTGCGAAGAAATATAGTGAATTCCTTTTTGCTTATCATAGATTCCAGAAATCGAACCTGTTGCCTCGCTAAATGAAATAGAAATATGCTCATTTTCCAATAAAATCATCGTTTCCCTCCTCAGGGGTACACTTTTACATTTGGCCCTAACTGGATTAGAAAGTTCCAATCACACGAAAAATGAATATTCATTAACAGAAATGTTCGCAAAACTGTTATTTTAATCCAGAAAGCTTCATACCCTCGACAAGGTGTTTTTGGAAAATAAGGAATATGATAATGGTTGGTAATGCCGCAATCGTTGATCCTGCCATAATCATCGCCCATTGGTTAGTTTCATTTGAACGGAAGAAGGCTAATAACTGCATGATTTGATATAAGTTTTCATCAGAGATCGTCATAATCGGCCAAATCAAGGAATTCCAATAACCTAAAAACGAGCTAATACCAACGAGAACAAATACCGGCAGGGATAGTGGTACAAATATATGCCAGTAAATTTTGAATCTGGATGCCCCATCAATCAATGCTGCTTCTTCTAATTCTGCTGGAATATTTAAATAAAATTGACGCATTAGGAACATATTTACGGCTGAAGCAATGCCTGGTACAATCAGAACCGCTAATGTGTTAAGCATGTGTAATTTGGCTACCACGATATACGATGGAATCAATATAGCCATTCCAGGAATAAACATGGTAATGATGACATAAACAAAAAGCGTATTTTTAAATGGAAAATCTAGTCTTGCGAAAACATAAGCTGCCATTGAGTTTACAAATAAGACTAGGACTGTAAAAATTAAAGCCCCTAGCAGGGTCACCAGAATAGAACGGATAAAAGCCGGATTTTCCAATAACTTAGCGTAATTCGACACATCCCATTTTGATGGAAAGAATTTAAACGGATAAGACAAAACTTCACTTTCCGGTTTGAAGCCCGCAATTGCCATCCAAACTAGAGGGAAAATCGATATTAGTGATACCGCAACACCTATAATAATTTGTATAATTTTTTTCATTTCTCATTCACCTCAAGTTTAGCTATCCATAGATTTCTTTGAGTTCCCTAACTTAAATATAATCCCAGCTAGTATCGCGATCATCACAAAGAGCAGTAAAGCCGAGGCAATGGTATAGCCCAAGTAAGGATCATTTACAAAGTGATTATAAATAAACAAGTTTGGGGTCATCGTAGCATTTAGTGGACCACCCTTAGTCATGATAAATGGCAGGTCAAATTGTTGAATAGCTCCTGTCATTCCGACTACTATTACGTACAAAAAGATATTTCTTAGCAATGGGATGGTAATGTAAAACATTTTTTGCAGCCCATTAGCACCATCTATTTCCGCTGCCTCATAATATGAGCCTGGAATATCATTCAATCCTGATAATATAATCAGTGTAGTAAAACCAAAGCCAAGCCAAATGGCTGGAAGAGATATACTACCTAAAACAACTTTAACATCAATTAACCATGCTACATTTTCTAAACCAAATAACCCAATGATGTAGTTGGCAATCCCACCATCATAATCATATATGAATAAAAATATGATAGAGGCAACTACCCCAGAAATGACATATGGGATATAAATGGATGATTTAATAAAACCAGCCAGTCGTCCCCCCAAATTCTTGATTAAATTTGCAAATAGAAAGGCTAGCACAAATTGGGTCGGAACCACAATCAGTGCAAATTTGACACCAGTCCATATGGCCTTATAAAACAAATGATCATTTAGGACTCGCTTAAAATTGGTAAAGCCAACAAAAATAGATTCTTTATAAAAACTCCATTCAAAGAAACTTACATAGATTGCATAAATTAACGGAATCACAACGAAACAAGTTAATAAAACAATGATTGGCAGAAGCATGAGATAGGCTGTTTTTCGATCGTTTCGCTTTAAAATAAATTTACTATTCATTTTTTCACCATCCTATGAAATTGGGAGACTGAAATTTTCATTTCAGATCTCCCAATCAGAGCTTACTTACATTATTTCTTCATTTTAGGATTTGTACCAGCATAATTGTTATTTTTGATATAATCATTGATTTCCTTTTCTGCTTGAGAAAGGGATTTATCAATGTCTTCACCTTTTAGGTATACTCGTTCAAGAGCATTCGCATATGACAAACTGATATCCCATGCATAGATTGGTTCTGGAATAGCATAAGGTAACACTTTTTCTTGGATCATTTTACGCCATTCATCATTTTTTGCATATTCGTTATTTTCTAAAGCTGCATCCACTGACTTACGACCTGTGAAGCTAGAGAATTTCGAAAGATTAAAGAAATCAACCATAACTTCAGGATCGCCTGCAAGCATGTAATCAATGAATTGTGCTGCTTCTTTTGGATGTTTGGAGTTGCCATCTACAACAAATGTCCATCCACCTAAAGTAGCTGTTGGTTTTTTGTAATCACCATCTGGAGTTGGAAGTGGTGCAACGCCAATTTTATCGACTACATCTGCATATTTATTTCTTAGAGCATCAAATACGAAAGATCCATTAAACATCATAGCTGTACGACCATCTACAAGTGGTTCAATTTCTGTATATAATCCCGGCATTTGTTTAGGGAAAATTTTCTCTTTGTATAGTGTATTCCAGAAATTAAATAGCTTCTTATTACCTTCACTGTTGACAGTAGCCTTTGACCAGTCATCATTAATCGCTAATCCACCCATCATTGCTTGCATACCCCAGTGGGACCAAGCCATATCAGCGGTTGTACCAGCTGCTGTTAAACCATAATGCTTATCATTTGTTAGTTTTTTACCATATTCAATTAATTCATCCCATGTTTTTGGTGGGTTTTCTGGATCTAATCCAGCTTCTTCAAAGAAATCTTTACGGTATAAAAGAATAGAGCCTGGCTCAGCGTTAAACGGATAGGCATAATGCTTACCATTTACAGAAACCATATCATTGGACCAATCATAAAGGTCATCCCATTTAGTTGCATCGATGTATTCATCTAGAGCTTTGATTTTCCCTTGATCTGCGGAATAAGCAATTTTACCGTAGTTCATAGTCATAACATCAGGACCTGTACCAGCTGCTTGAGCGGCTGTTATTCTTTGATCCCAGGCATCTCCAGCGATATAGGTGGCTTTAACCACAATTTTATCTTGAGATTCATTAAATTTATTAATCCATTTGTCGAAATAGTCCTTTTTACTATCTCCCCAAGAGCACCAAAATTCAACTACTGTCTTGCCGTCCTCAGTTTTGGAGCCCGAGGCTTTTTCTCCTCCTGGACCTGTACCACTGCACCCTGTAAGGATAGACGATAATACTATAACAGCTGCGAACAATAAACCAATAATTTTGTTTCGTTTTAAATGAGCCATTATGGACATTTCTCCCCTGATTTTATTTTTTAATAAAGCTTCTGCACGAAGTATTTACTAGAATGGTATGAGGATCTAAGAAGTTTCGCAACTTTCTGTAAACGTTTTCATGGATGGAAATATTTCTAGAATGAAATGATAAGCAGAGTACCAGAAACGGTAAATTCCCCCCTTGGCATTTGCCATTTTTCTTTATCTGTTTACTTTCGGTAATCGTTTACATACTTGATTTTATACCACTTAAAATATTCTGACAAGTAGTTTTTATAAAAAAGTTATTGTCTTTTTTGGAACTATCAAACATTTTTCTTCAGTAAGGGTAAGATGAACATTTAACTTACCCTCACTTATTGTGTCTATCCATTTACTTTACTGAGAGGATTCTTCAAAATGATTTTCCCATCTTCCAATTCCACACTTAATTTGTTCATCTCTCCTAACCCAATTCCATCTAAATAATCGCGCGGGATTTGAATTCTCCCTGCACTATCTAGCACGGCAAGCTCTACATGTGATTCTTCATCCTCGATCGGAATTGCTCGATCCAATGATTCTTCATCAAATATTTTTCGTCGCAGAATTTCGCTTGATGTTTTTCCATCTCTGATCGCTACCACACGATCCATCTTCTTCATTAATTGAGTGTCATGGGTCACTATGACAATCGTGACACCCAACGTTTGATTTAAATGTCGGAACACATCAAGGATAATATCTGCTGTTCTCGTATCGACACTACCTGTCGGTTCATCTGCTAAAAGAATACGAGGATTATTAGCAAGACCAATGGCAATCGCCACCCGTTGCTGTTCTCCACCAGACAATTGCTGCAGTCGACTATGTTTACGATGCCCCATTCCTACCATCTCTAGCAGCTCGATCGCCCGTTCCCTTTTGTGACGACCCTTTAACATCATTGGCAGCTCGACATTTTCGACGGCAGTTAAATAGGGCAGTAAATTTCTCGCATTATTTTGCCAAACAAAACCAACTGTTTCTAATTTATATTTGACCAATTCCTTGTCAGAGATTCTAAGCAAATCTTTCCCATCAACCACTATTTTTCCTGCGCTGGGTCGATCCAAGCCTCCTAAAATGTTTAAAAGCGTTGATTTACCACTTCCGCTACTACCGATAATCCCTATCAATTCGCCTGCCTCTACATCGAGATCTAAGCCTTGGAGTGCAATTACTTCAATCTCATTATTAAGCTTGTAAATTTTCATCAAATTTCTACAATGGATCATCTAATCTTCACCTAACTTAATCGCTTGATGGACACGAATATTTTTCAATAAAACTCCCAATATAGTTAATCCAATGGTTAGAATCAGGATAACTAACGAGTAAATTCTAAGTTCATCGCTCGGATCGAAGATGACTTGAAATGGTGGTGCGACATTGGCGGAGTTAAAGGATAGTTGAAATAATGGTACAAACAGTGTACTTGTGATACTGCCAATTCCTATACCAATGACACATGCTACACCTGAAGTTAGTAGCTGTTCATAGAAAAGTATTCCAATTAATTGTTTGAGTGGGATCCCCATTGCTCGATATATTCCATATTGTAGGATTCTAGATTTCATGGTTAAAATCCAATAGATTAAGAATCCAATAAAGGTGATCATAATAGAAATCACAAATCCTAGTGACAATGTACCATTAATCCCCAGTAAAAATGCCCCATTTTTTAACTCGTTTAGCTTTGGCTGCACATCCTGAACAGATGTTAGTGGAATTCCTTGTTTCTTCATATCCTTGTACAGGGATGCTCTAGTTGAATTTGGCTTAGTCTTAAGCCATACCTCGTAAGGCTCTAATCCCATAAAGGTTTGTACATATGTAAGGTTCGCTACCACCAAGGCAGGAGCTGTGTTCCCTGCTTCACTATCATTTACTTTAGCAGGATTAAAGCTAGGCCAGTATTTAACGATGCCATACACGACAAATTCAACCGTGTCTGATCCATTCCAATTAAGTGTCAGATAATCTCCTGTTTTCACACCTAGTTTTTCAGCTACTGCATTCGAAATAAGGACTGCACTTGGCTCTTTAGCCAATAAGTTTAAATATTGATACCAATGATGCTCTAAAAGAGTAGTTTTAAACCACGCTGTTTGCCCAAAATCCTTTGGTTCAATTCCCATTAACTCCACGGCCGGTATATCTTCCCCTTTTGCATGGGCAATTACATCTTTCTTCCGGAACACTTTTGTGGCATGTTCAATATCCTTTAGTTTTAAAAAGGGATCAAAGGGTGGCTCGGAGTATATCGGAGTTGAGCTTGCTTCAACCTCCTCCTCCTTAGAATCCTTCTTGCTCTCTGTCGCATTTGGACCATATTGTTGTGCCTGTGAACTGCCTGGATTCACACTTGACCACAATACATTCACGGCCAAGTCAGCTCCATTTTCATATCTTAACTGCTCTTCTAGATTACTGTTAATTGTTCTGGCCGCACTTGCGCTATACACCCCTACAGCTATAGTCAAAATGAGAAATAACATTAAATACAGGTATTGTTTTGATGCCCTGCTTACTTGGACAAGTGTACTGTATAATGATAACGGCCAATATCTTTTGCCTAATATAAATAGGCTTTTTAATAAAATTGGATATAGACGAAGCAATAATAAGCCTAAGCCAATAATAAAGGCCGTTGGAACAAAAAATAAAAGCGGATCGACAGAGAAATTGCTTCCACCATCAGAAAAAGTCATTAAATCTTGTTGACGGCGGCTAAAACTTTTCCAACCATACAATGACAGGCCCATCAATGCTAGATCGATGAAAATCGTGTACCAACCGGCATTTCCCGCTATACGAGTCATTGTTTGTTTATGATGGACAATGCTTTTACTAGCAGCTTGGTAGATAGGAATCATCATCATCAAGATACAAGCACAAATGGCCCATATTTCATAGAGGAACGCTTCCTTCATAATCCTTAATTCCAGGGGTGATCGTTGTACAAATTGTAGAAATCCATTTGTTGCACCTAACATTTTACATAAGAATAATCCAATAAATGGCCCCAAAAGAAAGGCGATCAGACTTAGCGAACTAATCTCCAGCAAATAAATAAGTAGGATCTGTGACTTTTTGGCCCCTCTGCTATTTAAAACGGCAATTTCATTCCGCTGTCGTTCGATGATTAGCCTTGTTACCATGAATAGATAAATCCCTACCATAATTAGAATGGGGACATTAAGTGACCATAGCATCGTTTTCAATTGACTGCTTTTTTCATTATAAGTAACTAAAATCTCTTTAATTGGGAAATTCACAAACACTTTTGCATTACTTATCTCACTAATTGATGCCTTTGTCTTTGCCTCAAGAGCCAATAATACATTAAATTTTTCCATGTTAATGGCATGATAATCAAAGGCTGTAAAATACCTTATATTTTCAATCCACTTATCATTGCCCTTTAAAAAGGAGTCTCTAAATGTTGTTTCAGGAAGAATAAAATCATTACTATAAGAATCCGGAGACAGGAACCAATAAGGATCTCGTTCATCTTTCGCCTTAAATGTACCAACAGGTTTTATTTTTATCTGTTTTTTCCCTTCACCCGCTAATAGGATTTTATTTAATACCATATCTCTTTTTTGTAAGGCCATTTCTGTTACTAATACTTCGTAAACCCCATCTTTGACTGATAAATTTGGTAATCGGCCATCTGTTAAAACCATATGCTTCTGAAGCTCCGTGAGTGATTTAATACTCCCATACTTTTGTGGTTTACTAGTAGACTGGTCACCCTCCTGTTTTGAAACGGCCATCGGAATCGTACTAATAACTGTCACTTTGGTTTTAAGCGGCAGGCCAGTATCCTTTGTTAGCCGATCATTCATCCTATCTAGTTCTTCTACAAACTTATTTTGATTGATGGACGGATCTTTTTGTGTATCTAGATAGAAGGAATACTCCCCAGGATAGTGATTCTCTTTTATTTGATAATTTTCTAATTCTTTTATAAGTAATTTTGAGAGAATACTGGCTGAATAGGTAGGAATACTAGCTACAAGGGATGAAGTTATAAGAAGACCAAGAAATAAACTCCCAACAAGCCAACGATTATTAAGCATTTTCCGGAAAATTATCTTTGCAATCGCCATTCTGCTTGCCCCCTTATTTTAAAATGACTTTATCTCCTGCATTAAGACCTTTTAATACCTCGACTTCAGTTGATGAAATAATCCCAACTTCAATATCCAATTCTCGCTTTGTATTTTGATCTAATACTTGGACATAATTACGGCCAATTAATGTCCTTAATCCATTTTTAGGAATAATTAATGTGTTATCTTTTTGCTTGGTAATAACCTCGAAATCGACAGAATCTCCTACATGAGCAGCTTTCGGTAAGGAGTCAATACTGATAAAAATACTATTTTTATATAAGTCAGGATTGGCGGCAACGATATCTGCTGGAATATCCTGCGGGGTATGCACTACCTTTCCCGTAAACTCCTTTCCATTCAGCGTCAAACCTGCCTTCATCCCAATCTTTATATCGGCAATTTCATCACCACTTGTTGAGGTATATAAAAGTTGTAATTGTTTCGTATCGGCCACTTGAATAATAGACTTGAACGCTTCAATGATATCGCCTGCTTTTTGTTCTCCAACAAATGTAACAATTCCCTTAATGGGCGATGTTAAGACAGACTTTGCCTGCTGTTCTTTTAAATTCTGTAATTTCGATTGGACTGACTCTACGTCCAATTTAGCAATATCAATCGCATATTGATCAGCCTGCTGGCTTTGTAATTGTTTCAGGTGAATTTCAGCCTTTTTCTGGTCTATTTCCGTTTGCTTAATATCAAAGTTAAGATTTCCATTATCGATTTCTGCCAACACCTGCCCTTTTTTCACCACGTCACCTTCTGCAACATGAATCTTTTTAAGTCTGCCACCCGCTTCGGAATAGAATAAATTATTGTTATTTATCGGGGTTAACGTTCCGACCCCTTTTACCCTTTTCACGATATTGCCTTGTTTTACTTCAGCCACATTATATTGAACTTTAGCGGGCTGAACCAACGGTGGTGCAAGAGCTGCTTCCTCTTTCGGTAACAAAGAACAAGCTGATAGAGGCAGCACCAATAGTCCCATAATCGATCCTGCTGCTAATAATTTTGTTTGGATATTATGAAAATGCTTCTGTTTTTTCATGGGCAATTCTTCCATCCTCCAATTCAAAAACATGTTCCATCATGTCCAAAATGTCCTGATCATGTGTAGTCATGATGATTGTCGTTTTTTTCGTATCTACTAAATACTTAAATTGTTTGATAATATGAAAAGCCATTTTACTATCAAGTTCAGCTGTTGGTTCATCCGCTAAAATGACAGAAGGCGATGATGCAATCGTTCTAGCGATGGCGCATCTTTGTTGTTCTCCTCCCGATAATTCAAAGGGAAGATGCTTTGCCCTTTTTGTTAAACCAACCAGCTCAAGGGCATCCTTGATTCGAGTTTGCCACTCTTCCCGTGGGGTCCCGGCAACGCGAAGGCCAAATTCAACATTTTCTTCAACTGTCATAAAGGGAACAAGACCAAAAGATTGAAAGATTAAACCCAGTCTTTTTCTTCTAAACTCAGTTCTTTCCTTCTCAGAAAATTGACCAATGTCTGTTTCTTCAAAGAAAATACAACCTTTCGAGGGCTGATCCAGAGCACCAATTAAATTAAGCAGTGTTGTTTTCCCCGACCCGGATCTTCCTTTCAATGCAACAAGGGTATGCTGTTTTATGGAAAGGTCGATTCCCTTAAGGACTCGAACTCTTTTCTCACCGCTCCCAAATTCTCTTTCAACATTTTCAATCGAAATTATAGCGGCCATTTTTTTAAGAAACCTCCATATATACAAGATAGAAAAGATAAGGTGAATTGTATGTTAATGTGATTATTCATTTACGGTTTGTCTGTCCGGTGCTGAGTATGCAATCATCATACGGCAAGGCTCCCAGCTGGTAACCGTCGCATTATGCGGAACATTCCTTGGAATGCGAAGCATCATTCCAGGTGTCAAATGGTAGGTTTCTTCCCCTAATGTGTGATCACATTCACCTGAAAGGACAAAAATTAATTCCTCACAATTAGGATGATAGTGTCTTGAATTAGATTGGCCGGCATGGATATACACCATCCCGAAGGTCATTTCAGCTTCTTGATCAATTTCTTGACCGCAAAGCCATTGAACTTTTCCCCAATCCATCTCTAAAACATGCTTTTTGTCTTTTAAATTAGTAATAGTCGCCATAGATTCCCCTCCAACTTTCAATTTGTATTTATAATTGCTTTCGTTCCTGGTGGTGTGTTGCGATATGCGTCTAGGAGCTTGAGAATTTCTAATGATTCTTCTAATGTTCCTTTTTTGAGTGGTTTCCCGCTGAGTACGCTCTCACAAAAATGATTTACCTCTTGTACATACCCTAAATAAAAGAGATTTTTATTATAGAGTTGCCCTAATGAAAATTCAGGTTCCCACTGTAACGGTGCTGCTTCATTTTCAACCATGAAGGATGGAGCCCGGCCGTAAGCTGGTAATGAGGCCTTTCGGTAGTAGGTTACTTTGACTCCATTTTCCACAACGATATTAGCTCCTTCTCCGACAATTTCCAATCGTTCTAATGGACTGCTGCCAGAAATCCCTGCTGCCATGTGCAAAGTCCCAATCGCTCCCGATAAAAATCTTATGGAGGTCACACTCCCACCATTGAAAGGCTCCCATTCATAAGTAATCTGGCCAATTTGCCCCATTAAAAAATGAATAATGGCGGCGGGATGAAATATATGATCTAGTAAACTTGTAATTTTCGTTAAATCTTGACGGTCTTGGAGTGGTGGCATTGGTTGAGGATAACGAATATAGATAGAGGATGGCCGCCCAAACTCTGGTAGACTCATAATTTCCTTTACCTTCTCTATAGTTGGGAAGAAAATCTTTTTAAGGCCTGTCATACAATAGCGGTTATATTTTTTACTCACAGTTAACAATTGTTCGATTTCTTGCGGTGTGGCCGCTGTCGGCTTCTCCATCCAGACATGCGAACCCGCTTTTAATGCATCCATGGCAAGATCGGTTGCTTGGACACGTCCATCCGGATGGTAAGAGGTCACTATGAAGACTGCATCAGGGCGTTCCATCTCTAACATTTTCAGGTGGTCAGTATAATAGGCATTGGCACCAAATTGTTTCGCATACGCTGCTGCTTTTTTCTCATCTTTATCACAAATAGCTAATAATTCAACAGGGGCATATTGGAATGTCGGATATATATTTCGATAGGAATGACCACCAGCACCAATGAAACAAACCTTAAGCTTTTTCTCGAATTCATAATTATATTTAATAAGAGATTGGACCATTATTTGAACCCCCTTAGTTCTTCCATAAAGATAAAAAGAAAATGTAATAGGTATAAAAATACCCTTACATTTTCTTTTCAAGAAAGTCACTCCATAATCGTGCAGTCGATCTTAATAATCAAAGCACTTCTTCAAATCATCTTCATTAAACCCTAAAATATCGGATAATGGCAGCCTTCTTGCTACTGGTAGAATGATTGGATGATCCTTGTGTGGTTCAGTCTGATACCAATAAGCCGTACTTGAATAATCATCACTGCGGTTATTATTATGACCATGTTCAATCGTAACTTTTATGGATTTGTCGAACATAATTGGGTCCTGGATATGGAAACGGTAATAAGAAACCTTGCCAGACCAGTTTGGTCCACCGCCAAGAATGATGCCGTGATATGGAGAGTTATATTCTTGGGTTGGGCACCAAGCGGTATTAAAGTAATCCTCCATCCCTGTTCCATGTAATGAAGGAGGCCATGGTTCTCCATCGATGAAGATCATATCATCTCCTTCACCATACCAGTTCCACTCTCTCGTCATCCGTAAATTATGAATATTTAGATTACAACCTACATAATGACCCTTTCCTTCTGCTTCAAAGAAAACATAATTTCCATCACCTGTAGTATTTTTACCGCCGAATTCAAACAAGGCATTTGAAATATTGTCCACAATTCCATCTGTTAATTCTCTCTTCCAGAGGGCATGAAAACGAAGCGGGCTGTCAATTTCTTCATCATATATTTCATGATCGATATAGAAATAGAATTTAATCGGGGCATCTGCATTATTCTCGATTTCAATGCGTGCCTGTTTACCAAAAGGCATAGGGAAGAAACTATTTAATGAACGACCATCCTCTGGACTCATTGCTAATGGGGCAGAGCTAAAATTCCTAGTAATACCATGGCCCATACCAAAGAAGTCGCCGATTGGTGCTTGGACACTTGGATTGGTCTCTCCGTCCCAATACATGCGTAAAACAACCTTCCGATGAAGGAACTCCTCCACTCCTGTATCTTCAAGTGGCGCCATCGTCATCCAAATATGGGTAATACATCCGGACCCAGTGATATTACATACATCTATCACATCTCCAGGATATACTTTTAAAAAGTCTCTGTTCCCCCCAGTTGTATCATAGCTGGATGCACGTTTGCTTTTTCCTTTTCTAGGTTTATATAAATCTCTTAATGAAGTTCCAATCATGTTACTATCCCTCCGATAATCAACTACTGAATTTGTCGTCTAGTTAATATGTTACCAATTTTTCTAGTGCGCCATACATGTATGATTATTAAATAACTTCAAGCTCATCCTTACCAGGCATTTTCGGAAATGCGTTATGCGGCTCTGCTTGATACCAATACGCAACTGAGGCAATATCATCCTGTAATGGCAAATATCTGCCTTCTGAGCGCCAGCCCAAAGCTTGAATGGTTACTTTTAAGTCTTCTTCAAAACGGATTGGATCCATCACATGCCAGCGGTACATACCAAATCTTTGCTGGCTCCGATAAAGTCCGTCCGGTTTAATCACTTGATGCATTCCTAAATACGGTGTGGAATAGGTGCAATACTCACCCTTTGGCTGCTCCCAGTTCCAAGCCCCGCCAAAATAATCTTCGGTCCCGGTGCCACATATAGTTGGGAATTCCTGATCTCCATCTAAATAAAACTTAATTTCTCCCTCACCCCACCAGCCGCAGCTGTTAACCTGCCAAGCAATATAGGTTCCGACATAATGACCATGACCTTTAACCCCATCAATGATTGTATGGACGTCTTTGTAGCTGACGGGGTTTGTCCGATTCCATTGAGCATGGAAATAAGCAACATCCTCAGGAAGATCGGTCAATGTGTAATCCACTTGGTAATAAAGAATAATATCGTCATTAGAAATATTTTCAACGGTAATCTTAGCAGCTTTACGGAATGGCATTTCCCAGTAGCTATTCATACCACCTGCCGGATTCACAGCGATTGGCAAGGAATTGACATTACTACGCTCACACCAGCCATTACAAAAGAAGTCACCAATCGGCGCTTCTACAGAGGGATTTTCTTCCCCATCCCAATATATACGGAAAATTAGTTTTCTCCAGGTATCGGGATGACAGGTTAGCCAAATATGCTGAATCACTCCGGAATCATGGATTTCCGCCATTGTTAGGGTAGATTGTTTATTTATTAGAACTGAAGGGGATACTTTCCATCCTTGACCTAAATCTCTTGCACACGAAGCCCCTGTCCCTTCAGTTGCCATTCCCCCTTTACCTTTCTCACCGGTAAAATTCTCAGGACTAATCGAACGAGTCTTTGCATGTGATAAACGAGACAACTGGCCTAAGCCCATACCAAAACCATTAAACATTATTGGTTCCTCCAATTTGTATGAATTTCAATTTTCCATTCCACCGAAAAAATAACAGTACTATTCAAACCCACTTTTCCAATTAAACTTAAGCAGGTTTGTAATCTGCATCGTTTTCATAAGATAGAATATACAGCGTTTTCATTTAAAACTATTATTCTTTCTGTAAACGATTACACATTAATATTATTACATACTCTAGATATTTTTCAATAAAAATCATTCAACTTTTTCAGATTTTTTTGTAAAATTTTTAAAACAATATTAATTTATGCTTTTAGAAAGACGCCTTTTTAAAATTTCATCCTAATATGTCAATAGAATTACAAGTTGGATGTAATTAAATCTATCGGATACATTACTTTTCCATCCTTTGAAGAGGTACTTGTTGCAAATAATGCAGCTAATGTATGAAGATTATCTTGACCAGATGACATTGGTTGGCGATCCTCACGAATAGATAAGGCAAATTCTATTAAAGTCCCATGAATACCATCAGGATTCGTGATCTGTTCAGTCCATTTGACCTTCTGCTGATTCGCGTCCACCAAGTAGACTCCATAGCCCTGTCCTAAATCATCCAAATGAATCGATCCTTCTTCGCATTGGATTCTCCATGTGCCTTCCCATGGTGTTGCCAGGCCTTTTGCCAACAGACTACCAAAGTAAAATACAGGTAGACCTGTGTCTAATTCATATATGGCACTTACATTGGGATCACCTTTATAACCACTTTCCGTTAGATTCCATGTCTTTCCACGAACATTTTCTATATTACTATCAAACAAAAACCTAATCATATCAATGTGATGAACAGCCATTTCTAATAACATATAATCATGCATCACCATCTGATAGGGTTTACCTTGATGATTAAAATAAAACTGGGCATTTACAAATAAAGGATTTCCAAATATTTTCTGCTGCAGTGCTTTTTTTACTAGTTGCACCGTATGAAAAAAACGGTAATTTTGATTGATCATGATATGTTTCTTCCTGCTTATCCCCAGTTCTACTAACTTAATAGCATCATTCATATTTAATACAAATGGTTTTTCTAGCAATACATGTAAACCATGAAGAAGGGCTGCTTTACAAATATCATAATGGGCAGGTGAGATAGCCGTAATGAGAATGGCGTCTGCTTGTAGATTTTGAAAGGCCTCTTGGTAATGGCTGTAGCAACACTCTTTCGGAACATCAAAAAGTTTTGCGCACTCCTCAAGACGCTTTTCATCGATATCAACTAATCCTACATACTCAAAATCTTGTGAAGACAAGACAAAATGTTTCCCTACATTTGTGCCATGGGCTCCAAGCCCCACCTGAATAAGTTTTAATTTCATATCCACCATCCTTGTTTTTTATCATAGCTATTTTCGCAAAGATTGTTGTTTTTCGTATAAGTTCATCAACCCGTAAAACTATATGCTTCGTGGCATATTTTCGTAAGAACATTTGCGAAAATTGCCTAGAAACTTAATAAATGACCCTTATAAAGCTCCAATAGCACCAAAGTTTACGAAAAGAGCCTTTATTATTTTTATCGATAGAGGTAACCAATTTGACCATCAGGGCCTAATATTCCATAAATATATACCGCGACCATTTCTTCGGTCACAATTAATGAATGTTCATCCCCTTTTTTGGTTAAAACCATGTCGCCGGGACCGATTTCATAGGTGACCCCCTCACTTGTGCAAATCCCTTTACCACTGATAATAATCCAATATTCATTACAGCTATGATAGTGTAATGGTACTTCTTGACCTACCTTTAACTGATTAATTCCATAATGATTAATTTCACTCCACTCAGGGAAATGACTTTGTTCGTGTTTTTGAATAACTGGCATCTCTTACCCTCCTGATTGATCGTACTTATTAACAAATATCTGTCTTCTATAGATTGTTGTTTATCTATCCATGTTCCAACGAATGTTTACTAGCACCACACTCCTTTTGGAGAAAAAAAAGAAAATGTAAAGGGTCTACAAGACCTTTACATTTTCAGCGCCATATTACATGAGAATCATTTCAAATGCCGGGCAAACTCATGAACACGGTTAATTTACCCCTTCATCCCTGTAAGAGTAATTCCTTCAATGAAATATTTCTGGCTACTCAAGTAAGCAATTAAAACTGGAATAACCGAGATAACGGCTGCTGCCATCAATAAGTGGTATTGTGTCGCATATAACCCTTGGAAGGATGCCAGCCCGATACTAAGTGTCTTCATCTCATCGCTTTGGACGGTAATCAAAGGCCAGAGAAAATCATTCCACACACCCATAAATGTAAAGACAGCGAGTGCCGCCATTGGTGGTTTCATTAATGGCAGTAAGATACGATAGAAAGTGCTGAAGTATGAGCACCCATCGATCCGTGCAGCATCATCTAATTGAGTGGGCAGACTCATAAAAAACTGGCGTAGAAGAAACGTCCCAAATGCATTCCCAAAAAAGCCTGGAACGATTAAGGCGTAGTAGGTATCAATCCAGCCAAAATATTTCATAATGACAAACATGGGAATCATCGTTACCATAACAGGAACCATCATGGTGCCAAGGTACAATTTAAATATAAATTCTCTTCCAGGAAAACGAAGTCTCGCAAACGAATAGGCGGCCAAGGCACAAAATATGACTGTACCGAGCGTCACGGTAACAGAGACAAATAAGGAATTAAAAAACATTCTAATAATGGGAATCGAAGAGAACACATCAGCATAGTTACTCCACATAATTTTCTCTGGTATAAAAATAGGCGGCCAACTAAATATTTCATTTGGAGATTTTAACGAAGTAATAATCATCCAGAAAAAAGGAAAAACAAACGTAATGCCTGACAAAATAAGAATAAGGTGGGTCACTAGCTTTTTAATGGAAAAGTGTTGAGATTTTTTCATTCTTGATCACCTAATCCAATTCATAATTTACTTTATTTCCAAAGAACTTCATTTGTAAGAGTGTGACAATAAACAAAAGAATGAACACTACCCACGCAAGTGCCGAGGCATAACCCATTTGGAAGAAATTAAATGCGTTTTGCCACAACCAATAATATAAAACCCTTGTTGAATCCCCTGGTCCGCCCCCTGTAATCATGTAAACTACATCAAATACCTGAAAGGAACCTATGATCGACATAATCGTCACAAAGAAAAGGGAAGGTGTTAAGAGCGGGATCGTAATTTTAAACAATTTCGTCATAGTACCTGCTCCATCTATCTTAGCGGCTTCATATAGATGTGGTGGAACATTTTTTAACCCTGCAAGTAAGATCACCATATTAAAGCCGATTGACTTCCAAATGGCTACGATCGCTACGGAAACCAAAGCAAATTTCTCATCTGAAATCCACCCGATAGGGTCGATGCCAAAAAAGTTCAAAAGATAATTCAAGATCCCTACATCGGTATTAAACACCCAGCGCCATACCATGGAAATAGAGATCATCGAAATAACTACCGGCAAAAAAACAACAGCCCGATAAATATTGACACCTTTTATCGCTTGGTTAAGAAGTAACGCAAAAAATAACGAAAGAGTTATTCCTACAGGGATCGTAATAAGAGAAAATACGGCAGTATGCTTTAACGATATCCAAAATTGATCATCTTCCATCATTTTCTTCGTATAATTCTCGAGTCCAACGAATTGCGGAGGATTTAATAGATCCCAGTTTGTAAAGCTCAACACTAAAGAAGTTAAAATGGGAATAACGACAAAAACAAACATGGCTAATAAATTGGGAACGATAAATAAATAACCGCTTAGTGCTTCTCTTCGCCTTGCCTTATTAATGACAGTCTTTTTAGGTACTACACTTTCTATAACAATATTTGTTTCATTCATTGTTAACCCCTTTCCAAACCTCTGACATCATCCGTACAAAAAAGAGGAATCAAGGAAGTCCTCAAACTTCCTTGATCTACTACTGAATGTCTTACAATTATCGAGAAATTTTGCACTAATTCTTGTTAAGCTCAGGATTACCCTCTTCGGCAATTTTCTTTACTGTGTCCTCTACCGTGGCTTTATTTCTAAAAAATTTATCCAATTCTCTGGCAGCCAGTTCATCAATGGTTTTCCCCCACTGAGGATGGAATGGCAGGTTTCTAGCTTGATTCATTTGATTTGTATAAATATCAATATGCTCTTTCGGCTCTCCCGCTTGTAACCAGTCACCGGATTCCGTGACGGACTTTAATACTGGCATTCCAAGTCCTGTTGAGGCATTAATTTTTTGTCCTTCTTCTGAAGTAACAAACTTAATAAACTCCCATGCTTCTTTTGGATGTTTGGTAGCTTTAGGTGCTGCAAGTGTGACAAAAAGGAGTGGCGATGCTGCATTATCACTATTCTTAGGGAATGGTACAACGCCCCACTTTGCTTTGACATCTTTAATAAAGAAAGAAATCCATCTTCCACCTGAAATCATCGCGGCCTTTTGCGAGTTAAATAAGTCTTGTTGGCCGACACCAAGGCTTTTTAACCCTTCTGGACTCGGTGAGACACCCCCATCCTTGTACATAAGATCTTTAAACCATTCTAATGCCTCCATGGTTTTCGGATCATCTAAGGCAAATGACTTATGATCCTTGCTAAGGATGTTTCCGCCATTCCTATAAATCGCTGTCATATAAGCTGTCCATCCTAAATCCTGTGCGAATCCGTATTGAGTCTTTTTCCCGTTTTCAGTGATTGTTAACGCTTTAGCTTTTTCCTCAAATTCTTTCCATGTCCAATCTTCTGTTGGATACTCTACACCAGCCTTGTCAAATAGATCCTTGTTGTAGTACATCATGTATGGTGTTGTATCTTTCGGAAACGCCCACATTTTGTTTTCATCTACACCAACCGGTTTAAGTATTTCTTCAAAATAGGCATTAAAGTCAACATTATCCTTTTTGGCGTATGGCATTAAATCCATTAGTACCCCTTTATCAGCAAGACTGCTGACCATGGCCTCCCCAATATAGAAGACATCAGGTGCATTTCCACCGGCAATTTGTGTTAAAAGTGGCGGATAATAGTCACCTGTAATATGTTCTAACTTGACCGTTATATTTGGATGTAACTCTTCAAAACGATTCTTCAATTTCTCTTGAACTTCTTTTTCTTCTGGAACTCCCCAGAAAGCAAACCGAATTTCTACTTTTTTACCGCTTGACGATGTTTCACTGCTCTTTGGTGAACATGCTGAAGAAATAATCATAGTAAGTAGAATCAAGAAACAAACTGTCATTTTGATTGTTTTTCTCACCCATAACCCTCCCCTTTTTTGATCAAATCTAGTCATTGCTCTACCGTTCATTTCTCTCAATGAAGATGCATCTCTACCCCTTCTAGCTAAAACGCTTTCATTTAAGTAAACTTAAAAGTCCTTTATCTCCACAGATGGATTAGGACACTTTTAGATCCACTTTAAACGTTGTTCTTGATAGGGCTTACCATTTTAACGGTAAAGTAGTTTTAACGGTAAAGTAAAAATATCATATATTTTTTGTATATTCAATATTTTTCTAAAATTATAATATTTCAGGCTTGATTAAATGATAGCAATCCGATACTCTTTCAATATAAAAGTTACTTGTTCTCACACCAATGTTATAATAAAATAATTTTACCAATATCATACAATTGGGGGAGTTCTTATTAATAAACCTATTAAACTAGAAGATATAGCAAAAATTGCTGGTGTTTCAAAGATGACCGTTTCACTAGCTTTGCGTGGAGATCCTTCCATTAGTAATGGAACCTCTAAACAGATAAAAGAAATTGCTGCCGAATTAGGCTATATTCCCAACCGTATGGCCCAAGGATTAACAACAGGACGTTCCTATAATATCGGACTGTTAATTGGTGGATATTTGCATGACGATTATCAAAATTTATTTATTAAAGGGGCCATACCCTATGCCTTAGAAAGAGGTTATACCATTTCTATTGGTCCCGCAGAATGCGATCCAATAATAGAAAACTCATTTATAAAAAAGTATAACAATATGATGGTAGATGGCTATCTAGCCTTCCATTGCAATAATAGGGATACGTATAAAGAGCTGCAGAGTAAGGATATCCCGTTTGTTCTCTACACCAAATATTTCCCTGATATGGATACTGATTATGTCATTTGCAATGATTTTAATGGTGGCTATAAGATGACGAAGTATATGATTGAACAAGGTCACACACACATTGCCTTTGTATTTGATTCTCACCTAATGACATCTTCAGAAGTGCTTGAACGGAAAAGAGGATATAGGACAGCCCTGCAAGATCATGGCTTGAAATTTGATGAAGATTTACTGATTCCTTTTAATTTGCAAAACTATAATAAAACAAATCATCAAAGCTTAGTACAGGAAAATGCTGTTTTTACTGAACGTATGAATAGCGCTAAACGGCCAACGGCATTATTCGTTTGTAACGATATTACTGCTTCCTTTGTTTATATTGTTGTCAAAAGATTGGGACTAAAGATTCCTGAACAAGTTTCCATCGGTGGATACGAGGGGGTGTACTTAGGTTCTATTATTGATCCGACGCTAACCACTATTTCAACCCCTATTGAAGAAATAGGAAAAAAAGCATGTGAAATATTAATTGATAAAATTGAAGGAAAAATCCCTATCTCTGAAAAAGTTAAGATTCAATTAGAACCAACTTTACTTGTGAAAGAATCTATCGTTCCATACAAAATTTAATATTCTCTTAAAAACAATTCTCTAAAACGAGGGGGATGAGCATTTGGATGGGAAATGGGGAAAAGTGTATACGGTGTCTGAATGGATTATGCGGTTGGCCTATGTAAATTTATTATGGATTTTATTTACGGCGCTAGGCTTCGTTCTATTGGGATTCATGCCTGCTACGGTTGCCATGTTTACAGTGACCCGTAAATGGATACAAGGAAATGATCATGTACCCGTTTTTAAACTATTTTGGAAAACATATCGAAGGGACTTCTTTAGAGCAAATATCATGGGTCTTGTCTTGTTCGCCATCGGGTTTATTTTGTTTATGGATCTGCGTTATATCCAGGACCTTGAAGGAATCCTATTTGAGGTAGTTTATTATGTCTTATTTATCATGGGGGTAATGTTTTTACTCACAACCTTATACATTTTTCCTACTATAGTATTTTACGATATTAAACTATTTCAGATTATTAAATTTTCTTTTTTAATGGCAATCACATATCCTTTGCGTTCTACTTATATGTTAGCTACCGCTTTGGTGGTTGTTTATTTAAATAAGTCCTTTACCTTTCTGCTCCCATTCTTTAGTGGCAGTCTTCTCTGTATTTTATTGACCAGTATTTCGCACCGGACATTTATGAAGATTCAAGAAAAAACGGTAGCTAAAAATCAAACAGCAAAAATAACCTGACCCTATTGGGGGAGGTCACTGAAAATGTCCCTTAAATTTAGGCTGTGTCGAATTTAGATGTTAATTTCCGCTCCAGGCACTTCGCTTTCCGCGGGCGGTCCGGGGAGCCTCCTCGGCGCAAGCGCCTGTGGGGTCTCCCCAGCCCCGTCCTCCCGCAGGAGTCTTCGTGCCTTCCGCTCCAATTAATAAGGTCATATTAAACAGCCTAAATTTAAAAAGGTATAATTCCTCGTTATTCAAGGGATTATACCTTTTTTGCTGTTTAATTATAGGATCAATTTCAAACGGTGGATACCAATCCCTTAGGTGGTTTTTATCAGTGGAATTTCTCCTATCCGCAATTTTGCGCTGCCATATGGAACCAATTCAATAATCTCTTCTGGCTCATTGGAGATGACTGGCCCAATTGGTGGTGTCCCTGCTGAATTATTTTCAATGGTCCACTCTGGAATCCGTTTTCCTTTACCAATTAATTTAATCGGTGCTGCTTTTGCCTGAAAAGGCTGTTTCTCCAATGGCGCTGTTTCTACCTGGAATGAATCATTTGGATTCTCTTCATTTAAGGAGATTCCATAATTCCAGGCGGAAGTTGGGAATATCTCCATATTAGGAAACATATCATTTCCGCCCCGTTTAATCCATGACTCTTCGACCGGTAAGGCATAAACAAGCGGTCCGCGATTAACCCCGACTGCATGATGTCCTCTATAGTCAAGCTGAATCTCCATCGCCAACTCTAATTCAATTCGGTCCCCTTTATTCCATTCCCTTGTAATCGTGACATACCCTTTGACTGCTTTCGCTAATTCAATCAGTTGTCCATTCACCTTTATGATTGGCGTCGTACACCACTGCGGAATTCGTAGTTTAATAGGGAAGGTAACCTTTTTAGCTGGCTCTACAGACATGATAATTTTCTCATTAAAAGGATACTGACTATCCACCTCAATCGATGTCTCGACTCCGTTAGCGACAAGAGCATTTACGTGGCATGGGGCATATGAAACCACTGCTAACCCATGATCCTCTGTCGCCATCCATAATCTAGCGACTAATTTTGGCCATCCTTGATGCATATTTGCTGTACAACACCCAAAGTTTGGCTCAAGCCCAAAGATATTAGAGTCATCGGCGTTCTGCGTCCAATTCCGATGGGCAATGCTACAAATAGCTTGATTTACCTGCTGGTCATATTGATGTCCACGCCAATCTGGTGAAATCGTAGCAGGAAGCGCATTAAAAGCCACCTTTTCAAGGATATCTCCATATCTCCCCTCTCCAAAAACTCGTACAAGATGTTCCAACGTATACATATATTCAACAACAGCACATAGCTCTACCCCTTGGCTTGGATGGGTTCCCGCCAGCCATTCATCCCCTGAAAACATTCCATGAACCTGGCCATGATAATGCATCAGACTGTCAATTCCCTGCCAAGAAGCAGAAAAATCCAATTGTTGCCCTGTTTGCAGATAATAAAGGGCCGGATACTTGAGACCCATGGCGACATTTACAACATGGACACGATGGTCGAACTTTGTTTGGTAGCGCCAAAATGGGAATTTTGCAAAGATATTCGTCCAATCAATTGTCTGTTTTCTAATTATATCTGCTAATTCCAGTAACCAGTCTTCACCCGTACGATTATACAGCCAATACAGGCAGATTAGATGTTCCCCTCCGCGCGCTTCTGCCCACTCTTGTAAGGGACGTGCTTCAATATGTTTGCGTTGGTAGTGAAAATACCTTTCTATAAATGGGATGACTCTTTCATCGCCGCTTACTTCCTCATATTGAATGAGCACTTTTAACATGACGACCCGACTCCACCAATCGTCATTCGTTACAGGACCAAATTGGCCATTTTCTTGCTGGCTGTTTAATGTCCATTCCACCCACGGCTGTACCTTTTTGATTAAGACCTCGTCCTTTAGTAGATAGGCTAACGGTAATAAACCATCTAGATAATAGGGTCCTCGCTCCCAGCTTTCTCCTGTACCACCAAGCCAGCCACTATTACTGCCGACATCATCCCAATGGTCACCAAGTTTCCCTGTGAACCCGTTCGCTTGGATTTCCAATTGATCGCGGATCCAGCCCCTCGGTTCAATGGCTCCTAGTGGTAATTCTATGAATGGTGTGCTTTGTAATGGTTTTTGATTGTGAACATAGGTAGTCATCTATCCGTCACCTCTTCCAATATTTTAAAACAGCCTTCTTCCACTGCTTACCTAGAATTTTATATGGTATACTTTTGTAAAAAAACTTGGTTTTTAAACTAGTTTTTATCCAATCTAAACTAATTAGTAAGCAGGGACCCCACTATGAAGCACTTTGAGTTTAGCGTTCCGCCACTCCCGCATTATATATTGAGTGGAGAAGATACATACATACCAAATCAAGCCCACCCCAATCGAAGAAATATTGATGTTTTTGACCTCATTGTCGTGACAAAAGGAGAATTGTTTATTGGCGAAGAAGAAGGATTAGAGTGGGAGCTGGGACCGGATCATATGCTGATCCTTAGACCAGACAAATACCATTACGCACTAAAGCCGTGTGTGACGGAAACCCATTTTTATTGGGTTCATTTTCAGACAAAAGGAACATGGCAGGAATTAGACGATCATGAAGGGGATACCCTGTCACCCTTCAACTTTCCAATTCCCCCATTCCACCAAAGTGACCTTTTTAGAATTTCCTTGCCGCGTACCAGTACGTTAACGAATAAAGTGGATTTCTTTGAAAAATTGCAAAAGCTCATCTTATTATCCAAACAGCCTTCCCTAACTGCAAGATGGCAGGAACAAACACTTTTTCAAGAATTGTTGGTTCAATTGCATGGCGAACAAAAGCCGAGGGTACATTCTTCTGTCATTCAGGTTGCTGAGAAGGCCGCTCACTATTTGCAGCAAAACTTTCAAAAGTCCATTACAAATGAAAAGCTAAGTGAAGAATTGAATTTCCATCCTGTGTATATTACAAGATGCATGAAGCAGGTGTATGGATGCACACCGCAGGAGTATGTGAAAAAATATAGGATTGAACAAGCAAAGATTTACCTGTTAAACTCAGACATCTCTATCGGTGAAATTTCTGAAAGGGTTGGTTTTTCAACCATCCAGTTTTTTACCCGTTCCTTTTCACAGCAAATGCATATCACTCCACTTAAATTTAGGCAGCAATATCGCTAAACTGTATAAAACCCTACAGTAATTTAGGCTGCAGGGTTTTATCTATGATTCCTCTGATGTACTCATTTATTTTTGCAGAAAATCCGTCACCTGCTCCAAGAACAGCTCAGGTTCCTCTACTTGAGGGGCATGACCAGATTTCGTAAATTCAACGAAAGCCGCCTTTGAGATCAGTCTTACGATTTCCATCCCGCGTTCGGGGGGATTTAAGCCATCATACCTTCCGCTAATAACAAGGGTATCGGCTGTTACCTCGCCAAGCTTCGGCCGAAAGTCAAAACCTTCTAAGGCCTTATTAGCCGCAGCTTGTTGCGCAGGTGTTAATAGGATCTCATCTTGTTGGTTCTCCTCCATCACCTTTACGACAGCTGGAATATTGTGAAAGGTATGCCGAAATAGGAAGCTTTGCTGTTCTTCAGCTGTTAAATGGGGTAATTCATTAGCATGCCGGTTTAACATTTCTTGTGAGGATGAGAATTTCCCATGTGCCTTTGCAACAACTAGGATCAGTTTGTTTATAAGCTCAGGACGCTTTATCGCTACCCCCTGTGCCACATAACTCCCCATTGATGTACCAAGGATGCTAACTCTTTCGATGCCAAGGTAATCCAAAAGGTTGATCACATCTTGAACATGGTCCCGAAGAAGGTATTCCAGAGGTTTGTCTGATTTGCCATGCCCCCGGAGATCAACAGCAAGAACGCGAAAGTCCTCTTTAAAATGGGCTATTTCATTTTTATACATCGCAACACTTGATGCCAAGCCATGAATGAGTAGTAAAGGCATACCCTTTCCTTCCTCAACGTAATGCAGCTGGACACCATTTGATGTAAATGTGGGCATGATAACCCTCCCATATGTTCGGTAGTGAGAAACCTCTATACATGTTCGCTAATGACTCCATTCGCTCATTGGTATGATGATAGATTCGTAGATATGTTTATGCCCATTAATTCACTAGCTGAATTCACCATTCCATTGTTCTTAATGAAGGGCATCGATGGTAATTTGATCACTTCTTTCAAATCGGACGATATCAACTGATTGGCCAGTTCTTACCCAGTGAACCATTTTCTCAGCTAATTCAATCGCATTGACTCGATCACAAACCGTTGGATTTCCACCGATACACTGTGCTTCTTCAATACTGACCGACCGAAAATCCACATCAATGTTTCCTGAGATCTGTTCTTTTATCTCTGCTTCGTTTACCATTTCATTAAATAATAAAAGGGCATAGTTACTTCCCTCTTGATATCTCTCGACTAACTTCCCAGCGATCTGTTGAAAATCCGATTGCAATTCTCCCTTTACATATTCACATTCAAGCGCTTTTGCTGCTGTTTGTATAAAGGCTCCCGTTATCTCGCCCGGAATCTTAACCAGGAATAGCCTTTTATTTGTGAACACCAAAGAACCTGCGGTATCTTTCACTTTATTGATATTGTTAACCACTTCATTTATCGCACTATCAAATCCTAATGGGTACAGGTTCGGATTTTGTTCATTAAAGAGGTTGATTGGGATTAATAGGATCCGGCAGGCATCATTTCCTTTCAGCCACTCGTAATCTATTTGTTCCCTCTCATTATAAAATAGGAATAAAATATCTTTTTTCTCGACAACGCTTGCTAGATGAGCAACCAAACTAGAATATGAAATAGACGGAAGCCTTGTTCCTTGTTCCAATTCGCTAAACGTTAATTCCTCCAGCGCTGATTCATTCACATTGCTCGTGTAAATCCCCGTTACATGCGTATTGGGATCCTGTTGGAACCAATAGACTAACCGATCAATTACGACGCTGACGACTTGTGGAATCGTTCCAACTTTTACAATACCAATTTTTTCCAAAGTATTTGCTCCTCTCTTTTCCTATGGCTATTTTCGCATAGATTCTTGTTTTTCGTATAAGTTCATCAACCCGTATACCTATATGCTTCGTGGCATCTTTTCGTAAGAACCTGTGCGAAAATTGCCTAGAAACTTAAGTTATGACCCTTATAAAGCTCCAATAGCAACGAAGTTTACGAAAAGAGCCTTTACTATCATTTCTACTACAATTGATGTGATGAAAATATGTATATTTATCTTGTTGAAAGAGTGAACGAACATTTCATTGTGTAATCGTTTACACATTTACTATATAACTTTACCCACTTTATTTCAACACCTTTCCATTCTTTTGTTGGTGAAATAAATAAAACCCACCAGCGGCGGACACTGGCAGGACATTTTCCTATTATTTAATTCCTGACGTTTTAATCCCCTCGACTAAATACTTCTGCATCGAAAAGAAGACGATGAAAGTTGGAACCGCACATAATAATGCCGCAGCTAAAACGACACTCCAAGGTGTTTCGTAGCCGCCACCAACGATATTTGCCAGTGCTACTTGAACAACCCACAGTTCTTCTTTCTGATTGATAATCAGCGGCCACAAATAATTGTTCCAATTTGCTGTGAAAAAGCCGATGGTAAGAGGAATCATCATGGGTTTCGACAATGGCAGAACAATCCGGAAGAAGGTCCCGGCAATTGATAACCCCTCCATATAGGCGGCTTCTTCCAGCTCTTTAGGAAAATCTTTGTAGAATTGTCGAAATAAAAAGATACCATACGCGTTAAAAATCATCGGAACAATTAACCCTAAATAGGAGTTGGCCATCCCTAAATTTTTCGTCACCATATAAAGAGGAATCATAATAACGGTAAATGGAACCATTAACGTACTGATCATCCAGCCAAAAACTAAATTCTTACCCGGAAAGTTTAAGCGCGATAATGCATATCCACTCATGGAATGGAAAAGCAATGCAATGACGGTGACTGTAGTTGAGACAATTAGAGAGTTCCAGATTGCCCGCAAGATATTTTTTTCCAAAACTGCTTCGAAATTTTCCATCGTCAGTTTTGTAATGTTTAAATTTGGTTTAAAAACATCTTCTGGAGCTTTAAAAGAACTGATGACCAAAAAGAAAATAGGAAGAACAATTAGAATTCCGCACGCTATTGTAAAGATGGTTAACAGTCGTTTATTTTTCGTCATAAATTATTGCACCTCCTAATCTTTATCGGAATACATCCTTAGCTGAGTAAGTGAAAGTACAAAAATAATTAAGAACAATACAACAGCTAATGCAGAGGCATAACCCATATTTAAAAATTCAAATGCCTGTTTATAGATATAAAGTACACTTACCATGGTTGAATTTGCAGGTCCACCTTTTGTCATAACCATGATTTGGTCAAACACTTGAAATGAACCAATTGTCGTAACAATCAGGATAAAAATTGTCGTTGGGCGCAGCAAAGGGAGCGTGATGTTCCAAAAGGCTCTCCAGCCAGTCGCCCCATCTATTTGAGCAGCTTCATAATAATCTGTTGGAATTTCCTTAATCGCAGCCAGGAAAATCATCATATTATAGCCGAGGTTTATCCATAGAATGACGATAATTATAGAAATCATCGCTTGACTCGTTGATCCCAAAAATTGTTGTGTTGGAATCCCTATAAGATCGAAAAATTGATTAATGAAGCCGTTACGTGGATCATATAAAAACATCCAAATCACAGCTGAAATAACCGAAGTAATCGCGAAAGGAAGTAGAAACAGCGTTCTTGCCAACCCTTCAAATTTTTTCTTTATATTATTCATGACAACAGCGAAAAACAACGATGAACCCACCAGAAGTGGAACATAGATAATCGTAAAAATAAAGGTTCGATAAACCGATTGCCACCAATCTTTATCTTCAGCTAGTTTTTTATAATTATCAAAACCAATAAATACCTTTGGGCTTAATGCATTCCAATCATGAAGACTTACATAGAATGCATAGACCATCGGAACAAATACAAACACCGTCAAACCTAGTAAGTTAGGTAATAAAAAACCATAGGCCGTTAATGTTTCTTTTCTTTTGAAATTCACATTCATTCCTCCTCGGCAGTATCGAGGTATTAATATTTGGAGGTCTAAAGTGACCTTAGGTAAGTCACTCAGACCTCCAATAGTATTACTTCTTCTTTAAAGCCTCTTCAATTTTTTTATCAGCTTCTTTTGCCGCATCTTCACCCTTAACCTTACCAAACATAACTTTCTGCATCGCTTCTCCAACAGCATCTACCACTTCTGGACCATAACGCGGTTCTGGAATAGCAGAATCATAGATTTCTTCCGTAAATACTTTACGAAGTCCTTCACCGTAGATTTTTTCTCCTTCTTTAATGACTGATTGTCTTGGAGAGTAAGCAAATTTAATTTCAGTAGCCCATTTTAATGGACGAGAACTATCTTCAGCAAAACACCACATGATAAATTTAGCAGCCTCTTTTACATTCTTACTCTTTGAATTGACTGCCATCTTCCATCCGCCCGCATCTGTTGCCGCTTTACCACCAGCTGGTGTAGGGATTGGAGCAAGCCCGATTTCAACATCTTTAAATTGATTTTCAAGAACTGGTACAGCCCAGGTACCAAGAATTGTCATAGCAGCAGAACCTGTTCCGATATTAGAAGCATCCCATGGGCCGTATTGTAATTTAGATGGTGCGGATCCATCTTTGAAAAATGATCCCCAATAATCCAACGCCTTCACTACTTCTGGTGAAGTAAATGTAGATTTTGTTCCGTCTTCATTTAATACATTTCCACCTTGCTGCCATAAGAAAGGATACCAAATGAAGTTAAGGTATGGACCTTTATCTGTTGGAAGAACAAGACCAGCTACTTTGTCAGTTGTTAACTTTTTAGCAGCAGCTTGTAGTTCATCCCAGGTTTTAGGTACTTCAACACCTTTATCTGCAAGCATCTTTTTATTGTAATATAGCCCTAGTAATTCTAATTCATATGGTAGAGCAAGTACTTTATCTTGATAAGTGACCGCTTCTAGAGAAGCTGGAAGGAAGTCTTCCTTTGCACCTTCTGGGAAATATGAATTTAAATCAGCCATAATTCCTGATTGGGCATATTTTGTAAAGTCCCCTGGACTGACCATGAAAATATCTGGGCCCTCTTCATTTGCAAATGCTACCGGCAATTTTGTAGTTGTATAATCACTTTGGTTAAACGCAGTGTATTCAATTTTAACCTGATCTTTGTGCGAGGTATTGTATTCTTTAACTAAGTCTTGGAAAAATTTCTTTTCAGCTTCTGAGTGAAAGTCCCAGAATTTAAGTGTAACAACTCCATTAGAATCCCCATCACCAGAAGATGATTTTGAACTGCTGCATCCTGCTTGTACAATGAGAATAAGCACGATACTAAAAATCAATAACGACTTCCATATTTTCATTTCAATTGCCCCCTCTTTATTAGCATTTTAAAATCTCTTGTAATCGATTACATATAAATTGTTTTTTTGTAAGACTCCCCCTTTCACTGACCTATGAATCCAGCAATCCCTTATTCTATTACTTTTAATTTCTCACTGACTCTTCAAGGATTTCAGTGCTTGTAAGTGAAGTGCGTCCGGCATGTGTAATCGTTTACACATTACACAAAAAATATAACACAGTTCACTGTAAGTCCTGACCCCAGAGTTAGATGTGCATACGTGTAAATTGTTTATACATTTAGTAAAAAATTGACTTTGACTTTACAATAAATATTAGTGTTATCGTTTCGAGAAAAATAGTTTTTCTATAATCATTTACACGTTAAACAAAATATAATTTTGAGACCAATCTTATTTTTTGTTGCATGTAATCGTTTACATGTTTATCTTATTAAAAACTTCAGAAAATATCAATACTTTTTCGAAAAATTTTTAATTATTAATTAGGTATATAGTCACTAGTTGCAAATACTTTAACATAACCTAACTTTTATATCCCCCCTACAAAAAAGTGCCTGACACCATCGTTAATACAATGGGTGTCAGGCACTTTTTTAAGGCAGCTCTGGTTTTGAGTAGACTTGAGTGTGTCAGGCACTACAGGTGGACATATGTCCACCGTTGGTGCCTGACACCCAATTTAGGAAACTCGCTTTAAATTTTTGAATTGACCTTTTGATAAGACGGTTTTTTCTAGTCGATGAGCCATTATGCCTGCAAATACCGCTAAGATGATATCTTTTGGCAGTGGAGCAACCATCCATAACCAGGCCATTTTGTAAGTAAAGCCTTCTGGAGCAGCTGACCAAAGCTTATAAGCAAAGTACATCCAGTTTGTTCCGAAAAGGTAGTTGACTGCCATTCCGATTAAGGATGCAATAATAAAAGCAGCCATCGTTTTTTTCTTTTCGACAATTTTGCCAATGATAAATGCTGTAAAAATATAGGAAATAATAAAGCCGAATGTAGGTTTAAATATAATAGAAAGCCCTGCTCCAAATTGAGCAAATATCGGAACTCCTACCAAACCAACGAGCATATACACAAACATTGAAATTGATCCTAATCGACTGCCTAAAATAGCCCCTGCTAAAATAGCAAAAAAGGTTTGCAGCGTAATTGGTACCCCACCCACCACCATAAAAGGCACAAAAGAGGTTATGTTAGCCCCAATCGCCATTAAGGCTACAAACATTCCCACTAGTGTTAAATCTAACGCTCTAAATTTGCTATTCATTCTCCCACCCCAATTAATTGTTATAATCTTAAAGTAAAGGGTGAGACAAAATACTGTCAACCGATTTTTTATGAAAGTTAACAATAAGAGGATAATCACAACAAAAAAAGGTCAGGCACCCAAAAAAGAACATTTGTCCACGAGTAGTGCCTGACACCCACTTTTACTTCGTTGTAATATCGGTCAGGATGGCGTAGCCGTTGTTTACTTTTAGTTTCGCTAGTATTTCTCCTTTTGCAGAGGCTTTTTCCCATTTTGTGCCTGTGTTGTCCTCCAGGTAGTAGTTATCCAAATCATAGCTAATAAAAGCAGTTTCTTGGCCTTGGTTGTTTTTATCGATGTAGCTTATCGTTCCGTTGAGGTATTTTCCCTTTTCTGGTTTCGAAAGGGTGACTTTAACGGGCGTGTGGACGCCTTCCTTTTTCTGCATCAGAACAAACACTTCAAACTCTCCACCTCGTGCCTGTAATCTTGTGACTATTGATGGTTCCACCAATTTTATTGGGACCTCTTCAGCTTCATATCGAAGGGTCACATAATCACCTCTAAATACGTCGGATGGGTCGAGTGGTTTCGTTTGGAGAATCATATCTTCCCCTGTTATCAAGGTATAAAGGGGCTTGACGCACATGCCTAATAGAATGAGCACAGGCACGAAACAAGCCAAAACTAGCTGCTTTGCTCGCTTATTCATGCGTACTCCCCCCTTTTTTCCTTTGTTTTTCAAAGTAAAAACCGAAACCAAGCAGCAGGAATCCTCCGATGATAAATACGAACGATTTTGGCAAAAACTCAAAGGATAAATCAAGGTAAAAACGGAAAATCATCACACAAAGAATAATGATACTGAGCAGACTTCCTCTTTTGATTAAATACAAGATGTAGAACAGGTAAAGAACGGAAAAAGGAATATACAACCAATCAAGTGGCCAGCTTTCTTCAAAAGATAACAATAGCGCGGCCCCACCATGAACGAGGTATCCTAATACAACATAAATGTCTCTAATTTTCCCTTTAGAAATAACCAGGGCCACGCCGATAATCAAATAGATTAGTCCGTACACATAATTAAAATCTTGATAATCAAACCGGTTGATTATATAACTAATGATCGTCCCGATAAATGCCAGCGACAACAATCCAGTGACAAAACCCGTCACTCTTGAAAAACCAATTTTTTCATTAAGGGCATAAATTGCTGCAATCCAAAGCAACGTCCAATACGGGATGCTAATTCCTTGAAGATATTGCCCATCGAGCATGTATTTGAGGACAAAAAGGGCGGATGCTAGCAAAATCCATTTATCCCGTAATACCCATGCCAACGGCAATATACCTAGTGACCACCATAAAAAGGCGTTCTGGGAATTTGTTCCGAGGTGAAACATTTGCTCAACCAGGAAAATTCCCGCCCCGAACACCAGACCGCCTAAATAATAAAGACTCTTTGATGTCTTGGGGAAGTTCTTTTCCATTTTGTATCCCGTGAGATTGCAAGCGACAAACAAAGTGATGATTACAAGGAATTTCACACTTTTCCCTATTTCATCCCAATTGCTTGCGATAAAACTGAGCACCCCAGCACCAATTAAAATCGTACCAACATACAATAGTGTTTTGGTAAATGAAAGTTTCTGTACCTCGTAAATCGTTTCTATCTCAAGGGACTTACCTGCTGGCAGAATCTCAGAATTTTCTAAGTACTTAAGTTCCCGCTTTAAAAAATTTAATTCAGTCTGTTTTACAATACGCTTCTTCAACCATCCCACCCCTTTTTGCGTCTATTTTTTCAAAAATCCCCCGCAAATCTACTTCAAACTAGATGCTGTTCAGTTAAGCTTATTCGATAAATATTGTAAATATCCTTTGATTACAAAGAAATGGAATGGCCCTTACCTAAGCGAAATATTAAACTTATTTTAAATAGGAAAAAGCCGGATTCATCACTGAACCCGGCCCCTTCAATAACGTTTATTTTTCAAAAATTGCATTGGATAATAGTCGGAATAGGTAATCCGTATGGTCACGGAAGCCTGCTTCTAATCCATGTTACGTCCTTATCCTTCTCTTTAACAATTACTGCTTTACCCTTTGCATCAGCTTTTCTATTAATCCAATGCCCTACCATAAAGAAATCATCAGAGTTGGCTAGACTTGCAACTACTTCATCATTATCAGTGCCGGTATACCAAATTGGGCGGTACACAAAACCAAGGTCATCTTGATCATAACCTGCAGTTATACAATCCCGGGCATAATCGGAACAATCCTTTTTGTGGCTTCAATTCCACTCAGCTTCGGTAGATTGATATCCATAAGAATGATGTTGGGTTTAAGCCGTTTTGCCAATTCTACTGCTTCCTCCCCAGACCCAGCCTCACCTACTACCTCAAATTCCTCCACTGTCTCTAACATTTTTAGTAATCCATCTCTAAACATCGGGTGATCTTCTACAATTAAAATCCGCATCCTCCGTTAGTTCCCCTCCATCCACAATGGCAATCTCACCTTGATCATCGTTCCATTGTAGGGCCTATTTTGAATCAAAAATTCGCCGCCAACTTCTTCGGCACGTTCTCTCATCGAGTGTAAACCAATCCCGTTTTTTCGGTTCTCAGCAAGTCCGATTCCATCATCTTCTATTAATATTGTTAAATGTGTATCATCTGTTCCCAGCGTTATTTTACAAATCGATCCCTTGGAGTGCTTAACCGCATTCGTAACTGCCTCTTGTGCAATCCGATAGGCTGCCACTTCAATGGCCGCATGAAGCTGAAAATCTATAGGATCCGCCTCAATAAATACTTTTACGGTACTGTCTTCATATTGTCTGCTAAGTTCATCCATGGCAAAAATAAATCCTAATTCATCTAAGGCGGGCGGTCGTAAGTTGTAGACCAATTGACGAATATTCCCGATAGCTGCCCGGAGGTTATCTTGTAATTCAAGTAATCTATTTTTCACTGTTTGATCCACTTCATTTTGAAAAACTAAGGTATCCATTTTTAGTGAGATGCTAGCTAGGCTCGCTCCGAGTCCATCATGCAAATCCCTTCGCAGCCTTTGCCGTTCCTCTTCTCTTAAACTTACAAGCTTGATGCGTGCATGTTGCAGTTCTCTTGAAATTCGGACTGTTTGCACTGCCAATGTTACCTGCCTTAGTAAATCATTTAGTAAATAGACTTTCTCTGGAGGAAGCGTCTCCTGTAAAGAGCGAGCGCCCACGATGAGAGTGCCGATACATTCCTGTTGCATTGTTAGTGGAAATTCCGAGTTCATTCGAATTTCTTGACCGAACGAAGCGACTCGTTGAAATTGCCCCTCCATTTTTATATCAATCGCGGCAAATGGTAGTTTGAGTGCTTTTGCCACTTCCTCCACAATTGTAGGCAGGACCGAAGCATTCGACATCGTTGATTCTAAGCGTTTGGTTAGTGAGGATAAAATTTTATAAGGGTCATCACGATCCCCGTATATTAAACGATTGACGGATCGCTGTACCTTTTCTCGTAAGGGTTGAAAAAATACAGCCACAACCCCGGTTGCTAAAAGCGAAATAAAGATATTGTTTTGATAATTAAATAGAATCCCTAGTGACCCGATAATCAGTACATAAACGCCCATAACGACGATGGTAACAAAGGAATAAACAATGGTCCGACTAAATAACGTGGAGAGATGGCGTTGCCGCTGCTCTAATATGGCAATTCCAATTGAAAATGGCATGAACAGAAGGGCCAAGTAATAAACAAACCACATAAACAGTTTTACAAGTCCATTCTCGCTGAAATTAGTTGATAAAAGCAGCGCCAACACAGAGAGGATAAATCCGCTCATACTAACAGCGAACCATCGAATTTGCCTTTTTAATTGCTTCGTTTCGGCATGTTGATAGCGATAAATTTGCGAAAAAATAACAAGGAGATGCAGGATAATCCATGTACCCGTTCGAGCGGCCATCGGCCAAGATAAGGGATCGATGATTGATCCAGGAAAAAAATAAGTACCGATATTCCCTCCTAATCCGATAAATGCAGGGACCAACAACCACCTGGGTCGAAACCTTCCATCCGGGAACAGAAAGAAAAAGAATAAATACAATTCCCCTACAAAACTGTCTACTTTAAGAAGGCTTTGCAAATGTGGCGCCTGTAAGATTATTGGATTGCTTATGCTCATCAGTGTTCCAGTTGCAATAAGCATCATCGATGTGAACAAACAAATTCGATCCTTCAACCCATAGACATAAAGAAGGCAGCCCGCCGCAAAAAAGGACAAGAATTGGATAAATAATAGAATCACAAGGATTCCACTGTAAAAGGACATTGAAATTCCATAGGCTTGCAATCTTTCGGCTTCCCCTAAGGAAAGCAAGAAAAGGTCGGTACAGCTTTTACCTTCACACCCTTTTAACAGCCAATCGTAGACCTGTGTCTCAGAATAGAGAAAAAGGGATACCGAAATAACCGTTATATACCACCAAGCACCATGTGAAAAAAAATAAGATAACCACTGAAAGAATTTCCTCATAGACATTCCTCATTATCATTGACTTGACCCTAGCTAACTATTTTCTATATTATTTCAACATTACGCCCGAAAGACCTGCCCGCTAAAAAAGTAAAGGTGTCAGGCACCCAAAAGGACAAATGTCCACGAGCGGTGCCTGACACCTTTGATTATTTATCCCGGCAGTTTTTGCAAACTTTGATGGTTTGGTTTGTTTCTGTTTGATGTGGATATAGTAGTTTGATTCTTGTTCTTCCACATAGCGGGCAGGTTCCGCGCCCGTTTGAAGGCAGGTAGCTGATTGTTTTCCCTCGGTTTCTCTTTGCCATCTCCATCCATCCCTATCCATATTAGATTCTTTTCTTTATCTAATGATGGACTGGCACAAATATTGTTAGGCATATAATTGTTTTTTGAAAAAAGGTTTTGCCGGAGGTCCAGTTGTCCGGTGAATGCTTTTTTTTGGATGTTCGTTTGGGATCATGATTTCAGTACAGGATTAATTGATTCCATTCACCTGTGATAAGTACTCATCATTCAACACAGAATCAATCTTAAGCATCATTCGAACATCATCTGGAACAGTGACTTTTCTTCTCGTTTCCCGATTAATAGTCGTAAGAATCACTTCAGCAGACATAACCAGTTCTTTCCCATCCTTCAAAATCGACTGCATGAGAGTAAAACTTGTATTTCCCACACGTTCGAGCCCCGTCCGGACCAACAACTTTTCATGATTGAATACTTCCTTTTTAAAATCAGCACCAAGGTGAACAACCACCGCCTCCACTCCTAGCAAAATACAATATTGGTACCAAACCTTTCGTGCCTGATCTAAATAATCTATGAGTTTCACATTATTAACATGACCCCCATTCGTTTCTGTAATTATGCTCAATTCTGAATAAGCCAAGCGCTCTCCCCCTATATTCCATCCTAATCTAAAATTCCCTGTATACTGAAATTCGCCACTAGCTAACAGGTTACCTGCCCCACACAACACAATTCCTTAATAGATTTGTCCTCCCACGGTGGACAAACGATCCATTTGTCCACGGACGGTGCCTGACACCATTACTCACTTTCACTGACACCACTCACCTTCCAGCTTTCATGCATTTTTGCTCAACTTTCTACATACATTTCTAAGAAGAGCAAATATTTCAATGGCTGCACGACTATATATCACTTTCCATAAGATAGGAATAAGAGGCGAGACTTAACTTTTTCAAATGGAAAGGAAAGATGTGGTGCTTCAATATGAAAAAAAGCGGAGCTTATCATGATTCGTTTCAAAATCTTCAAGAGAATGGGATGACATTCGAACAGGTTTTTGAACGGATTGTATCATTCATGAAATTAGATCAAAGTGGAAAATACAAACTAATGGTCGGCACAGATTCTCAAGTCCATAGATCTACGACTGTGTTTATTACCGGAATTGTCATTCAGAATAAGGGAAAAGGAGTATGGGCGTGTATAAGGAAGGTGGTCATCCCCAGAAAAATGACCCACTTACATGAGCGGATATCTCTTGAACTATCATTAACAGAGGAAATTGTTACGATGTTCACCGAAGAGAGGAAAAATGAGTTGATCAATCTTGTCCTTCCCTATATCTATCAAGGAGCTACCTTCACAATAGAGGGACACATTGATATTGGTGCAGGTAAACGAAACAAAACGAGTGAGTTTGTGAAAGAAATGGTAACCAGAATCGAATCCATGGGCGTTGAACCAAAAATCAAACCGAACGCCTTTGTTGCTTCCAGCTACGCAAATCGATACACAAAATAGGGTATCAGGCATCACAAAATAATGTGGTGCCTGACACCCTTTTTTATCATCTAATTTAAATACAATCCAGTTCAACTTTAACGGTCGTGCCTTTACCGCTTTTACTTTCGATATTCATAGTGCCATTATGTTCCTGGATGATTTTATTGCTTACGGTAAGACCAAGGCCGATTCCTTTGTCCTTCGTAGTGTAGAACGGAGTTCCCAAAAAGTGCATAAGTTCGTTGTCAATTCCCATTCCTTCATCAGAAAAACTTATCTGCACACGATTGTCTTCCACCCTTTGGACATGAATATCGACATTCCCGCCCAACGGCATAGATTCAATCGCATTTTTTAAAAAATTAACAAAAACCTGTTTCAATTGATTGGGACAACAAATTAAAAAGATGTTATCTTTTTGATAATGGTTTGTAATTTGAACATTATGTAACAATGCTTGCGGATGTAAGATATTAATCGTACTCTCTAAGATTGAAGTTAAACTTTCTTGTTCAAATTGAATCGCCTGCGGCTTTGCTAACGACATAAATTCATTGACTATGATATCAATACGATCTAATTCGTTCATGATGATTGATAAATATTCACCTTGTTTTTCTTTGTTCGACGTATCTTTCAAAAGCTTTGAAAATCCTTTTAATGAGGTCAACGGGTTTCGTATCTCATGAGCAACCCCAGCAGCTAACTGGCCGATAATTGAAAGACGGTCTAAATTTCGGAGGGCATCATCATTTTTTATCCTTTCCGTGATATTTCTGCCAACCGTTACATAGGAATCAATCTCTCCTCGTTCATTAAAAATTGGAGAAATGGTGGTCTCGGAATATATTACTTCCTTATTCTTGGTTTGCATCTGAATTTGGATTAGTTGAGGTTCCTTGGTTTCTATTAACCTTTGATAAACCTTTTTAAAATGGTCTATTTCTTTTGGTATGATCAGATCATAGACGCTTTTACCAATTAATTGATCAGGGCTATAACCGATCCCATCTTCATGAGATGGAGATGCATAGATAACCTTTCCATCATTTGAATAGACCTTGATCATATCCGCGGTATTTTCAGTAATAAGCTTGTACAGCTCACGTGTTCTTTTTAATTCTCTTTCAATATTAATATGTTCTGTAATATCTCGAAAAATAGCAATTACAGCAATAATTTCCCCGAAGGAATTTCGAAAAGGAGAATATGAAACGGCGATATCAAGAATGGATCCATCCTTATGGTACCGTTGCGTAACCATATCGGAAAAGGCCTTACCACGTTTAACTGATTCAATAATATGATTCACTATGTCAGGATCAGGTAATTCATCAATTTTTTTACCTAATAAATCGTCCTCTGTAAAGCCAAAAATTTTCGTATACATTTGGTTCATTCGAATAAACCGATTCTCCATATCGACTATACAAATCCCATCCGCTGTACAGTCTAGGAATAAATCAATTAAATCATCTGGATTATAAACCACCGATTCATTCTCTTTCGTAAAAATCGGGAAAAACTTCGACATAGAGATCTCTCCAAACACATCAAATATACTCTTAATCTCCATTTTACAGAGTTTTTCGATAAAGAAAAGAAGAATATT
This sequence comes from Neobacillus sp. 204, assembly GCF_046562815.1. Classification (NCBI taxonomy): domain Bacteria; kingdom Bacillati; phylum Bacillota; class Bacilli; order Caryophanales; family Bacillaceae; genus Neobacillus; species Neobacillus sp. 204. The sequence goes on from NZ_JBJORY010000014.1 coordinate 68,261, forward strand.
ACAATTACCACTCACTACAGCGTCAATTATAGTGTCAATTACAGGGTCTACTACGGTGTCAGGCACCACAGAAAGACATTCCCTGATTTCGTCCGCCCCACAAGTACAAATTATAAGTGTTGCTACATAAAAAAACGCTTGGACCACTTTGGTAAGTGGCCAAGCGTAGCTCTTTCTATTGATGAATGGATGTTTTTCCGCTTTGATCATTATTTTTCGTTAAATTTATAGACCGGTATACCTAAAGGCTTCGTGGCACCTTTTCATAGAAACATAGGCAAAAATTGCATAGTAACCCTAGTAACCGACCCTTATAATACTCCTAAAGCAACAAGTATATGAAAATAGCCTTTTTTAATCGACTGGGCGGTCCTCAAAATCGTAGTCAACGATTCCTGCTGCAACACGTGAATTTTCTAATGCCGGAGTTTCTGGACGGGCAATTTGATAAACAGACGCACCAACAATCTCAGCCGCCTGCTGCAGCTTTTCCTTGCTGATTTTATCTATAGTATCTGTTGGCTGGTGGTACCATGGCTCAACCGGTGAATGGATGAATAATGCCGATGGAATTCCTAATTCATGGAACGGCTGGTGGTCGCTTCGGCCTAATTGTCCATAAGGAATGGCCACACCCATTGTCCTTACTCCTGCTGCTGCTCCCAAATCGGTAACAAGGTTCTTTTGACCGTCAATCGTATACATAATTAAGCCGCCCGCTGGGTTATCTGCTCCAGCATCTCTGCCGCCGATCATATCCATTTGGAAGTGTGCAACCATTCGGTCCACGTCATCTTTCGGAAGCTGGGAAGCATAGAAGGACGAGCCCACTAAACCTCTTTCTTCCGATCCAAATGTAAGGAATCGAACCTCTGTATCAATTGGTGCTTTCGCAAAAATCCTTGCTAACTCAAGGACAGCTGATACACCTGAGGCATCATCATTTGCCCCTGGTCCACCATGAACAGAATCATGGTGGGCACCGACAGTAACGATTTGGCCGGTATCCTTATTCTTGCTCGGCTTCAATTTAGCTTCAACAACATAAGATGTTTTCTCGATTTTTTCAATATCCACGTCTAATGTTGCCGTAACCGATCCAGACTTTAGTTTTTCCACCAAAGCTAGACCTTGTTCCCTTGTAATCGCTACAGATGGAATATTTTGACCCTCAGCAGCTTGTCCAAAGGCGTTACCATTTGAACTGTTGTTGTACATGAGTACCCCAACAGCACCTTTATCTAAAACATTTTGGACTTTTTCGATAAACGTTATGTCCCCACGTTCCACCAAAGCAATTTTCCCTGCCACTTCATCCGGAACTTCCCCAAGCCTCGCTTTCCCAACATTCAAAAGCGGAGCGGTTACATTCCCGGTCACACTGCCGCTAAAGGCACGAGGTTCTGCCCCTTCGATATTTAATCCACCAATTTTTACCCAAACGTGGTTTGTCCGATAATCATAGATTGGGAAAGGGATCACTTTTGTTTCAAATCCCAAGCTCTTAAATTGGCCCTCTATGTATTTCACCGCACGAACTTCCCCTTCGGTTCCAGCTTCCCTTGGCTGCTCTGACAACAACGCGATGGTGCTATACATATTATCTGCACTAATTTTCTTGATAATTTTATTATCAAAGGCTGTGTCTGATTGTGCATTTGGTGCACTTATTGTTTGAGCATAAACGGTCCCGCTAGACAGAACCATCCCTGCTGCTAAAATGGTAATAATAGATTTACGACGAAACATGTTATTCCCCCTTTTATTATAAATTCTCTTAATTATTTACAAATTTACAATATTTAGTAAACTAAAATCGTATTACAAAACACGTGAAATTCCTATTAATTTCAGCAAATTTACACTATAGAAAGATTAATAACATAATTATTTTTTATGAAAAACTATTAAGACATAGGTATTCCTCTCTAAATATCATTAGAAAAAATAGCCCTCTTCGAATATATCTACTTATCTTCATGATATTAAACGCCTACGAAAAGATAGACAATTGCACCTACAAATGACCATTTCCGAGGAAATTTTACATATTTCTCATTACTCTATCCCAAGATCGGACAAATCCTCATTTTTCTTGTAAAAATGACAAAGTTTTCACATAGAAAAAGCACGCCATTTGATAGATTATTTCTGTCAAATGGCGTGCCTACTTCCAATTTACTTTTCCAAAACTTTTATAATGCTGTATCGATTTCTTTGGCCATGGATTTGACAGATTTTAATCCGCCACCGCTTAGGTACCAGGTGTCTGCATCTAGGTAAACAATCTTATCATTCTTATAGGCCGCTGTTTTTTTAACTGACCTATTTTTTTAGCGTCATTCAGTGAGCGTGAGTTCTTATATCCTAGGTTTTCGCATGGATGTCACTTCAAGGTAGGTGAGCAGTCGCCACACCCATTCCAATGGGCCATATCTAAAGTACCGTAGCCATAATGAACTAAAACTAAACTGGATGACATAGATCACTAAACACAGAGATAGTGATTGGAGGTATGTTAGATGGCCGACTACATCCAGCATCTTTCCCGTAGCCAATATTAAGATGGTTTGTGAAAGATAATTGGTTAGCGCCATTCGCCCATAGCTTTTTAAAGGCGATAATACCTTACGGACAATAGAAAAACGTAACAGCAAAATCATCAGCCCCACATAAAAGGCCGAAACAAGTGGACCTATCATGATTCCAATATGTAAGAACCGCTGCGTTTCACTGAAGCTTCCTTCTGAACCATTTCCAAACACAACCGGTGCGTGTTGATATTGATAAATAAGGCCTCCGCTACTCAATACCAACATGATTCCTGTGAAAAGAGCAGTTTGTTTCCAATGGTTTGAGATTCGTTCAAATACCTGATACTGTCCGGCAGCAGCTCCTAACAACATCAGGGGGACCACCATGAATATTTTTTCAGCAAAAACACTAAACACAACCACCATCGCCGTTCCGAAAACAAGATTTACTATCTTGTTGGCTCTGTAAAAAGGCAATATAATCAGGCCGCAAACGGAGTAAATCGTTAATGCTTCCCCTGGCTGGAATTGCACATGAACAAATCCAAGTATAAACAACACGAGGATCCTCCGTAAAAACAACAGATAGCCATTTCTCCCCTTTGTATTTGCCCTCGTGATAAAAATATAAAACCCGACACCAAACAAAAAAGTAAAGATTGTATAAAAGCGCCCTTCCACAAATAAATATAAAAATCTTAAATACGTTGCATTACTAGTACCTGCAAGTGGTATTTTCACCGAAAGTAATGGAATGACATTAACCAGGATAATACCCATTAAGGCAAATCCTCGTAAATAATCTAATAGATCAATCCGTGCATTTACATCCTTCGAATTCATTCATATCAGCTCCACTATCATTATAACCGTTTAAGTATCTTTCACCCAAAGAAGCCAGGCAAAAACAAGGACTGACTTATGCCAGTGCTTGTTGCTTACAAATAGAGTGTGCTTGAGATTATAAGAATGGATAAATAACTAACGATTAAAGCCTACTCCTGCCACAATCTTTCTATTAATATTTCATTATTTTTTAACTTCAAAAGAAACACATCTGGATTACTCAGTCTTTTCCATTGCTCAAAGCCAAAGTCAGAGAGATAATTTTTTAATAGTAAAGACATTAAATTTCCATGGGTAACGATTAGTGTATTTTCCGAATCACTCTTAAAAACTTCTTCTACAACACCTACAACCCGGTTCATTGCTTCCCGGCTGGACTCGCCCTGGTCGAACTTTAAATCTAGGTCATCAAATGTTGCCTCTAGTTTTTCAAGCCAATCCGGTAGCACTTCCGTACTTAAAACCCGCTCCGCCAACCTATCCTCAATCTCAAGGTCTATTTTTTCCCGCTCGGCAACCCGCTCAATTGACTGGATTGCCCGTAAATAAGGGCTTGAAATGATACGATTAATCCTCTTACCCGTAAAAAATTCAGCTAATTCGGCCGCTTGACAGACCCCTTTTTCAGTAAGCTGCGCCTCGCTCGATTGACCTCCCGCTTCACAGTGCCTTATCACATAAATCTTTTTTTCCAAGTAATCATCCCCATTAAATAAGTTTGTAACTGAAATTAAATTCGATACTTGTTGTAATTTTCCTCCCCTGTTTGTCTAAATAGCAGGAATAGAACCCCCAACATGGAAAAATTGATCAAGTAATCGATGTTGGATTAACTTAATAAATCATTAGATTTTTCCTAACAGATGCTCATATATTTTTATTTTTTGGAAAAAGTACCAATATATGAAATTACCGGAGGGAATCAAATGACATATCAAAACTTTGATGGGAATAATAGTGGTATCTTTCCATTTGTTAATGCTAATTTTGACAGTGGAGCCGATGTGAAATTAAATGAGGATCAATACGAGGTTTATGTTAATGATAACTTAGTGGGGCATAAGACTCTAAAGAATCCAGGCGAGAATCTTTCCGATATTGACGGCTTTTTACGCAATCAAGGACTTAGTGACTTTTCCACATCGTTGGATGGCGACCACTATAGTATTCAGTCAAATGGTCAAGAAGGCGATATAACAAATGCATTATCGGTTTATTTTAATAACAGGTAACGTCTAGGTCCTGTATTGCTTTGAACATTACAAAAGCTCAGTCTAAGACTGAGCCTATTTATGTTTCTCTGGCTTCCGCATCTTGTGCGCTATGATGATTTTCGGTCCGATTTTGAGAAAAAGTATAGGCTTCACGAAGCCACTGATAGACATCATCAGTTAAATCATCTTTCACTTGAATAATAACATGGTGAATCCACCTGCCTGGATACGGCTCCTTCGCTTCTACAATCTTATCATTTTCAATGTACCTACCGACCCCAAAGGTCAGAACAAGGCAATCCTCAGGACGTTCGCTTGACCAAGGCTGGGGCATCCATACCCAGGCAAATTTTATATTTGTTCCAATTGATATGACCGATTTCTTTACTTCCATAGTTACAGGCCCGATAGAATTGATCATTTTCTCCACAGCATTAAATAACGAGATTTGTTTTTCTTGTTTGGAAAAGAAGGCTTCTACATCTTTTCTAAAGTTCGAAATCACCATTTTAACCACCTCTGTTTATTAATATTTTAGTGACAGAAGTAAATAAATGCTGCTTTTACCATTTCACCTTCAGTATAAATCCGCAAATACATAATAGATAGTTAAAAGTTATCCATTGATAGATTACATTATCTGTGCAGGGTAAATATAACGTTTGTCTAGGTTAGGAACAACAAAATTTTTTCCACTCAGAACTATCTCCTCACTAAAAGACCTATTCCAAACCATCCTATTTTTTCATACCTTAATAAAAAACCTAAAAGAAATGTAGGGAAACTGGAGGTACACAGATATGTTGGAGGTAAGGCAAGCTCAATATGGGCGAGGAATTTTCGCTACTCGTGATATTAAAAAGGATGAGCTTTTAGAGGTATCACCGGTCATCATCTTCCCGAAAGAAGAGTTTAAGTATTTAGAAAAAACGACCTTGATTGACTACGTCTTCTGGTGGGGGAAAGATTTTGATGAATGTGCATTAGCTCTAGGAATTGGGTCGTTATTTAACCATTCCAGCACACCGAACGCCATCTTTAAAAGGAAATTAAAAAGAAAAACCATAAACTTTTACGCTTATACCGACATTAAAGAGGGCGAGGAAGTTCGGATTAATTATAATGGTGACCCAGATGACAAAACGAAATTATGGTTTGAGGGATAATATAATAACTGGGGCCCGTCGTCAGATTGGGCTCAGTGTTCTTTATGATTATTCATCTTTACTCTCCAAATCAAATGATCAAACCCTTCACTCCAATAATCCTTCAGCGAATAATCTGGAGCTCCGAATTTCTTCTTCCATATTTTTTGTGCATTTGTATATCCGCTATCAAGGCAAAATTCTACTATTTCCTTTTTCTGCAAAGTGCAAAACATTGCATTCAACAGCAAATTTCCAACCCCATTTCTCTGATAGTTAGGATGCACAAATACGGTTCCTATCTCAACCAAGTCCTTCAATGCCCCTTCCGTACAATCAGTAATTAGTTCACTAACAGGACCATACTCGATTGTACCAATAATATTCTCATGATCGAAAGCGATTAAAAAATACCGATTCGCTCCATTGCTGTCTAAATCACTTTTCAAGTATTTATTCTTTAGAACGATTTCATTTTCTATTTCCAGAGCCATCTCTGTTAAACCCTCTTTAGCAAAAGTGTCTGTGATAACGATTCTAAAAAAACGACTTAACTCTTCCTGGTCATTTAGATCAGGCCTTCTTATCTTAATACGATTCACTCCAACCACCCCTTAATATATAAGTTATCAGAAGTGGGCTTTCTTAAGAACTTAAAATAAACGCCTTCAATGATTTATCATGTACCAAAGCCCTCCTCGTAAAAAAAACACGTGGTACCTAGGAAAGTCCTGCTACCACATGTTTTGCCTTCATTGATACTCCTTGTAAAAAACAAAAATAAGAAAGCTTCGGTTATTATCGTAATCCCATAACATAAATATATCTTCGATTATGCGATTAAATAAATGTTCAAATAGTTTCTTATTCTTCAAATAACCGCTCTTTATTTCCCTTGCATGGTGAAGCAGCAGGTCCAGATTTCCTTTTTCATACGCTAAACTTTCTAATTGTAAAAGGACATCTTTGGCTTCGATCACACAAATATTTTGTGTAAACTTTACTATATTTAAACTAATATACTATAGGTAAACTCACTTCAATACAGGTTCCATCTAAATTACTAATAATATTCATATCTCCCTTATGTTCTTTAATAATTTGATAACTTACAGGCATCCCAAGTCCTGTCCCTTGTTCCTTCGTTGTATAAAATGGTTCATGTATTCGATTAATCATCTCAGCAGGGATGCCGCATCCTTGATCTATTATCCGAATCTGAACTTGGTCCTCTGCAGAAATGGAGCCTTCAATAAGGAGTTTCCCACCATCTGGCATGGCTTCGATAGCATTTTTAATATAATTGATAAACACTTGTTTTAGTTGATTTTCATCCCCTAAAATGGTTTCTTCACTGAGATAAAACCTTTTTTCAACCTGAATGCTGTTTAATAACACTTGCGATTCCATTAATGTCAGAACTTGATCTAATAATAAGCGGATCCTCAATTTTTCATCCCTTTTTTTGATTGGCTTTGCCAGTACCATTAATTCTTTGAGAATCACTTCAATTCGAGCAATCTCTGATTCTACAATGTTAAAATACATGGGTTCCCCTTTATATTCTCCCAACATTAATTGTAAAAACCCTTTAATCGCTGTAATTGGATTACGAATTTCATGAGCAATTCCAGCGGCCAATTCTGCTGCTACCGCTTGTTTTTCCGATAGTAACTCTCTTTCCATTTTAATCAGAGTTATATCCTTCAAAACTACATAGGAACCCACTACCTCTTTATTAAAAAGGATAGGGAAAGTGGTTACATTGACATCCATTACCGTTCCATTCTTCATACTAATCTTTGAATCAAAGTTTGTTAGTTTTTCATGGCCTTTTTCGAAAAAAAATGTTTGTGTTTCATTTAAACATGTGGAGATGAAAATATTACTTAATCGCATCTGTAATAACTCGGGGATAGTGGACGCCAAGAGTGTTTCACAAACATCATTCACATAAACCAGTTGCCCGACCGTATTTATGATAAAGAATGGGTCCTCATTTTTTGATAAAACCGAGAAATCCTTATCCACATTGACATCTAAATATATTTGAAGCAGAAAGTTTAGACGTTTTATCTCATCCTTCTCCATTCTTCCCCAACCCCTCTTGGTTTCTTGTAAAATAAAAAGCCAAAATAAGCGTAGATATTCCTACGTCTTATTTTGGCTTAAGTTCTAGCGTCTATATATCTAGAGAATCATTGCCTTTTAAAATAGATCACGTTATTTTGTTAAAAGGTAACCAAATAGAATAGAGCAAATATCCCTATTTCCACTATTAATATTATAATATTTTATCTAAATTTTCAAATAATAACTCCGGTCTTGTTTTGCATTCTAATTAACCCAAGTATCGGTGGTATAGGGCCTTTGCTGTTGTGATATCCTTCGTTCCATGTACTAAAACCCTTCCGTCTTTAAAAAAGACTAATCGATGAGGATTATCCGTATAAGATAAAAGGTATGGATTTCGCTGGACAGTTCCCCCTTGATTGGTAAGAATATTTTCTAAAGCTTCCAAATCACGCATGGTTGGCATAGAAGGACGGATCTGAACAGAATCTCTTCCACAAAGGACGACTGTTTTTGTTTGATTTTCAAATGATAAATAAGGATAAGAACGCTCTTTTCCGCAAGAAGAACAATCCTCTTTTTTCATTTTATCTACTTGGATGGCACTATATTGATTTTTCCATAAATCAAAAGAAACTAGTTTGTTTCGCAATGAACCCAAATCTCCGGCCAAAATTTTCAATGCTTCACTTACCTGAAATGAAACGACCATGTTAACAGCTGGACTAATAATACCTGCTGTATCACAAGTTAATCCTCCTAGAGGTACTGTTTCTAATAAACAAGAAAGGCAAGGCGTTTTTTCGGGAATAATCGTGTAGGAGATTCCGTAGCTTCCAACGCAAGCACCGTAAATCCATGGAATTCCAACCTTTAGAGATACATCGTTCATGATCATTCTAGTTTCAAAATTATCCGTTGCATCAATCATTATATCAGCATTTTTAGCCCAATCTTCCAACTCTAAAACAGAGGCATCCGCAATGATTGCCTCAATGGCCACAGAAGAGTTAATTGCTGTTAAGCGATTTTTGGCCGCAATGGCTTTTGGAATTCTATTTTTAGCATCTTCTTCAGAATATAACTGCTGGCGCTGTAAATTAGTCCATTCCACATAATCACGATCTACGATGGTTAATTTCCCAATCCCAGCACGGACGAGTGCTTCGGCACAACCTGATCCGAGTGCTCCTACTCCTATGATGAGGACATGTTTATTGGATATTCGCTCTTGCCCGTCTTTTCCAATGGGTGAAAATAGTTCTTGTCGTGAGTACCGATTATTCACCCGATACTCATTCCTTCCTTTGGACTGCTTGCTGTAGCATATCTCTTTTTCTCGATTCGACCAGCCTCATAGCCTAACCGTCCAGCTTCAATGGCTAATCTCATCGCTTTTGCCATTTTTACCGGATCCTTCGCTGCTGACACAGCCGTATTCAATAACACACCATCGGCTCCTAATTCCATCGCCAAAGCAGCATCGGCTGGTGAGCCAATCCCAGCATCGACAATCACAGGAACAACGGCTTGCTCGATAATAAAACTAAGGTTTACGGGATTGATGATTCCTTGACCAGATCCGATTGGCGATGCCCCTGGCATGACCGCATGACAACCGGCTTCTTGTAGTTTCCTTGCTAAAACAACATCATCGGAGGTATAAGGAAGGACAATAAATCCTTCCTTCACTAGTTCTTCTGTGGCCTTTAGGGTTTCAATCGGATCAGGAAGTAAGGTTTGATCACAACCAATTACTTCTACTTTAATCATGTCACACAGACCTGAAGCTTTTGCTAATTTTGCGATCCGGACCGCCTCTGCTGCTGTTTTCGCTCCTGCCGTATTAGGAAGAAGCGTATATTTATTGGTGTCTAGCTGTTCTAAAAAATTCGGCTGACTAGCTTCAAAAATATTCATTCGTCTAACCGCGAACGTGAGGATTTCTGTTTCAGAAACTTCCACTGCTTCCTTTTGAATTTCAAAACTTGGATACTTTCCCGTTCCAAGTAACAAACGAGATTGAAAGGATAAAGAACCTATTTTTAACATGTCAACCGCCTCCTACAAAATGGACTAATTCGATTCGATCTTTATCTGATAATCTAGTACTTTGGTGTTCTATTGTAGATAATATTTCGCCGTTTATTTCCACAACCACGACCTTATCATGGACTTTAAAATGTTTGAGAACATCTGAAACAAATTCGACATGCGCTGGTAATTGGATCAACTCGCCATTTAATACTACCTCCATGTTTTCCCTCCTAATAAACTGATTGTTTGTGTCTTTCTAGATGAAAAGCTGAAAGAAGAGTCTCATCTACTAGTCTGCCTGTTAGTAAGTCAGCTACTAGCTTCCCTGTTACCGGGCCTAACAAAACTCCATTTCGAAAATGCCCCGCCGCAACGAACAATCCCTTCCAGCTTGGATGCTCGCCAATATATGGGATTCCATCGCCAGTTTGAGGTCTGATTCCCGACCACACCCTCTCCCAAGCTGCTTCCTTAAGCTGAGGAACTAGCTGAGTCGCTCTTTCTATTAATGTAGCAATTCCTTCTAGCGTTACCTTGTTATCAAAGGTATTTTCAATCATTGTAGCCCCAATATAAATTTCTCCATTTTGTTTTGGTACCAGATAACAACGTTTATCGGAAAAAATAGTCGTATTTATAATCGGTTTTTCCGATTTAACGGAAAAGCATTCCCCTTTTACAGGATACACGTGAATGTCCAGCCCCGATTCACGCATTAACTTCGCCGCCCAAGCCCCGGTGGCAACGACAACCTGTTCACTATGGATGACGCCAGTAGTGGTTTTTAACCCTTTAACCTGACCGTTTTCAAAGATAAAAGAAAGGACCTCGGTATTTTCACGTATTTCTGCTCCAAAATAAACAGCCGCTTTTGCAAGCGCTTGTGCTAATTTTGCTGGCTGGACATGCCCATCGTTGGGAAGATACATCCCTCCAGCTACACTGGGTGATAGAGACGGTTCCATTTCTTGTAATTCCTTTGCATCAAGCCAGTTTATCTTTGGATCCCACTTCCGTTGATAGGCAACCTGTTTTTTTACTTCTACTGCTATTTCTTCCGTTTCTGCAATTTTTACCATTCCCTTATTCACATACTCGATATCAATTCCAGTATATTCATATAACTCCCTTGAGAGAGCAGAAAACATCGCCTGACTTTTTAAAGCCAGCTGGAATAAGGGACCATCTTCTTCAATTTCTGCTTGAGCTGCCAGCATTCCGGCAGCCGCACTTGATGCTTGGGATGCCAACCGGTCCTTCTCAATTATAATTACTTTTCTTCCCATTTTTGATAGCTGATAGGCAATAGAGGCTCCGATAATTCCTCCTCCGATTATGGCAACATCAAATGATTCTTCCATTGTATCCATCTCCATTTTTTAATACATTGAGGTAAGCTTTTACTGCTGATAATGGGTCTAGTGCTTCTAAAACCCCTGACATGACAGCGATACCCTTCGCTCCTGCGTGGAGTACCTGGCCCGTATTCTCAGGTGTTATGCCGCCAATTGCAATAACCGGAATGGCTAGTTGTGTAAGCCTTGTCAATTCGTTAAGCCCTTTGGGAGTCATACCTGGTTTTGATTGTGAAGGGAAGACATGGCCGTATAGCACGTAATCAGTACCATTCTCTTTTGCTTGTTGTCCTTCTTCATAGGAGTGAATCGAACTCCCTACCCTAAGCTGCGGAAAATTTTCTTTTATAATAGCAGCATCTAAACTATGAAAGGCTAATTGAACACCTCCAGCCTTTGTAACTAAGGCAACATCCGCTCGATCATTAATAATAACCTTTGATAATGGCAGGTTTGCCGCACTTAAAAGTTCAACGGCTTGAAAAAGTTCCCTTGCTGTTTTTTGTTTTTCTCGTAAGTGAATCGCGGTTACATATGGGTGAATATCCATGACAATTTCACGTAGCTGCTCGATCGGCATTTTACCATTGGAGATAATATGTAACTCTTTAACACTAGTTAAAATACAAGTCACTCCTTTAAGAAGATTCCGCTCAGCTATGGAATAAAATAGAAAACAAAAAACCACTTCCTTTGGTTCAGAAAGTGGTTTGAAAATTTGAAATAGAAATTTCTTAGATAAGAAGTTTCTTCTGTTCTCAAATATCCTAGTTTCCACTTCCCTACGCTGGTATAACCCAGATCAGGTTCATAGAGTCCCGAAGTATCACTTCAATCTCAGCCTTTTAAAAAGGCACCTCTAGCGGATTTGCTTCACTTATTAAATCGTAAAAAATACACTACATGGATAATATTAACACCTCGATTAGAAATGTCAAATAATTTCTTTATACATACACTTCATTTGTTCTGTGCCCTTATTTTTTTTTGATAAATTATTATTTTACTATGGTTAGTTTTTGGCCAATATAGATTGGTTGATTAGGATCGAGGTTGTTGGCTGGGACCTTTAATCTGGCACTTAACTTAGAATTTCTTTTGCTTTTTCCTTCATTTCCTTGAATCGTTCATTTAAAAATTGGGGGATCGTGTCGTCGGCGGTAAAATGCAAAACGATGGCTTTTATTTCACGTCTACTGAATTTGCCATGGTCATGAATTTTATATCCCCTGCCGTTAAGTTTAAACCTTATCATAAAACTGTCAGCTTTCTTATTTTCCCTCGGATAAACTTGAACAAAATTAAGAACTGCCTCTTGGCATGTACAATCTGGATTCATACAATATGAGTCAGCAACCAAAAATAACTTCCCAATATAAACAAAGTTGAAATAATCATTGTCTTGATTGGGGAAAACCTCTGAATAACAAACAGAGATGCCTTTAGCAATCTTATTTAGCACAGCATGCATAATACCGCTCCTTTTTTAATAATTCTAATTTAATTGGGAACACTCCCATTTATTCTAGGTATTAAATACAATTATTCGCTTCAGCATTTAACAGGAAAAATATTATAAGACGACACGATAGTGGATTCAAATTGATGAAAATTACAGGGGAAGATTGCAGATTTAATAGGATGGAATCTAAATTTCAAAAATATTAATTTACTTATATCATTATCGTTTTGGTATTTTCTACCTCCCTTCCGGTAAAATTATATCACACTACTTTTCATAATATTTTTGTCTATTCAAAAGGTTTTCTACAATTATGTGAACACTCCATTAATATCTAAATAGAAAACAAAAAAACCACTTCCTATGGTTCAGAAAGTGGTTGGAAATTTGAAATTAAGTTCTTCTTATATTACTTTTTCCTCGAAGTTTAATTTATCTTCCTTTTTTCTAGAAAATAAATTTGCAAGGGTATCTGGAAGGGCAATCATCGCTGGCAAAAAGACAGGAAGCAGCACAAAGCAAAGCAAGACCAGTCCTATAATGACAGCTATGGCCAATTCAGATAAAAGTACCAACCCAGAAGGCATAAGTGTGGCAAAAGTGCCTCCTAGTATGAAAACTGCAGCAATAATTACACCGCCTATATGTCTTGAAGCCAACACGATTGCCTCTTTTGGCAACATATGAGGGTATTCCTTAAAGCGCATCATCAGAAATATACTATAGTCTACTCCCAAGGCTACTATAATGATAAAGGAGAAGAATGGAACGAAGGAAGAAATTCCTTCATATCCCTGCAAATCTATGAAAATATAGTTTATGATGAACATCGCTGCATAGTATGCTCCTACAAGGGATGCAGTTATGAAAACTGGTGTCCAGAAAGATCTTATTACAAAGAACAGCACAAGCAATACTCCTATGATGACTATAGTTGTCGTTCTATTTAGATCTCGGCTCAATATATCATTCATATCTTTTGTTGTAGCACTTGGACCTGATGTGCCACTATTAGCATCGGAAAGAACTGTCCCTTTAAGCCCACTAGACACTGTTGCATTAATTTTATCTACCGTACTTAATGCATCTTCTGAATAAGGATCTGCTTCTAAAACAACTATCATCTTTGTAATTTTTCGATCATTGGACAAGAACGTATCTAATGATTTTTTAAAGTTCTTATCCAGCAATGCTTCTTTTGGAATGAAGAATGTTTTATTTCCTTTATATTGGGTTAAGAATCCATTTGTTTGCCCAAGTCCATCAGAGATTTGCTTTAACCCGCCGTTTACATCCGATAGATTTTGTCCAAAGACACTGAATCCATTAAGCCCGTCTGCAAGCTGCTGCTGACCTGATTTCATCTGGCCAAGTCCATCGGAAACACTATTCATATTCGTTACAATTGTTCCTATTCCAGTCGTTGCTTTACCAAGGCCCTCTTCGAGTTTTTTCAAGCCATCTCCCATTTGGGATAAACCGCTGCTCATGGCTGTTAGATTTTTATTTGCTTCAGCAAAACCTGCAGTTACAGCATTATAATTATCATTTAATGCTTTTATTCCTTCAGGTGTAATAGGAGCTAACGAAGAAGATAACTGATCCATTGTTTGCATTAATGCCTGGTAATTTGGGTCACTATCAGAATTGGCATAGCTGCTCCCTAAAGCTGTCATCATTGATTGCATTTGAGAGAGTGCACTTTTCATCCCAAGAAGAGCCTGTGCCGCATCTTGGTAGTGGGTACCCATCTCTGAGTATCCAGCCTGCATTTTTCCATAATTATCAGCTAACAGTGAGACTCCACTGCTCACCTTTGAGAGATTCGTTGCTATGGCAGTTATGCCATTGCTAATCGTTTCCGAATTGCTTGAGCCATTATCAATACCAGCTTGGATTTGCTTTAATCCATTGGTTAAGGCATTCAAACCTTCCTGTAGCTTTGAAGTACCATCTACCATTTGGCTGACCTGAGAAAAATCCGCTGATCCTAATTTTTCTTGTGCCAGCTTCAATCCATCATTTATTTGATCCACACCATTTTGCGTTTTTGAAATACCGTCAGTTACGGACCCCATTTGACTGACGACGTAAAAACCATCAATTTGCTTACCCTGAGGTTGTGTAACCGAAGAAACCTGCTTAACTCCCTTAATACTCTTGAGTCTTTCAGTTAAATTATCAATTACAGCAAGAGATTCATTATTATTTAAAGTTTTACTATTTTCAATTACAACAGTAGCAGGCATTGCCTGGCCTTTGCCAAAATGGTCCGCAACTAAGTTAATGCCTTTAGTAGAGGGATATTTATTTCCAAGTTCTCCAATGGTATCAAAGTTGAGCTTTTCCTGATGTAAAAACACCATTGGTCCCAAAATCAAAAGGATAACGGCCACTGTTATAAGTGGATACTTTGTTGCAAAGGAGGATGTTTTACCCCAAAACTTGTTTTCTTTATGACCCGATACATTTTTGGATGGCCAGAAGAGTTTTTTTCCTAATACTTTCATGATGAAAGGTGTTAAGGTCAAAATTTCAAGCAATAGTATGGTTACACCTATTACAACCACAACACCTGATTTATAAATTGGTGATTCGGCAAAAACGAGAGCAAGGAAAGCAATAAATACAGTGAGTATACTATAAGCAATCGTTTTACCTGCTGTTTTATAGGTGTTTACAATTGATTCATCTATTGAGTGGCCGTGAGATAGTTCCTCCCTAAACCGATTAAACAGAAGAATGTTGTAATCAGTGCCTATACCAAAAAGAATAAGTACCAAGAGCATCTGAGTAAGACTAGTAATTGGAAATCCAGCTTTATCAATTAATTGTGCGGCAATTCCCATAGACACAAGATAGGAAAAGGCTACAGCCACTAAGGATACCAAAGGTGTTACTACAGATCTAAATGTAATTATAAGTACGGCTAAAATAAAAATAACGGTCAAAGCAGCACTCTTTTCAACTCCTGCAAGAGACGCCTTCAGGTAATCGTTATTGATAAAATCTTCCCCGCTAAGATAGTATTCAACAGGTATATTACTGAGTTTGCTTTCAAGTTCTTTTTTAATATCATCTACTTCTCTGTCCTTTTTATCGAGCTTAAAGCTTACCATAAGAGTTGTGCCATCTTTAGAAACTAAAGAACTTTTTGCATCGGGCATAGCAAAAGGATCTATCATTTCTGTAATACCCAGTTCTTTGCTGCTATCGCTAATTTTCCTTACCCCATCACCGATTTTATTCATTTCTTCTTGAGAAATTTTATTTTTATCGTAGAAAACAATAAGATTGTTTATACCCTTTGTGGTATCCATCTTTTTTAAGATATTATCAGCGATTACTGAGGGGCTGTCATTATTCGCTCCTTGCTGCCCTTTTTGTCGCAGTATTGCATTGATGTCCGGCTGAATGGCTGTGAGCAATATAGTTGCAATCAGCCATATTGCAAATATAGCCCAACGGCCTTTTATGATTGATCTCACCTTACTGTTTCCTCCTTATAGATGTTTATTTTCCCTGTTGGTCTTCTTACACTAGACACTATAGCAAGGGATAAGGAAGGGTTCAAAAAGCAAAGTGGAACGAGTGTATTAAAATAATACATTAAGTGTAATTTGTATTATTAGAACATAACCTGATTGAAGATTTCGAACAACTCCTCTTTCTGGTATTGATATTCTTTACTAATCCAATTCTGTAAAATGGTCATAAATGAAGTTGCATATAAGTCACAAATTACTTCAGGATACTTAGACTGATTGATTTTAATTGCAATGGTGTCGTTCTCTGTTCTTGAATGTTCACGTAAAATATCACTTGCAATTTTCACCATGCTTTTGAATAATATATGACCATCAGAACTTAATAAAGTATTTTCGAATAACACAAAATTTTCTTCTACATAATCGACCAGTAATTTAAAAATGTCTGTATCAGATTTTTTATTCAATTTAATAATCTCTTCAGATAAATGATAAATAAAATCTCTTTGTAGACTATATTTATCTTCATAATACCGATAAAACGTAGTACGATGAATTAATGCATCATCACATATATCTTGAATCGTGATTGAAGAGAATCGTTTAGTTTGCAGAACATGAATAAAGCTCTGTATGATTTGGCGTCTCGTGCGTTCAGTTGTACTATTCATGGAACATATCCTCCTTTTCTCTCCTCAAGATTAAGTAATTTGACTATAACATATATAATGGGCAAGTATCAGGCATTGGTTCTTTGTAAATTCGTTAAAAGAAACGTAAAAAGGCAACGCCCAAAAGGGTTAGTTGCCTTCTTTTAAAATGAGTTTCGCAACACAATCCACATGTTAATCCAACGAAATCTCCACAACATTATCCAAATATTTTGAAGTATTATATCCAAATATATTCAGACTTTTAGGAATCACTTTGTTACCTTGTAACCGCATGTTTTCAACTGTAACGAAATAACGGGGCCGCTCGATTTCTTCATAGGATACAGGATATTCGTTCATATCGTATTCTATCCCGTTTTTATCAACGAGCACTCCTTCAGAATCCATCTCCATTGAACTAATTTCATTTTCATCCTCACCCACAATAGTGAATTGAAGCGACTCATATGCTCGATTCTTAATTTCATGATTGCTTATGACAACATTGGTAGGCTGTCCAACTTCTACCTTGTCGATGGAGATTGTACTGCCTGCATATTCAAAGGTTTGAGGATATTTCTGAGAAGGATCAAGTTCGATAGTTTTTGGGTCTTCAAACGATAAATTAACAGATTCGAATTGAACGTTAACCTTTTTGGGTTTTTCTCCAAAAAGAGGATCAAAGTATGCT
The DNA here is from genome assembly GCF_046562815.1 of Neobacillus sp. 204. Lineage (NCBI taxonomy): Bacteria > Bacillati > Bacillota > Bacilli > Caryophanales > Bacillaceae > Neobacillus > Neobacillus sp. 204. The sequence continues at coordinate 85,759 of NZ_JBJORY010000014.1, forward strand.
TGAAAAGTATTCCAATTCATGTCTTGTTGTGTATCAAAAAAAGAGCTGCCATACATATCTGCTTTCACTTTTTTATTGTTCACTTCTAGATTGTCAAAACTAAGAGCATCTATCCGCTTCTCTGGCTGTCCATTATTAATACCATATTGCAGAATCGTCGCTGTTGGAGCAATGGTTAGTTTATCAAATCGAACAGGAATCCCCTCAACTTCAGTTTCTTCATCCAATGCATATTCAATGGACGGCTGTTTTGTTACAGGAATCTCGAAGTTCCACTCCCCTGTTGCATATTCCATGTTCTCGCCAGCACTAATACCATTCCGGTCAGAGGAATCACGAATCAACTTCAGAAGCTTTGTGATCTTGAGTTTGATTGTCCCGTTATCCTTGGAGAGTGGCCGCAGACTAATCTTCCCTTGATACACGTTCTTTTCTTCTTTATTTATATCCGATTCAAGGTCAGGAGGGTAGTACCTTGGATATGCTTTACGATTCATGATTTGTTCGTTCTCCACAAAAACCCCATCATCATTATTCATCATATATTGATTTTCTTCATTTGTATCTTCTATTTCATAAAAAACAAGCGTCTGAACCTCATCAGCAATCGCACTTCTGATCTTAATCTTCACCCCATCGCTTTCCGCTTCCAGGTTCAGCCTCTCACCCATGTCCTGTTGTAGATACGAACGCAATTCCTGATCTTTTTCTGTCCATGTATAGTAGAGGGAGGAAAACGCCCCTGTAAAATACTCTACCCCCATTAACAATGCGAAAACACTTACAAAAACAAGTCCCATTCTTTTACGTTTCTTGTTCTTCTGTTTTCTGTGCTTTTCCTTTTCTGCCAGCCTATCTTTGACGTTCTCCATGAAACCAGATGGCACATGGAAATCCTCAATCCTTTCAGTAAGATTTAACATGGTTAACATGACATCCTGAAAAGTAGCCAAATCCTCCTGACAGTCTTGACAGTGATAAATATGTACCTCGAAATCAATCTTTTTTGACCGATCCATGGCTCTTTCTAAGTAATCGATGTAATCCTTATGATACTCCTTACAGCCATTAAAGGTTGATCCGTACGCCATTTCTTTTCTAAGTGACTGGATTCCAGAAAACAAAAGCTCCTTAATCTTTTCCACCGAAACTTGGAGAAGATGTGCCGCTTCCTCCTGAGAGAATCCTTTTACATAGGTAAGGACCATCGCTTCTTTCTCGTACTCTTTCAATTGATCAAGTGCTTTAAATAAATCCTGACGTGGTTCTCTTTCCTCTGAGGATTGTAAACTTCTATCATCAGAAAGCTCCCGGCAGGTATGTATGAAAATGGATGTAACCCACGTGTGGAATGATGCTTCACTTTTAAATCGCGGCAATTCCTTGTGGACTTTTATAATAGACTGGTAAAAAAGCTCTTCCATTTGCTGCTGATTACTAAGATAGGACCAACCAAGTGTATAGAACGATTGTTGATGCTGATCAAACCAATCGACGATGGATTCCAAGCCTTTTTCTTTTATTGTAATGATTGAAATGGGATCTACTTTGGCTGGGATCATAAATGTGTTTCAGCCCCTTTAACATTCTTTATTTTCTTATCGAATGCTCTTGTGCGAGCCGTCACAGTTAGGTTTCTTTTGAGATAGTCCACAAGTACAATCATTTAATCCCTTTCCATTGAGAATTTTCTCCATACATTTTTCAATCCTAGACTCTCGAGTTTTGGATTGTTTGGGCCCCGAAAAATAATGAATGTATGCTTTTTGCCGTCCCGGCGTCAATGCTTCAAATGCAGTTTTCAAGGCAGGGATTTCATCGAATTTATTCTGAAGTTCTTCAGGAATGATGTATTCTGTATTCTTTTTAAAATTCACTTCTAAACCGGCTTTTTCAACTTCAATAGCTTCAAAAATATAGGCTTTCAGGATGGTTTCCATTTCAACAATTTCTTGAACATTGGTGAACCGAATCTGGCGCGCCGCCTGTACATTCTCCGTTTGTTGGATTAGAATCCCATGGGCATCCTGTAATAAAGCACCTTTGTGAAACAGAAGCGCACAATATTCTTTAAATCCATGTATTAAAACGATGTTTTTATTCTCAAACGTGTAACAAGGATGCATCCACTTAAATTCTTCGGTCAGCTCACAGTCAAGAACGATATTTCTTAACTTCTCATATTCTTTCTTCCACTTATTAGCCTTACTTAAAAATTCATCAACCTTAGGATTCATTCTACTATTTGTCATCAAGAAACCCCCCTCTTCACTATCCTATTTTTTCTATTTCCGCCAAAAATTTGTATATTCTGCTTTATCCTGAATATTAAATTCAATCATTTTCTCAAGCAATTCGTAATTTACCGGCTTATTCCAAGGAATTCGAAACATGCCTTTGGTAGCGCTGTAGCCAGCTTGTGCAATGTCATCGGCAAAGCGCGCAATGCCTGCTTCTTCGGGTGAAACGCTCAAATGTTGCTTCGCTGTGGAAAAGCCGATGATAAATGTGCCGTGATCGGAAAACATTGGCGTATTCCACTTGATTTGTGATTCCAAATTGGAGAATTTATTAGCAACCCACGCCAAAATTTCCTCTGTTCGGTCGCGGTGCTCGGGATTATCGATACCCGCTAAATATTTTGCAAAAACTTCCATGTTGTTCCCTCCTAAAATAAAAATTATGTCGTTCAGAGAAATTCCTCAAACTCATTCCTTTGTAACTTTTTAAACTTCTACAAATAATACACAAACTCCTTCTTCCATAAAACTTCCTTTTTCTCGAATAAGAAAAAGCGACACTTCATTATAGGTGATTACACCCATTAGACATAACAATTCATATTATATACAGCTTTGTAAGTCCAATAAACATAAGAAGACAACTACCACAAGGGTTAGTTGCCTTCTTTTAAAATAAGGTGCGAGACACATTCAACATGCGTCGTCATCGGAAACATATCGACCGGCTGTACTTCCACCGTTTTATATCCTCCGTCTTCCAATATCCGCAAATCCCTCGCTAAGGTAGCTGGATTGCATGATACATAGACAACCTTTTTTGGTTTCATCTCGATGATTGTCTGCAGCAAGGCCTCGTCACATCCCTTGCGCGGAGGGTCAACAACAAGGACATCCGTGACATTCCCATCTTTATACCACTTCGGAATCACAACCTCCGCTTCTCCAGCAGCAAACTCGGTATTCTCCATTCCGTTTAATGCTGCATTCCGCTTGGCATCCTGAATGGCCTCTGGAACAACCTCCACACCAAATACTTTCCGTGCCTTTTGTGCTAAAAATAAGGAAATCGTTCCGATCCCACAGTAGGCGTCAATAACGTTTTCATCCCCAGTAAGATCGGCGTATTCCAGCGCCTTATCATATAAAACCTTTGTTTGAACAGGGTTAACTTGGTAGAAGGACAATGCGGAAATGGCGAATTTCACCTCACCGATATAATCATAGATGACTTCGTTTCCCCATAAAACGTTCGTTTTCTCCCCCATGATCACATTGGTCCGCTTTGAATTGACATTATGGATAATCGACTTTAGCTTCGGAAGTCGGGCAGCAATTTGTTCCACTAACTGATCCTTCTGCGGGAGATCTGTCGTTCTTGTGACGATGACCACCATGAGCTCGCCTGTTTGCTTCCCATACCTTGCCATGATGTGGCGGAGAACCCCTTTATGTGTTTCCTCATGATAGGCAGGAATCCTTAGCTCACTGCAAATTTCTTTCACCACACGCACCGCTTCATTTATTTCAGGGAGCTGAATGACACTTTCGTTGGTATCAACAATTTCATGGCTCCTCGGTTTAAAAAAGCCAGCAATCAGTTTACCGTCCTTCTCCCCCACTGGCACTTGTGCTTTGTTACGGTAATGCAAGGGATGATCCATCCCCAAAATCGGATGAACAACGACATCTTCTAGTTTACCAATCCGTGTCAGCACCTGACGGACCTGGTTTTCTTTATAATTCAGCTGCCCTTCATAGCTAATGTGCTCAAGTTGGCAGCCGCCATATTTCGCAAGATCACGGTTCTCAATCTCAACTCGGTACGGGCTTTTTTCATAAAGTTCCACCAAACGCCCAAAACCGTATCCTTTGCCCGTTTTAATGACCTTCACTTTTGCCTTTTCACCAGGCAGACCGTTCGGAATAAATAGCGGATACCCATCCACCTTGGCCACACCCGCCCCATCATGGGTTAAATCTTCAAAAACTACATCTATATAATCATTTTTATTAACCGGTACTATTCTGCTCATTTGCTTCTTCCTTTGCACGTTTTGACTGCTAAAATTGTAACACAATGCATGACTGAATGCGAAACTCCCATTGCCCGAGAGCCTTTTTTTCCATAAGCCTAAAAAAATTGTCAGAATATTTTTGTTTGCAAATATAATAAAAGTGTATATGATTAAAACAATCTCATTCTTGGAAGGAGTGGATAATAATCAAACTGAAAAAAAAACTGTCCATTCCGTTACTCTTTGCCTTCCTTACTTTCACCTTTATCCACTTTTCGCACTCACTTCCGTACTCACATTCTGATTTCAAAGCGATTATCAACCTAGATGATGGTAAGGCGAAAGACCAATGGGGTGATGAAAAAAAGCTGCCCGTTGTTTTACAAACACTATTTGTCGTAGCGACAATCCTTTCAGCAGCTGGAACCCCACTCCTTTATTTATTCATCCATTTCGACAAAAGCTATATTTTTCTAATACCCATATTTAATCAATCAAATTATGTGATCCACTCTCCTGAATTATTCGATAACAATCAATAATAAGGGAGGAAAAAAATATGTGGATTCGTTTTGTGATCATTGGCTTCTTTTCGATATCGGCCGCAAGCATGCTTACCTACCAGGGGATCGAAATTTTCCATGCCTTTACAGATTTCTTCAAGCAAAAATAAACGAAGGGCAGACTCTAAGGGGAGGAAATTAATACCCCTTTGGAGCCTGCCCTTTTTTATTAAATTTAAAAGGTCGCCTCATCTTCACCTTTCATGGCTGCAACCTTTTCTTTTACCTCTTCAATATTTCTCATCTTGTTATCCCAGCATTTTTGACTCAAATCAACTGGGTACTCTTCAGGATTCATAATCCGCTTATACTCGTCCCAAAGGGAATCGAGGTTTTGCTTCAAATAATCACGGGATTCCTCCAAGCATGGTACTTCATAAACAAGCTCGCCTTGAGAAAAAATCCTTACATGTAATTCTTTTGCGGTAAAGTTAGTAACCACCTTGTTCATAAACGTATGGGTTGGATGGAACATCCGCAGCCGCTTTTCAGGGAGCTTTTCATCCGCTAACGCAATATAATCTCCCTCGGCATGGTGGTTCGTATTATTGATGATTCGATAAATTCTCTTCAATCCAGGTGTCGTAACTTTATCCGGATTAGATGAAATTTTGATCGTATCTTCCATTTTTCCATTTTCATCCTCAATGGACACTATTTTATATACCGCCCCAAGTGCAGCCTGGTCGTAAGCCGTAATCAGCTTCGTCCCAACTCCCCAGCTGTCAATTTTAGCACCTTGTGATTTCAAACTCATAATTGTATATTCATCTAAATCACTGGAGGCTACAATCTTAGCGTCAGTGAATCCTGCCTCATCCAGCATTTTGCGCGCCTCCTTTGAAAGGTAGGCAAGGTCACCACTATCAAGGCGGATTCCGATAAAATTAATTTTATCCCCTAACTCTTTTGCCACTTTGATCGCATTTGGGACACCGAGACGGAGGGTATCATATGTATCAACTAAAAACACACAATCCTTGTGCGAGTCGGCATATTTAATGAATGCCGTATATTCGTCTTTATAAGCTTGGACCATCGAATGGGCATGTGTTCCGGATACAGGTATGCCAAACAGCTTTCCCGCTCTTACATTGCTTGTCGAGTCAAAACCTGCCAGATATGCTGCTCTTGTTCCCCAAATCGCGGCATCCATTTCCTGTGCTCGCCTTGTCCCAAATTCCATCGCCACTTCTTTGCCCACGACTTGCTTGATTCGCGATGCCTTCGTCGCAATTAATGTTTGGTAATTCACAATATTAAGCAAGGCTGTTTCAATCAATTGTGCTTCGGCAAGGGGAGCTTCAACCCGTATAATGGGTTCATTGCCAAAAACAAGCTCACCTTCTTCCATCGCACAGATGGTTCCAGTAAATCGCATATCTCTAAGATATTCAATAAAATCCTCTTGATAACCTACTTCATTTTTTAAATATTCAAGGTCTTCCTCACTAAAGCGGAAACCCTGAATAAACTGAATCACTTTCTCTAATCCAGCAAATACCGCATAACCGTTACCGAACGGAAGCTTGCGGAAAAATAGTTCGAAGACCGCACGTTTATTATGTATCCCATCTCTCCAATACGTTTCTAGCATATTGATCTGATATAGATCCGTATGCAGAGTTAAACTATCATCGTGATAAAAGTGTTTCATAACTAGACCCCCGAAGTACTATTTCAGCTTTTTCACCATTATAACCAATAATCCACTTGAAAGTCTATTTAACTATGGCTCCTAGGGATTGTTCAAAATGTCCGAGCGCCCATTCATGTCCAGCCTGATTAAAAGAAGCGACGGCATCCTTGTATACGACAATCTTAAAGCCTTTATTATAGGCATCTACTGCGGTATGTAGCACACAAATATCGGTACACACCCCTACTAAATGAACTTCTTTGATCCCGCGCTCTCGTAATTTCATCTCAAGATCTGTCCCCGCAAACGCCGAGTAGCGAGTTTTATCCATAAAGGCGACATGTTCAAGCTGACTATTCATTTTATATACTTCCTTCAGGGCACCAAACAAGTCTCTTCCTGCAGTTCCACGCAGATTATGCGGAGGAAACAGCTTCGTTTCCGGATGGAACTCATCCTCACGGTCATGAACGTCTATAGCAAAGACAACATAATCCCCATTTGCTATAAACTTTTTTGTTAGTTCAACGATTCTGCCTTCAATCTTTTGTCCCGGCTCACCACATGTTAATGCACCGTCCACCGCCACAAAATCATAGGTATAATCAATATTTATTAACGCCTTCATCTTATTTCGCCCCTTTTAAATGAATTTCAACTGTTTTCCATCCATCATTACAAATTATTCTAGGACGTTTACATAATTCCCTTTTTCAACAGAAAAAAAGCCCGCTCCTGCTGGAACGAACTTTTTTCTTAGCTATATCTTTTCCCCGCTTCCCAATCCGTTGGGCGATCATTCGGGCGAATATCATCAAGTGGTACAAACACTTCTAAGTGACGATAGAGGTTTTCAAACTCAGCAGGTAACAACCCGCCAAACTCACCATCTAAGTTTAACTGTACCTTTTCCGTCGCATGAACCTTAATGCGATTTGCCTGCGTGTAGATGACATTAGGATCATGGATATGATCACCGCGAAGAGCTAGGGTTGCAATTCGGATAAATTCAGCAAGATTCGTCTTTTTCAAAATCAAAAGCGAAAATAGTCCATCGTTAATCGAAGCATCAGGTGCTAGTTTTTCAAAGCCGCCAATCGAATTAGTCAGTCCGACTAAAAACAGCATGGCCTCGCCTTCGAACAACTTCCCGTCATACTCAATCGACACCTTCGATGGTTTAATCGAAGGAAGCATTTCCATCCCCTTTAAATAGTAAGCCAATTGACCGAGCATCGTTTTCAACTTACTTGGTACTTCGTATGTAATCTCGGTGATTCTACCGCCGCCTGCAATATTTATAAAATATCGGTCGTTGATGCGTCCAATATCGACTGGAATCATTTCCCCTTTTGTGATTATATCCACTGCAGCTCCAATATCTCTTGGAATTTGCAGAGCCCGGGCAAAATCATTCGTTGTACCAGCGGGAATAATCCCTAATCTAGGGCGATACTCCTGTTCCGCGAGCCCGTTGACCACTTCATGGATCGTTCCGTCACCGCCGGCTGCAATAACAACATCATACTTACGTTCAACAGCTATTCGTGCGGCTTCCGTCGCATCCCCTGCACCCGTTGTCGCGTGACAAGAGGCTTCGTATCCAGCCATTTCTAGCTTTTGAAGAATCTCTGGAAGATTCCGTTTTAGAATTTCACGTCCTGAGGTAGGATTGTATATCAGTCTTGCTCTCTTCATCGTTTCATCATCCTATTTTTGAAATCAACATCGGTATTAGCTCTCCGCACACTTCAATATTCTACCAATTATTATTCTTGCTTACAAATATAATGCCATGCGTATCCACTAATATACCTTCAAACATCCATCTCTTATCATAACTCTTTTTTACTTTTTTGCAAAAATAGGCTCGATATTTTTACTGATTCGTTTGAATACTAATATCATAAACATCGGCAATGCTAATGTGGTACTTTCCTTCTCCAGACTGATAAACAGCATTCTTCCTGCCATTATCAATTCCATCAGCAGTCTTTTCCTTCGACACCTTCCAGTCGCCATCTTTCCCTCCTACCTCTTGGGCGCCCACTGCATCAACCTTCAAATTACTATTTGCATCGACATCAACTACTAGCGATGAGGCTCTCTCAATATTCCAATCGTTTGCAAGCGAGCGCGGTTTTAAAGTTAGGAAATTATCGCTGCCAATTACCTCAAGCTTCACATCATTCGGCACCAACAGCGTTCCCGCAACCTCTCCACTAGCATGAAACGGACCAATTTCGTTTGGCAGTGACTTCATATTTAAATAAAGCGTATCACCCTTTTGGTTTGCCGAGATAATATCATCAGGACCTTGTAGTAACTTCGCCTTTTTGGCTGTTTCCACCCGGTATGTGCCAAACAAAGAGACCGACTTTTCCTCCGTCGATTCCACCGTCATTTGATGGCCCACCGTCCTGACGACCACCCGTTTGACGCTGTTATCCATTGGGTAGGAAAAAGCCGGCAGTTCAAACGTGCGTTCCTCCCTGGCCATCACTTCTTCGACCTTCCCCATAATACCCGTTGTGCTTAAAATCGCGAACACAATTCCGGCCGTTCCGATGACTCCCACAAAGAAAATACTAAGGAAATCATATTTTAACACCGGTTTTTCCTGTCGTGACAAAAACAAATAAAGGAGAATCTCAATTCCAAGGACAACCAATAAGAGCGGCCACCAAGCCGTCATCACTTGAACAAGATCTAGCCCCAAAAACTTTGAAAAAAAGAGGAAGAGACCAAGGAATACGAGCGAGGCCCCCATCGAAAACGTCCCAACACGCCAAGTTCTCATGCTTCTCCACCCTTTCTTTTTCTAAAAAGGAACCCAATCCCGAATCCGATGATTGCTGCGCCTGCAATTGTTTTTCCCCACTTACTCATGCTTTTTTGCCTCCCGTTTTTGTTTGCTTCCAGATAAAAGCTTAATTCCCCCGCCAATCAATAGGAGACAAACTAGTCCTGTTTGAAGATACCCTTGTACCCAATACATCACATCGATATTAATTAACCTATTTAAAAACGGTGAGAAAGCTGGAAGGAAGACGTTCATCACCAGATAATAGAGACCCATCAAAACAAGTCCAATCCCTACCCATTTTTGGTGATTTAGGAAATATGCAATAATCGGTACATCCTCGATTGTTTCTTCTCCGTACCTTGAAGCCTTTTGCATCGCATCGAAGAAACTATAAAACCAAATAATCGGAATTAAGAACAAGAAGATCCCAAGCCGTAACGTATCTAAAATATAGATCGAAAACAGAAAAGCCGCCATTAATTGGATGCCTCGGCGTTGCAGACCTAGATATAGGTGACCAGCTCCTGGGAAAATCGCGAGAAACGTGGCGATTGATTTGCTCTTTTTGCCATCTTCACGACGCATTTCAAAGTCTTCAAATATCGTTCGGTCGACTAGTTCCTCGCCGCGTTGTTTTTTGTTTACTTGTTGAACGGCATCAAAAAATCCGTACACCCAGATAATCGGCAGAGCAGCCATAAAGACCATAAATTCACTACGGTTGGAAAGTGCTGTTACAAATATGACCATGACTCCGAGTCCTAAAAAGGTTGCCAAAAGCGTTAATCCCCTTGTCATTAGTCCAATTTGGAAGTGTCCTAAGCCTGGGATAAACGATAAAACAATCGTATAAAATCGTTCAGAATCTTGGGAAGCCTGTGTCTGGGGAACATCTGGATTTGCTGTCTTCAGCGCCTTTTTATGTTTAGACACTTGCACACCCATGTCGATAAAGCTAATTAGATAAATGAAGATTCCTAACATAAAGGTAACGATGGAAACTTCCTCATTACTTGTTACTAATCCAATGACCGTGACGAATGCCAATCCCAATACGGTCAGTAAATAAAGTATTCCGCGAAACATGTTGCCGAAATATATATGACCAAGACCTGGGAATAAGGATAAGGTCAATGCTTTTGTCGGATTTTTCATTTCTTAACTGCCTCCTTTTTTTCTAGTGAATCCATCCATGCAAAAGTTTTATTAATAACGCCCTCCGTCACTGAAGGCTTCTTTTCCTGAATTTGCGGCCTTTCGAGCGAGCTTGCATAAGCAGCCAGCGATTGAAAGACACCCGAGAAGGTCAACAAAAGAGTCGCAGCCGCTGCCAACAGATAATGAAAAGCTGCTTGCTGATAGAAGGCCTTCTTCTTCACTTTGGTGTCAGGCACCGAAGGTACTATTGGCATAGTGTTAGGATTCTTAACGGTGTCAGGCACTACAGTCTTTTGCTTCGAAACTTCCGCCATCACCGAGTCGGTAAAGCCGGTCTCATTTGACAGAACTGGAAGCGATGATTCATTGGCCTCCACAGCCATTAAATAATGGTTGAGACATTGATCGCACGAATATAAATGATTTTCTAATTCCTCTTTGGTCTTCTCATTGATTTCGTCATTAACGTATTGCAACCACTCATCAAAAGTGTAATGCTTCATGAAAAATCGTCCTCCTTCCAATTCTTTTTCATCCAATGGCGGGCCCGGTACAGCTTCGTTTCAATTGTTTTCACCTGCACATTTTGTTCGTCAGCCATTTGCTGATAGCTTTTTTCCGCAATATAAAAACCATAAATGACATCACGGTAATTTTCAGGCAGTTCATTAAGCTTTTTCCTGACGAGCCTTCTCCGATCTAAATCCATTATCTCTTTCTCGACACTATCTTTCGGTGACCCATCTACCTGCTTTTCGAGGTCATCCGCCACTTCCACTCGTCTTCTTACCTGTTTTCGTTTTACATCTATCGCATGATTAACGGCAATTCGCGTCATCCACGTTTTAAACCCTTGATTTTGGTATTGGGGGAGAGAAGTATAGATTTTCATAAAGACTTCTTGGGCGGCGTCTTCTGCTTCCTTTTGGTCGCGAAGCACAGCAAAGATGGTCCGGAACACATCATTGCGGTACTTCTCAACCAAAAGCCGAAAGGCATGATCATCGCCGTCCAACACATTCTCTATTAAAACTGCATCACTAATGGTTCTCCCCCCCTTTCTTTTTTGCTACTCACTTAATAGACGAAAGGAAATAAATATACCCCTACACTATTTTTATAAAAATATTTTTTTCATTCTATTCATCATACCATGCTGATTTTTGCAGTAGAAAAAACCGTGCAGATGACGGCCGCACGGTTATTACCAAATATATAAGTAAATTAATCTTTAATTTCCAATCCTAAAAGCCTCGCGAATCCAATCGCCTGATCTGCAGAAACAATGCACCCTGCCACACTATCTAGTGATAGGTTTAAGTGAGTAAATTTACAAGTGCTGAGGTCCACTCCTTTAAGTCTGGTTCCTGTAAAGTTCGCATCATTAAGATCGCAATCTTTAAATTCAAGTTTATTAAACTTGGCCTCATAGAAATCAGCATTACGAAGTAAACAATTTTCAAATCTCATTTCCTTCAAATCGGCATACCCAAACGAACCCATATTCAGGTTACAATTTTCAAACAAGACATTTCTTAGGGTCGCATCGGCAAGATTTAATCCCAGTAGTTTAGAATCACGAAACTCCACACGGTGGATGATTCCATCGGTAAAATCCACATTGGACAGGTCGCATCGTTCAAAGATAACATCGGTTAATTGAATAAAGCGAAAGGCTCCATCGAGGAAGGTAACATTTCTAAACACAACCTCCTCGAATCTCACCTTTTCAACATCCTCTTGTGAGATCGTACAGTCACTAATGAGCGCCAGGTTAATATAGGAATCTTCTATATCGTTATAGTCAAAAGGAGTTAAACTGGTTGGAATTTTCGGAGTTTGGATTTTTAGTGTCTTACTCAAATGAATCATCCTTTACATAGTCCAATAGTATTTTGTTATATTATATCGTTTAATTACCGACAATACTACGCCTTGAGTCTTAGGATGCAGATATTACAATCATGAGGAATCACCCATGGCCCCTGATCTGGCAGCGCCTTTTCTAACTCTTCAAGTGCCTGCTTACGATCAGCTTTATCTAACCCTGCCAACCAGGAAACCGATTCGATTCGTTCGACCCAGGCCTGCTTTGTAAAACTGACCGTGTAATTTAATTTATATAAGTCTCTTAATTCAAAGCCGTTTTTCTCCCATTCGGGAAACCACTCAACGGGAAATCCATTGATTCGCATGCTGGACTCTGCCTTCGAACCTGCTGGCACTAAGCCGCCTTTGACATATTTTGTGAGTACTTCAAAGGTTTTTTCCACTACTAGGGGCCCTGATAAAAAGCCTGAATCAATGACAATTAATGTTCCATTTGCTTTTAAGATCCGTTTCACTTCATCGATTGCCTTTGGTCGATCAAACCAATGCCAAGCCCTCATGGCCGTGACAATATCATATTGTGAATCATCTAATCCAGTGGCTTCAGCCGTACCTTGCTGATACGGAATTGTAAAATTCTTCAACTGATTCAATACCGTTGCTTGTTTTAGTAATTCTCGTGAAGGCTCAATCCCAACAACATTGGCTTTTCGCATCGCCATTTTCCTTGTTAAGGCGCCTGTACCCGCGCCGATATCCGCTACTTTTTTTCCATCAAAAAAAATATTACGAAGCAGTAAACTATCCATCAACGTGGCCGGAATATCTTCTCTTGAATTTGCATAGCTATTAGCAACTTGACCAAAATCAATTTCTTTCATTTCGAGCGCTCCCTTTTCTTTACGAATATTCTAGAATTTAACAAAATAATACCATTGAAATATGATAGAATCTATGAATAATGGGAATTTACTAAAATAATAGTTGAGGGAATGATGCGTATGATGTGGTTGTTGCTTTTGGCTTCCTATTTAATCGGAAGCGTTCCCACAGCCTTAATTGTGGGCAAGTTGGTCTTCGGTGTTGATATCCGGGAACATGGCAGTAAAAATCCAGGAGCCACCAATACCCTGAGGGTTCTTGGCAAGAAATCTGCCGTATTCGTCCTAATTATTGATCTAGCTAAAGGGGCTTTAGCAGCCTATCTGCCCATTTACTTCAACCTAGACGTGGAACCTCTTTACTTTGGTTTAGCAGCGGTTGTTGGTCATTGCTTTCCCATTTTTGCAGGCTTCAAAGGTGGAAAAGCAATTGCAACCACTGCCGGGGCTTTGTTAATTGCCAATATTTATCTCCTAGTCATCGCGTACGTGGCTTTCTTTTTAGTCATCTTTTTAACCAAGTATGTTTTTATCGGCTCGATCACTGTTGGCATTAGTATGCTCATCTACTCTTTAGTATCTTCTAAGCTAGAATTAGAACTTATCTTTATATTATTCTCGTTATTTTTAATCTATTTGCACCGCTCCAACATTCGCAATTTTATTTTAGGTATCGAACCAAAAATTAATGATAAAAAGTTAATTAACGACCGCATCCCGCCAAAGAACGGCGGATATAAAATATAATACGAAAAGCGGAGGCGCCCGTTTAGCTGCGTATGTACTGGAACCCTTTGACTGAGATAAAGGAAACACGGAGAGCGGTAGCGATCCGATGTTGACTTATCGTAGGGAAATGGGCGAAGTACACTAGCCGCTGGGCGCCGGAGCTAGACAGTAATCTAAGTTCAAAGACCTTAATAAAAAGGATCCACCTGTAGTTAAATACGACTACATTGGGATCCTCTTTTTTATTTTAAAAGTGTCGCCAAGATACTATTGGCAACGGTTTGCCAAATCGCAGCATCAGTTTGATAGGTTGCTCTAAGACTTTTATACATTTCCGTTTGTTTGGCTTGGAAATCCTCGGCGTCCTTTTCTGGCAAGGCCGCGCGCTTTTCCATCACCAAAGCTTGCATTTCTGGTGCTCTTGGCCCCCAGACACCGACTTCGTTTCCTTCTTCATTGATAAAAATAAAAATAGGAATAGCTCTTGATGTGCCATTGGTCAAATATTGGTCCATTAACTCCAAATTGGAATCGCGAAGCACAAAACGGACTTCCATCCCGGCCGCTTCAGCTATTTTTAGCAAAATAGGGTTATTGAGCATCGCATCGCCGCACCAATCTTCTGATAAGACAATGGCACGTAATTTTTGCGATTTTAATGCCTCGAGTTTATTTTTATCTTCTTCCTCTAAGGTAAACCGCTCATAGATAGTAAGCATTTCCTCTTTATTAGTGGTCATAGCATTTATGTACTCATCCACAGTTAATCCTTTTTGAAACCATTGGTTTAAACCCATATTCTCTACACCCCTCCCATTTTCTCCTATAATAGTCATTTAAAGAACACGTTACAATAAAATTGCTTAGCGAGACTCACTAATGTTATACTACAAATATTTTTTCCTATTTCAAAAAAACATATTTTAACACTAGCAATAGTATTTTAAAGTTGATAGAATATTTTATAAATAGGAAATATTATTTAAAATATTTTCTACGATAAGAAGATTGAGGGAGGAACTTTATGTCTAATGAATCACTACAACTACTTTCGATCGGAATCTATATCGCCGCTATGCTCTTTATCGGTTGGTATTCCTACCGAAAGACTAGTAATCTTACAGACTACATGCTTGGGGGAAGATCTTTAGGTCCTGCTGTAACCGCTTTAAGTGCCGGAGCTGCTGATATGAGCGGCTGGCTATTAATGGGTTTACCTGGGGGAATTTATGTAACCGGTTTAGCTGATGCATGGATCGCCGTAGGTTTAACTATTGGAGCCTATCTTAACTGGTTATTAGTGGCACCGCGCTTACGTTCTTACACTCAAGTTGCCAATGACTCAATCACGATTCCAAGCTATCTTGAGAACCGTTTTAAAGACAACACTAAACTACTCCGAATTGTTTCAGGTATTGTTATTCTTATTTTCTTTACTTTCTATGTTTCATCGGGAATGGTTTCCGGTGCTGTCTTTTTTGAGAGCTCGTTTGGCACAAGCTACCACACAGGACTTTTTATTGTTGGCGGAGTTGTGGTTGCCTACACCTTATTTGGAGGATTCTTGGCGGTAAGTTATACAGACTTTATTCAAGGTTTAATGATGTTGATTGCTCTTGCCCTTGTTCCGGCAATTGGTATCTTCCACACAGGAGGTCCTTCTGAAACGATTGAAACGATTCGTGCGATTGACCCAACGAAACTTGACTTGTTAAAAGGGACAACCTTTTTAGGGATTATTTCAGCAATGGCCTGGGGCCTAGGCTATTTTGGGCAGCCCCATATCATTGTCCGCTTTATGGCCATCAAGACGATTAAAGAAACAAAAAGCGCCCGTCGAATTGGTATGAGCTGGATGATTATCTCACTTCTTGGTACGATCGCTACAGGATTTATTGGACTTGCCTTTTTCCATAATAATCCTGACCATGTTCTAAAGAACCCAGAAGCGGTATTTATTGAATTAAGTCAGATTCTATTCCACCCACTATTTGCTGGCTTTGCGTTGGCAGCCATTCTTGCTGCGGTCATGAGTACGATTTCTTCCCAATTAATCGTAACCTCGAGTGCGCTTGTAGAAGATTTATACAAAATGGTGATGAACAAAAATGCGAAGGATAAACAACTGGTCTTCTTAGGAAGAATGGCTGTTCTTCTCGTTGCTGTAATTGCTTCTGCACTTGCTTTCAAGCAAAATAGCACCATTTTAGACCTTGTGGCTTATGCATGGGCTGGTTTCGGAGCTTCTTTCGGACCTATTATCCTGCTAAGTTTATTCTGGAAAAAGATTACGAATTGGGGCGCCCTTTTCGGGATGATCGTTGGGGCTGTTACCGTTATCATTTGGAAAAATGTTGGACTCGGTGACACTCTTTATGAAATTGTTCCCGGCTTTGTCTTCAATCTAATCATTGCGGTAGTTATCAGTTTGATAACTTATAAGAAAAATGAAGAGATTGAAAAAGAATTTAATGAAAGCGTCCGCTTGTTAAAAAACGAATAACATGATATACGCTCGGATTCCATCGGATCCGAGCGTTATTTATTTTATATCGTCTCCACCATAGTGGATAGTTTCATGACGGTTTTCCAGTTCCGCACTGTCGCCGGAACATCTAGCTTTGGAAGCTGTTTTGCTAGTTTTGAATCGAGGATACTTTGCCGTAATAAAAGATAAACTTCTTTTCCCTTAATGAAACATTCATCCGGTTCGCTATCAAAGCTACGTAAATAATCTATTTTCTCTTGGGAGGGTTCTTCTGCCAAAAAGGCAAGTTGGATACTCTCGCCTACTTTTAACGAATCCATTGAGTAGGGGCAATCACGGATAATCTGCTTATATTCCTCAGCAGTTCTTAAAATCACAGGAACCGGAAAACCAAATGTCTTACTTATTTCAGCCTTTAATCGGTGGCTAAGTCGCAGGGCTTCATCTTTAGCTTCAAACAAAACATTACCACTTTGAATATATGTTTTTACTTTTTCTAAGCCCATCGTTTCTAATAGAGTTTTTAAGTCTGCCATTTTGATTCGGTTGTTCTTGCCAACGTTGATTCCTCGTAACAGCGCAATATAAATGGTCATCCGTGTACCTCGCTTTATTATTAATATCACTTTTTTAAATCTTACCATTTATTAATTGATATAAACTACTTTTTGTACGTTTGGGAGGAGAATCCACATTTTTCGGAGAAGTTACTACTAATAATTTTTTGGAGGGATTTAATTATGGTACCGCAAAGAGTAAGTTTGTTAACAGTAGGGGCATTCAATTTACCCGTTCTTCGCGCATTCTATCAATCGTTAGGCTGGGAGGAAACAGAATTTAGCTCGGATCAATACGCAGTCTTTAAAACGGCGGGTGTCCTGCTTTCGTTATTCCCGATTGCCGAATTAGCAAAGGATGCCGGCATCGAATTTAAAAAGTCACCTGAAAGCTTTCATGGTGTGACCTTTGCCATTAACGTAGATCAACCGGATCAAGTGGACACTACGATTGAAAGTATTCGCAGTGCAGGGGCAAAAATACTGAGAGAGCCTAGTGATGCCTTTTGGGGCGGACGTACAGCCTATTTTGCTGACCCTGAAAACAATCTCTGGGAAGTGGCCTGGAATCCATCGGCAATTTTTGATGAGCGCGGTGCGATGATTACTTTTTAAATACGCAAAAAAGGTATCTAAACAATTGTTAGATATCTTTTTTATAAAAATTCAGGGTTTTCTTTTACATACCTCGACTATTTTCCCGCAAATACGTAACTAACCAAACGTTTGATTAAAACCAGTTTAAGCCCTTTTAAATAAAGGGTATTTATCAGTTATCAGGTGAAAAGCCTGTCGGTAATTGGGACAACGAAGTCTCCTAAGTACCATCTTTCCCTTTCATTTTACATCCTTCGACCAGCTTCAAACTAATCAAACGTTTAATTAAATCGGCTATATTCCCTTCTGTATCCAGCTTTTACTCCAAAATCCTGTATAAAAATTGTTGAATTTACACTCTTCAAAAAAACTAACCAAACGTTTGATTAGTTTGCGTGGAGAACATGTAGCTAAAGGGGATCAGCCATATTTTGTGAAATCTCTTTGTCGACCCAGTTGTATTTTTCCTCTATAAAAAAGTAGAAACAAGTCGATATTAGGAGTATTGTAGGTAAACTCTCCTGCTTCGACACGATTCCCGAACATTCCTTACTAACCAAACGTTTGATTAGTAAAGGGATAAACCCTTTTAACAAAAGGATTTTTTCCCGGGAAATGGAGAAAAGAGTGTCGAATACCGCTCGACATAAAAAAGCTGGCAGAATCGACTCTGCCAGCTTTCGTTTTAACGTTTTTGTAGTTCTTGCTGCAATAACTGATTGACCATTTGTGGATTGGCCTGACCCTTAGTTGCTTTCATTAACTGCCCCACTAAGAAGCCAACTGCTTTATTTTTTCCATTCTTAAAATCTTCAATCGATTGCGGATTCGCATCCAAAATCTCTGAAATAATTTTGAGAAGTGTTCCCTCATCGGAAATCTGGACAAGCCCTTTGTCCTTTACAATTTGCTCGGCATCGCCGCCGTTTTCGGTTAACTCTTTAAAAACAGTTTTAGCAATTTTCGAAGAAATCGTGCCGTTTTCGATCAGCTTAATCATACTAGCTAGACCTTCTGGAGTTAATGCCACTTGATGAAGTTCCTTTTGCTCAGCATTCAAGTAGGCGGAAACATCCCCCATGATCCAGTTCGAAGCAAGTTTTGCGTCCGCCCCGCCATTAACTGTCGCTTCAAAGAAATCAGCCATTTCTTTCGTAACGGTTAGTACCTTGGCATCGTAAACAGGTAGTCCAAGCACTTCAATATAACGTTTTTGACGTTGATCTGGCAGTTCTGGAATTTCGGCACGAATGCGTGCTTTCCAGTCCTCGTCAATGTACAAATCCATTAAATCCGGCTCAGGGAAGTAACGATAATCATCTGAACCTTCCTTAACCCTCATCAATAGAGTAGCACCAGTTGCCTCATCAAAACGGCGTGTTTCCTGATCAATTGTTCCGCCGGCAACAACGACTTCACGTTGACGCTTCTCTTCGAATTCAAGCCCTTTACGGACAAAATTGAAGGAGTTGAGGTTTTTCAATTCCGTCTTCGTTCCGAATTCCTCTTGTCCTACAGGACGAATCGAAATATTCGCATCACAGCGGAGTGAACCCTCTTCCATTTTACAATCCGAAACGCCTGTATATTGGATAATGGATTTTAGTTTTTCAAGATACGCATAAGCCTCATCAGGTGTACGAATATCTGGTTCGGAAACGATCTCAACAAGCGGAGTACCCTGACGGTTGTAGTCGCATAGTGAATACCCTTTGCCATGGTTCAGCTTACCTGCATCTTCTTCCAAATGAATTCGTGTAATGCCGATCCGCTTCGTATAGCCATTTACCTCAATATCAATCCAGCCATGCTCCCCGATTGGCTTGTCAAACTGAGAAATCTGATAGGCTTTGGGATTGTCCGGGTAAAAGTAGTTCTTCCGGTCAAACTTGGTATGGGTAGCAACCTCACAATTAATCGCCATGGCTGCCTTTATCCCGAATTCCACCGCTTTTTTATTTAGGACAGGTAATACTCCAGGGTAGCCCAGGTCGATGACACTTGTATTCGTATTCGGTTCAGCACCAAAATGATTCGGGCTTGCCGAGAAGATTTTTGATTCTGTTTTTAACTCAACATGGACCTCAAGTCCGATGACTGTTTCAAATTCCATTTGTCTTCACCCCCTATAATCCAGGCTTTTGTTTATGAAAGTCTGTTGCCTGTTCAAATGAATGCGCTACACGATAAATAGTTGTTTCATCAAAATACTTGCCGATGATCTGTAGACCTAACGGTAATCCGCCATCAAAGCCGCATGGAACCGAAATTCCTGGTAAGCCCGCAAGATTCAACGGTATCGTTAAAATATCATTGGCATACATCGTTAATGGATCCTCAATATTTTCACCAATTTTAAAAGCAGGCGTTGGTGTAGTCGGTCCGACAATTACATCATAGGTCGCAAAGATATTTTCAAAGTCTTGCTTGATTAATGTCCGAACCTGCTGTGCTTTTTTGTAATAGGCATCATAATAACCTGAACTTAATGCGAACGTTCCAAGCATGATCCGGCGCTTTACTTCATCACCGAAGCCTTCTGCCCGTGTTTTTTTATATAAATCGATTAACGTTTCAGGATCCTTTGTCCGGTAACCGTAACGGACTCCGTCGAAACGGGCAAGGTTGGCTGATGCTTCTGAAGAAGAAAGCAAATAGTAAGCGGCGAGCGCATACTTCGAGTGCGGCAAAGAAACTTCTTCCCATACAGCGCCAAGACCCTCAAGCACCTTTAATGCATTTAGAACAGACTGTCTAACCGATTCGCTGACACCTTCACCAAGATATTCTTTTGGTACAGCAATTTTGAGGCCCTTCACATCACCTGTTAAGCCACTCGCAAAGTTTGGCACATCCACATTGGCTGAGGTTGAATCCATAGGATCGAGGCCGGATATCGCTTGAAGCAGATATGCATTGTCCTCAACCGTTCTGGTAATTGGTCCAATTTGATCAAGTGATGAAGCAAAGGCTACTAGACCAAAGCGGGAAACACGGCCATATGTTGGTTTCATACCAACGACACCACAAAAAGAAGCCGGCTGACGGATTGAACCGCCTGTATCAGAACCAAGGGAAAATAGAACTTCTCCAGCTGCTACAGATGCTGCTGAACCGCCTGAAGATCCACCTGGAACCCTCTCAAGATTCCATGGATTGCGTGTTGTTTGGTAGTGGGAATTTTCATTCGACGACCCCATTGCAAACTCATCCATATTTAACTTCCCAATCGTTACCGTTTCTGCTTGCTGCAGTTTCTGAACAACGGTGGCATCATAAATAGGATCAAAGTTTTCAAGGATTTTACTCGCACAAGTTGTCCGAAGTCCTTTTGTAACTAAGTTATCTTTTAAGCCAATCGGCATCCCAAATAGCAAACCTTTTGCAGCATCTGCATTAACCTTCTCGTCTAATGCTTTCGCTGAAAGACGTGCGCGCTCTTCATCTAACGTTAAAAAAGCCTGGACTTTGTCCTCGACTTGTCCAATTCTCTTATAGGATTCATCAACAAGATCAGTTACTTTTAATTCCTTTTTCGTAAAAAGTTCATGTAAGTCTGAGACTTTATAATCAAATAAACTCACCTATTTCAATCCTCCTTCCCCATAATCGATGGTACTTTAATCTGTCCGTCCTGATGCTGAGGGGCATTTTTTAGTACCTCTTCACGCGATAATCCAGGTTTGGATTTATCTTCGCGTAAGACATTTTTCATATCTAGCACATGGTATGTAGGCTCCACATTTTCCGTATCCAATTCATTTAACTGCTCAGCAAAGGTAATGATCGCATCCAGCTGCTTAGTAAACTTTTCTGTTTCTTCTTCGGTAATTGCCAATCGTGCCAGATTGGCTACATGCTTCACCTGTTGATTTGAAATTCGCGACATATTATAACCTCCAATCCCATTAATCTTGTCATATCAATACTAATGATGATACCAGACTTTTCCGCTTTACCGCAATGATTCCATCATCAGTATTGGCAAGCAAATTGATTTTTGTTCATCTTTTTAAAAATTTCACTCTATTTTTCTCTTAATAATGCAAATATTTTTTTAAAAAGTTTATCCCAGACATTCTTGGCAAGTTCCCTTATAATGGTCATGGATGGGAGGGCTTCTGAATGAAAAAACGTAAACGGAAGAAATTCAAAACCTTTTTCGTATTGTTCATACTTTTTTGCGCCTTAGCCATGTTCCAAAATTATTTTCAACAACAAGATTCCCCTCTCGTTGTGAAAAAGGATCCATTTGCTGATGTAAAAAAATATCGACCCTTAGTACATGATGAATTAGCGAAATATCATCTCGAAAATCATACAGCAGTCGTTGTCGCCTTAATGCAGCAGGAAAGCCGCGGCCAAGGCGGGGATCCAATGCAGGCGTCGGAATCGGCAGGCTTGGCAAGAAATACAATAACAGATCCGAAAAAAAGTATTCAGGTTGGGGTAAAACATTTTCAACGCGTTCTCACCTATGGGAATGAGAAAAAGGTAGATTTCCAGACCATTATCCAGTCATACAACATGGGCATTGGCTACATTGACTATGTTGCCGAGCACGGAGGCAAGCATAGTGAGGAACTGGCAAAGGAATTTTCTCTCCAGAGAGTAAAAGAAAAGCCGACCATTTATACCTGCGACGGCAATAAAAATAATTTCCGCTATCCTTACTGCTATGGTGACTTTACCTATAGCACAAAGGTAACGAAAAATATGGAATTGTTAGCGGACAGCATCCCTGTTACTGGCGACGAAAAAACCACCGGTGAATCGTTTTGATGATTCATCGGTGGTTTTTTGTATTCAAATACTATTTACCGTAATTAACATTTCCGTTTACCCTCTTCTTTTTTAAACGGGCAAACAAAATAACAAGTTTAATAGGCAGGTAGCCTAGAATTCCACCAATGGTATTTAAAATTAAATCGTCCACATCAAAGCTGCCGAATTCAAATATAAGTTGCAGCAATTCAAACGTCAGACTTAAGCAAAACGTGGCTAGAGTGACCGTTCTAAGTTTTTGAAACTTCCTTGCCAGCAATGGTAAGATGAATCCGAACGGCATAAAACCGATGATATTCCCTGCTAAGTTTTCAATCCGAATATTTAAATTAATATCTGCTAAGAACAGATAAAAATTAATTGTTTTAAAAGGGACGAAATTATTCGACCGCCAATGGTATTCATCATATGTAAAGTTAAAATGATTAATAATCTCAGATAACGGGATGTATTTAAACAATATTAATTTTGAAAGAATCGCTAAATATAAACAAAGAATTAGGAAAAGGGTCATTTTAAAAATAATTTTCATTCATCACTGCTCCATTTTTTACATATCAGAATAACCATACCATATTTTTAAAAAGTCGTGGGTGCAAAACTGGAATTGGAGGAATTTAGAATGGCAGAACATGTTTTTCACTTAAAGGCAAACTGGCCGGGATTACGGAACGATGTCGGTGAGATTGAGGCTGGGAATTTAAAAACAAAGATCTCCATCCCACCTGAAATGGATGGACCGGGCGTCGGCACAAATCCTGATGAGATGCTGCTGGGGGCTGCCGCGACCTGCTATATTATCACCCTTGCTGCGATGATGGAGCGAAGCGGACTAGTGAAGGAAAGCTTAACTCTGGAGTCTGAAGGCATTGTCGATGTAACCAATGGGGTTTTTACCTATAAAAAGATTATTCATCGGCCGCATATTATCTTGAAACCAAGTGCATCGGAAAAAGATGTTGAGATGGCTATGAGACTCGCCAAAAAAGCGGAGACATCTTGCATGATCAGCCGCGCGATTCAAGGGAATGTGAAAATTGAACTGCAGGCTAAAGTAGATGTGGCAGTTGGGTGAAAAACAGAGGAGTTTAAATTGTCTCAAGGACAGTTTGAGTTCTGGTTTGACGCTTTTTGTCCTTATGAACCCCTCATGAGGACAGTTTGAGCTTTGACTCAACGGCTTTTGTCCTCATGAACCCCTCATGAGGACAGTTTGTATTCATACTCGATGATTTCCGGTGTATGAGCCGTTGATTCTCTGAAATTACATGCTTGTTATTTTTTAAAGATCTTTGAAAAAAAGCCCTTGCTCTTTTTTCCTTCCGTCTTGATCGGATTTGGTTCCTTGTTGGTAATATAAATATCGTCCTTATCAATGGCGTGATCCATGGCTAGTACTAAGCCGATTTCCGAGTCGTGATCTTTATTGGTCACAAGGGTATGTTCAATTTTATATTTTGTGGCCAGTTTTACATATTTCGATAGGGTTTCATAACTCATATTTCCATTTAAGAAAAGATGGGACTGCGGCTTTTCTTTCATTTGCTTCTCAACTTGGGGATATACGTTTATTTCTGCCACTTGGCTTTTTGTAAGAGCCACCACAATCCGTTCTCTCAGCGTTCCTAAGAATTTCCGCCGCTCATCTGGTTTTGTTTCTAGCGCTCCATATATCCCTTGCTGTAATACCTCATCAACGGTTGTCTTTTTCAAATAAATCAACTCCATATAAAGGCTATTATTATCTATGATGATACCCTAAAAAACGTTCCACACCAAAAAGTGGGTTAATTGGAGGGAGAAATAATCGTTTCGAAAGTAGGCCTCCCCGTCCGCCAGCAACCATTCCAATTCCGCTATTAACCCACTAATACTCCATAAAAAAATCCCTCCCTCCAAATGGAGAGAAGGATGAGCTTTTAGTTTTTCCCTGTAAACTGTTCTGCCTCAGTGGAACCCTTTAATGCGGTTGTTGATGAGGTTCCGCCTGTAATAACCATGGAAACTTGATCAAAGTAACCTGTACCTACCTCACGTTGATGACGTGTGGCAGTATAGCCGTGTTTCTCGCTATCAAATTCAGCTTGCTGCAATTCGGAGTAAGCTGCCATACCGCGCTCTTTATAGCCGCGAGCCAACTCAAACATGCCATGATTTAGGGCGTGGAAGCCAGCAAGGGTAACGAATTGGAACTTGTAGCCCATTTTACCAAGCTCGATTTGGAATTTTGCAATCGTTTTTTGGTCAAGTTTCTTTTTCCAGTTGAAAGATGGTGAGCAGTTGTAAGCGAGCAACTTGCCTGGGAACTGCTCATGAATGGCTTCGGCAAACTGTCTAGCCTCCTCAAGATTTGGCTCAGAGGTTTCACACCAAACAAGGTCGGCATAAGGTGCATAGGCCAGACCACGAGCGATCGCTTGGTCAATCCCTGCTTTCACTCGGAAGAAGCCTTCACCCGTACGCTCACCGGTAATGAATGGGGCATCATTCATATCAATATCACTAGTAATTAAGTCGGCTGCGTTAGCATCTGTCCGTGCAACCAGTACGGTTGGAACTCCCATAACGTCAGCAGCTAGACGAGCGGCAATTAGGTTACGAACCGCAGTTTGTGTTGGCAGCAGAACCTTCCCGCCTAAGTGACCACATTTTTTCTCTGAAGAGAGTTGGTCTTCAAAGTGGACGCCTGATGCACCTGCTTCAATCATCCCTTTCATTAATTCGAAACAGTTTAATTGCCCGCCAAAGCCGGCTTCTGCATCAGCTACAATTGGGGCGAACCAATCGATAGAGTGATCACCTTCAGCATGGTGAATTTGGTCTGCACGCTGCAAAGCTTGGTTAATCTTTTTCACTACATTTGGTACACTGTTCGCAGGGTATAAGCTTTGGTCAGGGTACATGTGTCCAGACAGATTCGCATCAGCCGCTACCTGCCAGCCGCTTAAGTAGATTGCTTTTAGCCCAGCCTTTACTTGCTGTACCGCTTGATTCCCTGTTAAGGCACCAAGAGCATTTACATAGTCTTCTTCATTTAATAGCTTCCAAAGCTTCTCAGACCCTTTCCTGGCCAACGTATGTTCAATATCAATTGATCCTCGGAGTTTGATAACATCCTCGGCAGTATAAGGTCTAGTAATCCCATTCCAACGGCTATCCATTTCCCAGCTTTCTTGTAATTGCGCTACTCTTGAATTTGTCATTTTCTATTCCTCCTATTAATCTATTAAGTATTTTTTTAAACTAGATAAGTTCATACCCTGGCAGGGTTAAAAATTCAGCAAATTCATCATTTATGATCAATCGATCAAACAGTGCTGCAGCTTCATCGAATCGGCCGCTTTCAAATGCCTGCGCACCAATTTCCTGTTTGATTTTTTCTAATTCCTCTATCTTATATTGCTCATACATTTTCACTGTGACTTTTCGTCCGTCGTTTAGAATTCCTTTAGGATGGCGAATCCACTGCCACAGCTGGGCTCGCGAAATTTCAGCGGTTGCGGCATCCTCCATCAAGTTATGAATCGGGGCAGCGCCATTGCCTCTTAGCCACGAAGCCACATATTGAATCCCGACATTTATGTTCAAACGCACGCCCTCTTCCGTAATCGTGCCACCTGGTGATTCGAGCAAATCTTGAGCGGTCACCGTAATCTTCTGTTGTTTACTCGTATGAATTTGGTTTGCAACAGGCATTTCGCGGTTGAATACCTCTAGAGCTACCGGGACCAAACCTGGGTGTGCCACCCATGTTCCATCATGACCATCCCGTGCTTCACGCTCTTTATCGGCCCGAACCTTTGCAAATGCCTCTTCATTGGCCTCCGGGTTATTGCGAATCGGAATTTGAGCAGCCATCCCGCCGATTGCCGGTGCCTTGCGGCGGTGACAGGTTTGAATCGTTAGTAACGAATACGAACGCATAAATGGAACCGTCATCGTTACCTGTGATCGATCGGGTAAGATGACATCCTTGTGGCTCCGGAGCTTTTTTAAGTAACTGAAAATATAATCCCATCTTCCACAATTCAAGCCTGCGGAGTGATCTCTTAACTCAAATAAAATCTCATTCATTTCAAAGGCGCCCATGATGGTTTCTAGTAAGACAGTTGCTTTAATCGTTCCAACCGGAATTCCCAGCTTCTCTTGCGCAAATACAAATACATCATTCCAAAGCCGAGCCTCCAAGTGACTTTCCAGCTTCGGCAGGTAAAAATAGGGGCCTGTTCCTCTCGCAAGCAGCTGGTTCACATTATGGAAAAAGTACATCCCAAAATCGAAGAAGCTTCCTGAAATCGGCTTGCTATCTAGCAAAATATGCTTTTCTTTTAAATGCAAGCCGCGTGGTCTCACAAACAGGACCGCTGTCTTTTCTTTTAGAACATATTTTTTTCCATTAGTATTTTCAAAGGAAATGGTCCGATTTACCGCATCTCTTAAATTAATCTGTCCTTCGATGATGTTTTCCCATGTCGGTGAGGTGGCGTCTTCGCAATCGGCCATAAATACCTTGGCACCTGAGTTCAAAGCGTTAATCACCATTTTCCGATCTGTCGGACCAGTAATTTCGACCCGGCGATCTTGCAGGTCTTCCGGCAGCGGAGCAATTGTCCAATCACCATTGCGAATATGCTTTGTCTCCGGGAGGAAATCAGGTAATGCTCCACCATTCATTTCCGCTTGGCGTTTTTGCCTGTACTGTAACAGTTCAATTCTTCTTTTGCCAAACTTTCGCTCCAGCTCTTCAATAAAATTTAATGCTTCAGGAGTTAAGATCTCTTCGTACTGGGCTTTCACTGCCCCTACCACTTCGATACCTGTTGTTTGCGTCGACATAAACTACATCACCTCTTTGTTATAATACAGTAACTATCTACGTTTTGTATTATATAACACGAATTTTAAAAATGGAACTACTTTTCTGAAAATTTTATAAAAATAGGTAAAAACTCCCTGTCCCTTTTCTAGAGGCTTAAAATGTGCATAAAAAAAAGAATGTCCACCGACATCCTTTTTGTCCTTATTCGCGTGTTTCTTTACGAAGTGATTCATATAATTGCATAAAATCCTCGTCCCGATGATTACTAGTTAGGAACTCCGAACTTACAATCTTTTTTAATAGTTTTCTCTTCAATAAGGCATCTTCTACTTCTTTCAAAATCCATTTTCGTTTCGATGCAAGAAAATCAAGATAGCTCTCGTACGAATCATCAAACTGCTGCTCCAGCTGCTCGCGAATTTGACTGGCTAGGGTCGGACTCGCCCCTCCTGTGGAGATAGCAATGCTCAAAGACCCTCGTTGAATATGTGCAGGGACATGGAAATTGGAGCCCTTTGGATCATCGGCAAGCGTTACAAGTTGGTGAGCACCTGCTGATTTTCTAATCAACTGATTGATCTCACGATTATTCGTTGCCGCAAAAATTAGGAAGGCATCTGTGACGTCACGTGGAGCAAAAGATTTTTGCTCCCAAACAATTCTCCCGTCACGACAAAGCCTTTGAATGCCTTCTGTTGCTTCCGGACTGACGACGACGACTTTTGCACCAGTATCAAGCAAACCTGTCACTTTTCGTTCGGCTACGTTTCCGCCTCCAACCACGACGACTAATTTATCTTCTAACCTTAGAATCACTGGATAGCCTGAATTCATCGTTTATACTTCCTCAATAGGTCGGGCTGCTAAATATTCAACCAACGCTTCCTTCGTTGGATTTTCAGGCATCCCTAGTGAAGGAAGTCCTGCACTTCTAACCGCAGCCTCTGTTTGTCTTCCCATGCTGACCACTTGCAGCCCTTCTAACAGTTCATGAGCGTTCAACTCACACTCATTTACCGCCTTAACAAACAATTCAACTGATACACTGCTTGGGAATACCATTGTGTTCAGGTTTGCCTCATCTAACATTCTTTTAAAAAGTGGCAGGAACTGGAGATCTAGTTCTTTCTTGCTGGTCACCACGATGTCTGCTGTTTCATACTTTCTTTTTAAAATCCGATCGTCTCCGACAATGAGCAAAGCGTTGGATTCGTGCATCTCATCCACAAGGGAAGCAACAAATCCACGCTTCTTTAGCGCCTTTATCGATTTAATAGAAGCACCAAAGAAATTCGCACGAATGGTTCGGATATCGACTCCATCCTCCATCACCGCTGTGAAAAATTCATCGACACTTTCTGGTGAAGTAAAGAGAATGTTTTCATAGGAAGCAACCTTGGTTAAATCAATCGGCAGCAAGGTTTTCTTCCATTTCGGAAACTCAATTACATCTGCTCCCTGTTCGATTAATTCTTTTGCTATTTCACTAGAGCCTTCACTCGTCCGGGCCAGGAGAACTTGCCGTCCATACAGCGGCATTTTCTCAAACCAACTGATTTTTTCACGAAGAGAAATGACGTTACCTACTAAAATGATTGACGGGTTACTAAACTTTGCCTCTACGACTTTTACTGAAATATCAGCCAGCGTCCCTTGCAATGTTTTCTGACGGCCAAAAGTACCCCATTGAATCAAAATAACAGGAGTCGACGATTGTTTCCCATAGGTGATGAGATTTTCGCAAATAAACGGTAAATTGCCGACGCCCATGTAAAATGCGATGGTGTCGACACCACGGGTCAGCCCTTCCCAGTCTAGTACAGGTTTACCCTCTTTCGATTTATCATGGGCGGTGACTACTGCAAATGATTCTGCATACTCACGGTGGGTAACAGGAATTCCTGCATAAAGTGGGGCCGCAATCCCCGATGAAATACCAGGAACGATTTCAAAAGGAATTTGATGCCCAGCAAGGGCTGCAGCTTCTTCGCCAACTCTGCCAAAAACGCCTGGGTCTCCACCTTTTAAGCGTACAACCCGCTTTCCCTCGAGCGCCTTCTCAACCAAAAGTTCATTGATATTCCCTTGGCGTAAAATATGGCGATTCGGTAATTTTCCGCAGTAAATCAGCTCGCAATCAGCTGGAGCAAACTCCAAAAGTTTTGGATTGGCAAGCCGGTCATATAAAATGACTTCGGCTTGTTTAATGGCCTCCATGCCTTTTATGGTGATTAAACGAATGTCTCCGGGCCCTGCACCCACTAAAAATACTTTTCCTGTCTTCATCCTGCAGCAATCCTTCCCATTTCCTTCTTATCTGACGATAAATACGATTTCTTCCTCTAATTCTACCTTAAATGTTCGCACTTGACCTTCATCCGGTGCCTGTACTTTACCATCTTTTAATGATATTTTCCAATCATAAACAGGGCAATAGACATATTCGCCGCTAACAAGACCTTCTGAAAGAACACCGCCCTTCGGATGTGGACTGCGATTTTCAAGCGCGTACACCTCTCCGTTCGTTAATTTAAATAGAGCAATATCTGTGACATCAATTTTAAGCGAATAGCCTGACCGAACTTTAATATTTGAGTAGTTTGCAACTGGAATCCGAGTTAATGTTTGAAGCATAGATAATCACTCCCCAACCTTGATTGTGTGTTTTGTATAATATTTATCTTGAATTTCTTCACTTTGAATGGCCTCATTCCAAGGCTCGATGTACTTTTTCAAAGTCTGATCCATGCGCTCGTTTAAGGCTTTGCGCGTTTCCTCATTGGCAAGAACTTCCCTTACATGGTCCAAGCCGACACGTTCTACCCATTTAGAAGTTCGCTCTAAATAATTGGCCGTTTCACGGTAGTATTGAAGGTAGGCACCTGTCATCTCCATCACTTCCGCCTGTGTTTTGACTGTACATAACAGATCCCCGGCACGGAGGTCGACACCGCCGTTCCCTGCCACATAAATCTCCCAACCGCCATCAATGCCGACAAAGCCAATGTCTTTGATTCCTGCTTCAGAGCAATTTCGCGGGCAGGCAGACACGCCCATTTTAACTTTATGAGGGGTATCAAGGCGTTCAAATTTCTTTTCTAGTTCAATTCCTAGTGCCATGGAATCTTGTGTGCCATAGCGGCAGAATTGTGCACCGACACAAGTTTTCACTGTACGTAGTGTTTTTCCATAAGCATACCCAGATGGCATATCTAGCTCTTCCCACATAGCTGGAAGGTCTTCTTTTTTCACTCCGAACAGGCCAATTCGCTGCCCGCCTGTTAATTTGACGAGCGGTACCTCAAACTTTTCAGCCACTTCGGCTATTCTTTTCAAATCTGCGGCTGTTGTTACCCCGCCGTACATTCTTGGCACAACGGAATAAGTTCCGTCCTTTTGGATATTAGCATGCATTTTTTCATTTACGAGACGGGAATCACGGTCATCATTATATTTATCCATGTGAATCATCCCTAGATAGTAGTTGATGGCCGGACGGCATTTGGTACAGCCTTCCTCATTGTTCCACTCAAGGACATTCATCACTTCTTTCACACTTGTTAAACCTTTTTCCTTCATTTCAGCCACTACTTCATCACGACTTAGAGTTGTACATCCACAAAGGCTTGTCTTTTGTGCAGCTGCTTCATCAAATTGGTCTCCAAGAGTGTACGCAAGAATACTGCTTACCATCGGTTTACAGCGTCCACAAGAACGGCCGGCATTCGTACAATGGCTCACTTGGTCTAAAGTTGTTAATCCTTGTGTTTTAATGGCCTCAACGATAGCTCCTTTTGTGACTCCGTTACAGCCGCAGACTAATTCATCATTCGGCATCGAAGCAACATCGTCACTTCCTCCTTCTGCACTACATTCGGATTGCAGCACCGAAATACTAGTCATTCCGCTGATATCTTCTTTTTTCGTTAACATCCTGAATAGCTTCGTACTATCTTTGGTGTCACCGTATAGGACCACACCAACAATGGTGTTATTTCTTATTAAAATCTTTTTATAGACACCATCATACTCGTTGTAGACCATGATTGATTTGGCTGAACCATCTTCAAAAATTTCTCCTGCAGAGAATAGGTCGACACCTGCCACCTTTAATTGTGTTCCCGTCACAGATCCTTGATAAGGTTCTCCTAAATTTCCACAAATACGGTTAGCGAGCACTTTTCCTTGTTCATATAAAGGGGCAACCAAACCATAGACAATCTCGCGGTGCTCTGCACATTCTCCGACAGCATACACATGCGGGACACTTGTTTCCATGAAGTCGTTGACAACAATGCCGCGATTGACATAGATTCCACTGTGTTTAGCCACTTCCGTATTCGACTTGATCCCGATGGCCATAACAACCAGGTCAGCCTCCACTTGAGAGCCATCTTTAAAGCGGAGACCGGTCACCCGTTCATCGCCAAGGATCTCAACCGTTTCTTTTTCCATTAAGAAGTTCATACCTTGTGCCTCAAGCTCTGCTTTTAGTAGAGAGGAAGCAACCGGGTCGAGCTGACGCTCCATTAAATGCGGCATAAGATGAACGACGTCAACTTTCATTCCCAAGTTTAAGAGACCTCTAGCTGCTTCTAGTCCAAGGAGCCCGCCGCCGATGACGACTGCCCTTTTATATTGTTCTGCTGATTTGATCATCATTTCACAATCTTGGATATCTCGAAACCCAGTTACACCCATTTTATCTGCCCCTGGGATCGGCAGGATGAAAGAATTGGAGCCAGTAGCGATAATCAATTCATCATATTCGACTTCACGGCCAAGATTACTAACCACACGTTTTTCTTTCACACCAATGTGAACAATGGCATCGCCTGTAAATAATTGAATCTTATTTTCTTTATACCAATCTAGGGGGTTAATGATGATTTCTTCAAAGTTTGTATCTCCTTGAAGAATATTTGATAGTTTAATCCGGTTGTAGTTTGGATATGGTTCTTGGCCAAAAATAGTTATTTCAAATGGTTCAGTTGATAGCTTTAGGATTTCTTCAATCGTTCGAACTCCTGCCATTCCGTTTCCGATCATCACTAATTTTTTCATTCATGGATCACTCCTTAATGGTTAATCATTATTTTTTTAGATTAGTAAGGTTTTCTTTATAGTTAGATTGTAAATGCTAGAGTTTATAAAAATTGTGAGGTACGTCACTTTCTAACTATATATGTGAATAATTTCACATATTTGTCATAGTATGTTGGCAACAAAAAAATAGCACAGAAATGAGACTGCTGACAAACAGCCCCGTTTGTATGCTATTTTCGCCTAAACGACCTTTTTTTCTGTTTTTTGTAATGGAAATGGTTTAATTAATGCATTTATGGCTGGAACTATTACACCAATGATTGCAACAGGTACAAGCTCCCACAATTTCAGGGGTGGTGTGATGAGGATTCCTGAGGTATGAATTAGATACAAAACGAGAAAGTAAGCGAAACTGCCGACAAGTCCTGCCAACCGATTGTCTTTTCTAATCAATAAATACCCTAAAGGAATGAATAATAGCGTAACTGGGACATAGGAGGTTGGATAACCCACACCAGCAAAAATTGCTTTTCCTGTAAATCGTAACAAGATATAAAGAGCTGTCGCCATCACAGGGATCGTATAATCCCGACAATATCGAATGATTAAAATCGTAAGGAGTGCCACCATTAGGATGGAATAAATCGGATAAAGCCATTCAGGAATACCGCCAAAAATCTGTGAGGCAGGATCTGAGATCAAATCAAGGATTTCCTTTGAGGCAATCGAGTGTCCGTGAATGTATTGATTATAGGAAATAGCCCCGTTTTCCTGCTGCATATTCGGAAACATTAAGCATTCAAGGAGATACATGGCAAACCAAGTATGAAGTGACTTCCATGACGGTTGAATATCCTTCGTATGCATAAAATACCCGCGCCATACTCCAATAATCATCATATCCGTTCCGATATAATAAATAAAATGGGTGGGACTCCAGGTCGTTAAATCAATTCCATATGCAATATGGTAAGTAAAATCTAAGGGAATTCCAATGAGGAATAAGGCATAGCCGATGGTAATAAGATTTCTAGAAAACCGGTCCAAATAATGGGGTCGCCGCCACTCTTGAAATAACAAAAAGGCCCCTAAGATAAATCCGAATGTATTTACAATATGGGGAATCGAATATTCCTCAAATAAATATTTAAAGTGATAAGAAGCATCCCATGCTGACCCAATGAATTTTAATAGAAAGGCAAGTACCCACAGACGGTAATATTTCAAAAATCCTCATCTCCCCTCTTACGCCTATCCAAGCAAATCGAAAATATCACCATAAATGGCGATTAGGACATAATTTATAGCCAAAGCAATCGCAAACGTAATTCCCGTGACTCGAACAGGTTTCTGCCGAAATAACTTATAGATAAACACAATGCCTGCCGTGACAACAATAATATTACAGAGTAAAAATGTCCAAAGTAAACTTTCACTATGTTCGACTGCTGTGACGTGTAATAGATATAATGGAATCAATTTTACAATCCCCCACTTTTACTTCCTTACTGCCTTTTCTCTATATTATCATGATTCTTAACATAAAGAACTTTTTTAATTACATAAAATTCTTGCATTGGATGAATTAGGTAATGTATTTTTAAAAAAGTAATTGTTCAATGAATGGAGGAATTCCCACTGAAAAAATCCATCCTAGTTGTGATCCTTTGTTACACGTTTTTTTTATCTGCTTGTAATCCGATTAGAGTCCCTAAGTCGAGTATGTACCATACTATGAGTGCCACTCCAACTGATGTCATTGCAACAAAGTCTGAATGGACAATCCAGGATCATCCGAAGGCAAACGAGGACATTCCCATTTCTCTACTAATAAAGGATAAGTCTAACCAACCAATTCAAACGTTCGATACGGTTCATGAGAAAAAAATGCATTTATTTATTGTTAGTAAGGACTTAACTTATTTTTCTCACATCCATCCAAAATATAAGGGAAATGGCGAATTTGATTTTACCACAAGTTTCCCCGCGGGCGGAGATTATAAACTTATCTCTGAATTTACTCCCAAGGGCGGAGGTGACCCTAGTGTAGAAAGTCATTGGGTCAAGATCGAAGGGCAGTCCGCAGAAGTAAAAGCGCTCGTTCCAGATCAGAACCTGACCAAAGTAGTGGATGGGAAAAAAGTGACACTTTCCTTTAACCATTTGATGGCGGGAATGACGGTTCATCTGAATTTTACTATTAGTGATGCTGCAAGCAATCAACCCCTTAAAAATCTCCAACCCTATCTAGGGGCAATGGGACATGCGGTTGCTATTAGCGATGATGTGAAAAAGTATTTACACATTCATCCGATGACAACTGAAGGAAACGGTCCAAAGGTGACTTTTATGACGATCTTTCCTGAAAAAGGCATCTATAAGGTGTGGGGCCAATTTCAGCACGCTGGCAAAGTATTTACCGTTCCTTTTGTGATAAACGTTCCAAAATAATAAAAAGGCGAAATTTTATCATCGTATTTAAGGCAACTTATCTTTTATATGTTTCGACTATTTCCCACAAATAAGTAACTAACCAAACGTTTGATTAAATAGGGATATGCCCTTCTGTATCCCGCCCTTCCTCCAAAATACAGTAAAAAGTTTGTTGAATTTACACTCATCAAAAAAACTAACCAAACGTTTGATTAGTTTGTCTAGATGCCTTATAACTGAAGGTCTTCCGCCTAACATTGTGAAATGTCTTTGTCGACTCAGTTAGTTTCCCCTTCAATAAAAAATCAAAAACAAGTCGATATTGGGGATATCTTAGGTAACCTCCTTTGCTTCGACACGATTCCCGAACATCCCTTACTAACCAAACGTTTGATTAGTAAGGGGATAAACCCTCTTAACAATAGGTTTTTTTCCCGGGAAATGGAGAAAAGAATGTCGAAATCCGCTCGACATTAAAAAACCCCTTCTCGATTGGAGAAGGGGTTTGGTTTTCATTATTAATACATTTCAGATGTTGTTTTTGCCTGCATATGAAGCAGCAAGTAGTCAGGACCGCCAGCTTTAGAGTCAGTTCCGGACATATTAAAGCCGCCAAATGGCTGATAACCAACAATCGCTCCAGTACAAGAACGGTTAAAGTACAGGTTACCAACATGGAAGTCTTCACGTGCTTGCTCAAGGTGTTCACGGTTAGTCGTGATAACAGCACCAGTTAAGCCATACTCCGTATTGTTTGCAATTTCGATTGCTTCAGTGAAATCCTTCGCTTTGGTAAAACCAACAACTGGGCCAAAGATTTCTTCCTGCATAATGCGTGCATCAGGTGCAAGGTCCGCAATAACGGTTGGTTTGATGAAGTAGCCTTTAGAATTGTCGCCTTCACCGCCAGCCATTAACTTGCCTTCGCTCTTACCAATTTCAATATATTCCATGATCTTTTTGAAGGCATTATTGTCGTTAACAGGACCCATGAATGTCGCTTGTTCAGTAGGATCGCCGACCGTTAATGCATTGGTTAATTCAACGACACGATTCAATACTTGATCGTAAACATCTTCTACGATGACCACGCGTGAACATGCAGAACATTTTTGACCAGAGAAGCCAAATGCACCTGCAACAATTGATTGTGCCGCTAGCTCAAGATCTGCCTCACTGTCAACAACGATCGTATCTTTACCGCCCATTTCAGCAATCAAACGCTTCATCCATACTTGTCCTGGGTTCACTTTAGAAGAACGATCGAAAATTCGAAGTCCAACATCACGTGAACCTGTGAAACTGATAAAGCGAGTATCTTTGTGGTCCACTAAATAGTCACCCACTTCAGCACCGCTTCCCGGTACAAAGTTAAGGACACCTTTAGGAAGACCTGCTTCTTCCATGACTTCCACAAACTTCGCAGCAACAACTGGTGTAGTGGAAGCTGGTTTTAATAGAACAGTGTTCCCGGATACAATTGCTGCAACTGTTGTACCAGCCATGATGGCAAATGGGAAATTCCATGGAGAAATAATAATTCCTACCCCAAGCGGAATATAGTTGTAGCGGTTAAATTCGTTTGGACGGCTATTTACTGGCACTCCATCTTTAAGAGCCAGCATTTGGCGTCCATAATATTCAAGGAAGTCAATCGCTTCTGCTGTATCTGCATCCGCTTCTCTCCATGGCTTACCTGCTTCTTTTGTCATTAAAGCAGAAAACTCATGTTTACGGCGGCGAATAATCGTTGCCGCTTTAAAAAGCACATCTGCGCGAACCTCTGCTTTTGTTTTTTTCCAAGTTTTAAATGCTTCGACAGCTGCTTGCATAGCTTTTTCAGCTAGATCTTGGCTTGCTTTTGACACGCGCCCAATGATTTCTTTCGTATTGGAAGGATTGTAGGAAACAATTTTATCCTCAGTATTAATTCTTTCTCCGTCAATCACTAGGTCATAATCCTGACCTAAATAACTTTCGACTGTTTTTAATGCCTTTAGATAGGCCTGACGGTTTTCCTCAATTGTAAAATCTGTAAATGGTTCGTGTTTGTAAGGTTGTACCATATCTTAAACCTCCTATGTATTAAAAACGTTTACACTCCACTGTTCATTCTAACATGTTTTATTTCTTTGTAGCAATAATAGTCGATTTCCACAAAAAGTGGGTTTCCACGGCATAAAAGGTAGTGGAATCCTCTTTTTTAGTGATTTTTTCTGTTGATTTTCAATGTACATACCCTTCTAAATACTCTTAAATCGTAGAGAAAAGCATTCTATCGGCGAATTATTAGGTTCAATCAGCGAATTTCCATGTTCAATCAGCGAATCGAAATTAGGACCTAAATTCAAACAAATGGGGCTAAAGCTAAACAAATCAGATGTAGTAATAGCTGATACTTAGTCCATTCCTTCAATTAAGGATTAATCAAACGATTGGTTAGTTTATTTGCCTTTTTTAAACAATACCTAGATTTATCATGGCTTCAACACGATTTAACCAATCGTTTGATTAGTTTTCCCATTTTTCTAAAAAAAATCAGATGTACCATGGCCTCATGTACATTTAATCAAGCGTTTGATTAGTTTTTTGATCCATAATTGAAATTAAAAAAGACCCAGCATAATGCCGGATCTTATTGGTAAATATAGACAAATGGTTCTTCTTCATTCGCTTTGCGGACGATTAGGGCTTCCGGTCCGTCTACGGAAGTTACACTTACTGAAACGGATAAATATTTAGGAAAATGTTCCATAACAAGACCTGTTACATACTGAGTAAAACCAATCCCTTCCGTTTTTCCATAGAACTGGATGGGGATGGTAATATTCAAATCCTGCAATTGGTCTCCTATGTAAAAGGCTCTGCCGATTACACCATTATAGTTTGGAAAGTACTCTTCCACATCCTGCTTAAAATTTAAAAATGCAGTCAAATCATCACGGTGAGCATCCTTTGCCTCGGTGGAAGGGAATAGGAAGTACTTTTCATCTACCTTTTCCCAACTATTTAAGGTCGCACTGCCTTTGTCGACAGTAGAATAGGTAATGAAGTTACCAGGAACAACAGATGATTTACTTTCCTGTTCAAACAAAGCAATCGTAATTGGAACATCCTTTAATGCTTTCATGTTCCTCATGCGCCTGATTACTTCTGTGGCAATTTCTTTCCCTTCCTTGACCATTTCTGAATGGGTTACTTTTTCCTCAAAGGTATCTCCGTCTGCCGTTTTTTTATAATAATAAACGGAATTTAAGGCTAGACCAATCGTAACACCACCGAGCGTGACATTTCCTTTTTCATTTTTTATTAAATAATCGTGTTCTAATATATGAGCGAGATAAATTGGCGAACTCGGTTCACCCTTTTTACCAGTATCCACAGGATTTAACCCGATGTTTTCCGCCGCTTTTAGTCCTTCGTCCTTTAACTGCTCTTTGGTAAATTTACGGTGTAACCAAAGTCTGATGGTCTTTTCATTGATTTCCTGTCCTTCACGGAACAAATATTTCTCTGTATCAAACGAATTTGTGGCAATTCGCATTAAGCCCATTTCAAACTCGTTTAAGTCATATCTTGTATTAATATTATTAACAACCAATCCGCGTGCTTCCCCTGGTTCAAATGGCAAAATCGTCCGATAATAACTGTCTGAAATATTATACTTTGGAATAATTGCCTTCCCTTTCACTTTCTCCTTCGTTTGCACCGCTTCATTTTGCTGTTGAAAATTTGGTGCACAGGCACTCAGCAAAAAGACAAGGGAGAGAGCGAGCAATGAGAGTTTTCTCACGTCGATACACCTCTTATTTATTTAATTCAGCTAGGAGTTTCTCCTCGTCCCATACTTCGATTCCTAGTTCTTGTGCTTTGGTTAATTTTGAACCTGCATCCTCGCCAGCAATAACTAGATGTGTTTTTTTGCTGACACTTCCAGCAACATTCCCGCCAAGCGCTTCGATTTGATCTTTCGCTTCATTTCTGGATAAACGCTCCATCTTTCCAGTCAGAACCACTGTCTTCCCTGCAAAGATGGAATCGGACTCAGCAACAACAACAGGTCTAGGACCCTTATATTCCATATTAACGCCAGCAGCGACTAATTCATTAATTAACTCTACTGCCTCTTCTTTTTCAAAATAGGCGACAATCGACTCTGCCATTTTATCACCGATTTCATTAATTGCGAGTAAATCATCCTTAGATGCCTGTGCCAGTTTGTCCATGGAACCAAATTGTTGCGCTAACGTCTTAGCGGCTTTGGCACCCACATGGCGAATTCCTAATCCAAATAAAAGCTTTTCAAGTGAATTTTCTTTTGAAATCTCAATCGCTTTGATCAGGTTTGTGGCTGATTTCTCACCCATTCTCTCAAGGGCTAAAAGCTGTTCACGGGTTAGTTTATAAATATCAGCGACATCTGCAATTAACTTTTCAGCAAAAAGCTGGCTAATTACTTTTTCCCCCAGGCCTTCGATGTTCATTGCGACTCTTGAAACGAAATGAATCAAGCCTTCCCGAAGCTGTGCTGGGCATTTTGGGTTGATACAGCGTAAGGCCACTTCTCCTTCCAAACGAACAAGTTCGCTTTCACACTCTGGACAATGCGTTGGCATGTGGAATTCTACTTCTTCTCCCGTCCGCTGATCAGCCAAGACATTAACCACCTCAGGGATAATATCCCCCGCTTTTTTGACAACAACTTTGTCGCCGAGCTTAATATCTTTTTCCCGGATTAAATCTTCATTGTGCAAGGAGGCGCGTTGGACTGTTGTTCCTGCCACTTTGACAGGCTCAAGAATCGCCGTTGGGGTAATCACACCGGTTCTGCCTACGCTTAACTCGATCTCTAAAAGGGTAGTGACCACTTCTTCTGCAGGGAACTTATAGGCAATGGCCCAGCGCGGACTTTTTGCTGTCGTTCCAAGCGTTGCCTGGTGGGCATAGGAATCTACCTTTATAACGATTCCATCAATCTCATAAGGAAGATTCGGGCGCTTTTCAACCCAGCTATTAACATATTCAATCACTTCGTCAATGGTAGCACATCTACTCCGCTCTTGATTAGTTTTAAAACCGAGACGATCTAAGTAATCAAGACCTTCACTATGTGAATCGATTCCGCTGCTTTCACTGATATTGCCTATTCCATATAAAAAGACATCCAGCCTTCTTGAAGCAGCCATTTTCGGATCTAATTGTCGCAGTGACCCTGCTGCAGCGTTTCTTGGGTTGGCAAACAACTCTTCGCCCCGTTCTTCTCGAGTCTGATTCAATGCTTCAAATGAACGTTTTGGCATATAAGCTTCCCCTCGGACCTCCATCGACACATTTTCACGGAGACGGAGCGGGACTGATTTAATTGTTTTTATATTGGCCGTAATGTCTTCACCAATGGTCCCATCCCCACGAGTCGCCCCTTGGGCAAAAAGTCCATCTTCGTACCGTAAGGAAACAGCAAGGCCGTCTATTTTCAACTCACATACATAAGAAAAATCATC
Source organism: Neobacillus sp. 204 (assembly GCF_046562815.1). Lineage (NCBI taxonomy): Bacteria > Bacillati > Bacillota > Bacilli > Caryophanales > Bacillaceae > Neobacillus > Neobacillus sp. 204. The sequence continues at coordinate 125,849 of NZ_JBJORY010000014.1, forward strand.
ACCGACCACTTGACGGATACGGCGGTCAAAATCTCGTAAGTCTTGTTCATTAAAGGCATTGCCAAGACTAAGCATCGGTGTACGGTGTTCCACCTTTTCAAACAAATCGAGGACAGCACCGCCAACCCTCACTGACGGGGAATCTGCTGTTTTTAATTGCGGAAACTGTTCCTCAAGTTCCAATAACTCTTGCATTAACTTGTCATATTCAGCATCTGGTACAGATGGTTTATCTAAAACATAATATTCATAGCCATATTGATTTAACAGGCTGCTGATTTCAGTAATTCTCTGTTCTGCACTTTGAAGGTCCATATATCCATTCCTTTCTTAAAGGATATTTATGAGTAATTTCCTACAGTCCATGGAAATTTTCACGCGATCCTAGCTATTTATGCTTTAGTAATCGGAGCAAATTTGGCTAATAGGCGCTTAATTCCTACTGGACTTGGAAATGCAATATCGAGCTCCGTTCCTTCCCCTTGGCCTTTCACGCTAACAACGGTTCCGGTGCCCCATTTTCCGTGTTGAGCTTTATCGCCAACCTTCCAGCCGTTTTCATCACCAGAAGCAGCAGCTGAAACTGGTCGCATAACTGGTTTTCTGGCTGAAGCCGGCGTACTAAAAGAGGTTTTCGGCGTTCCAAATGAAGAGGTTCGAGCAGCGCCAAATGATTTACCAGATGAGCCAAATGGTGAACTTACTTTTTTCTCTGCAGGTTCGACACCTTCAATCAGGTCAGCAGGAATTTCGCTGATAAAGCGGGAAGCAGGGTTCATATTGGTTCTTCCAAACAATGTTCTCATTTGTGCATTTGTCAGGAACAGCGTCTGTTCCGCTCTTGTAATCCCCACATAGGCAAGACGGCGCTCTTCTTCCATTTCTACTTCTTCCATCAACGAACGGCTATGAGGGAATACCCCTTCTTCCATTCCAATTAAGAAAACAACTGGAAATTCCAACCCTTTTGCAGAGTGCAGGGTCATGAGCGTAATAGAATCCACCTTTTCTTGAGTCTCTTCATCGAGCGCATCAATATCAGCTACAAGGGCCAAATCGGTTAAAAAGGCTACTAGACTCCTATCTTCACTAGAGTCTTCAAAGCTTTTTGTTACTGATAATAATTCCTCAAGGTTTTCGAGGCGGCTTTGTGCTTCAAGCGATTTTTCCGCTTTAAGCATTTCACGGTATCCTGTTTTATCTAGTACTTCTTCTACTAGTTCAGTAACAGAAAGAAACTCTTGCATATTGGTATAATTACCAATTAAATCGCGGAATTCTCGCGCAGCTTTAGTAATTTTCGGACTTAACCCCAACAGTTCTACTGACTCAAGCGCTTGGAAAAGAGAGAGATCATGCATATCAGCAAAATCAGCAATTTTATCGACAGAGCTTGCACCAATCCCGCGCTTTGGCACATTGATGATACGGCGTAAACTGATATCATCATCAGGATTAGAAATTAAGCGTAAATAAGCAAGCATGTCCTTGATTTCTTTCCTGTCATAGAACTTTGTCCCGCCGACAATCGAGTATTCGATGTTCGATTTAAGGAGTACTTCCTCCATTACACGGGACTGAGCGTTCGTGCGATACAGAATCGCAATATCAGCGAACTTGTATTGGTTATTACGGGTTAGTTCTTTAATTTTCCCCGCAACGAATTGAGCTTCACCTTGTTCGCTGTCGGCTCGGTAATAAACTAGTTTGTTCCCCTCTGGGTTTTCAGTCCATAGATTCTTTGCTTTACGGTTAAGATTGTTTTCAATCACCTTGTTTGCCGCTAATAGAATCCTTTTTGTAGAGCGGTAGTTTTGCTCTAGTAAAATAACTGTTGCATTCGGATAGTCTTTTTCAAATGAAAGGATATTGGCAATATCCGCTCCACGCCAGCGATAAATGGATTGGTCCGAATCCCCTACCACACATAGATTTTTAAAACGGCTCGCCAACTGCTTTACAAGCAGATACTGGGCTTTGTTCGTATCCTGATACTCATCCACATGAATATATTGAAACTTACGTTGATAATATTCAAGAACATCCGGAACGCGTTTAAACAATTGAATCGTCATCATAATGAGGTCATCAAAGTCAAGTGCCTGATTCTTACGTAATCGCTTTTGGTATTCTTCGTAAACATTACCGACGACATCTTCAAAATAGCCGCCGCCTGTCTTTTTATACTCATCAGGTTCAATCAACTCATTTTTAGCGGAGCTGATCGCCCCTAAGATCGCCCGGGGATCAAATTTCTTCGGATCAATATTTTTTTCTTTTAGAATCGTTTTCACCACGGATAGCTGATCCGTTGAATCAAGAATCGTAAAATTTCGATTAAAACCGATTCGGTCGATATCCCTGCGCAAAATTCTTACACACATCGAGTGAAAAGTGGAAATCCAAATTTCTTCTGCCGCTCCGCCCATCATTTTCCCAATCCGCTCTCTCATCTCTCGAGCGGCTTTATTTGTAAATGTAATCGCCAAAATATTATAAGGATTCACCCGTTTTTCTACGATTAAATATCCAATTCTATGGGTAAGCACTCTTGTCTTACCACTTCCGGCTCCGGCCATTAGTAATAGCGGTCCATCGGTTGCTTTAACAGCACTTTGCTGCTCTGGATTCAGTCCGTTTAATAGCTTATCACTTAAATATTGCATATTATCCACCACCATTACAAACATTTGTTCTTATTTTATCTTAACGTTTTTCTTTTACATAAGCAATTTTCTACCGATTGATTTTCACGGTTTCTAGTGCTAGATCAAAATTTTCATAAATAGCGTTTCCGACCACAATAACATCTGCCTGCTTGGCCATTTCTGCTGCCTGTTCGATCGTTGATATTCCGCCTCCATAAAATAGGACCGTTTTTTCAAGCGACTTTTTCACGTCAGCAATCACGTTTACATCCCCATATTTGCCGCTATACTCTACATAAAAAATGGGTAAGTTAAACATTTTTTCAGCCATAATAGCATAGGCAGTTACTTCTTCACTTGTTAAATTTGTATTTGCATTTGTCAGTTTTGCAGCTTTGCAGTCCTCGTTCAGGATGCAATAGCCCTCCATGACAATTTCTTCCCAATCCATGATTTCACCAAATTCCTTAACGGCTTGATGGTGAAGTCCCGTAATCCATTTGGTATCGCTGCTATTTAAAATGGTTGGAATAAAGTAGAGGTCGAATCCAGGTGTAACCGTCTCAATCGTTGATACTTCCAGGACAACCGGTACAGTATATCTACGAATTCTTGCCATTAAATCGAGGACGTTTTCTAGTGTAATCCCATCTGTACCACCTACGATTATTGCATCCGTTCCAGACTCACAGATTTTTTCTAAATGATCATCCGATAGTTCTTTATTAGGGTCGAGTTTGAACACATGCCGCCACTCGCGAAAATCATACATCAAAAAGATCCTCCCACATCATTTAATTCCATTACACCATTATAGCACTAGCCGATTCGATAAAAAAAGAAAACATCTAATCTAAATTTAACCAATAGAAAAACCGAAGAGTGTTCTCTTCGGTTTGTTTATTCTTGTTCAGTTGAAGCAGTTGAAATGTTGTCGTTCTTTACACGCTCTAGGACCATTTCATACGTATCGTTTCCATAATTTAAACAACGTTTCACACGTGAAATGGTAGCTGTGCTCGCTCCGGTTTCTGTTTCAATTTTATGATACGTATTCCCTTCGCGTAGCATTCTTGCCACATCAAGACGTTGTGCTAATGATTGAATTTCATTAATTGTACATAAATCATCAAAAAAACGATAGCACTCTTCAAGATCATTTAAAGAAAGAACGGCTTTAAATAATTGATCCAGTTCTTTTCCTCGTAATTTATCAATTTGCATTGTCTTTACTCCTTTAGTTGTTAGCTGTTTTGTACATGTCTGTTGATTGCAGCGAAAGGCGCTTAAGCGCCTGCGGGGTCTCCCCTGTACCGTACTCCCGCAGGACATTGAATACACTTCTTTGAATAATCACCGCACGAAGGAAATGCGATAGCATTTTCGAGGAGTTCGCGCATTCCGCAAAAATCAACATGGTTATAAAATTAACAATGGCCTTTAACATATCCTAATTATTTAATTCATATCAAGCGAGACGATCTTCTCTAAACCTGGATCTGTTGGAACTACATTAATCCAGGTTTTACCTTTAACCAGTGGAACTTCATCGCCATTTTTGACTGGAACAATTTCTCCGTTCTTATTCCTCCATTCCACTTGGTTGACTTTACCCTTTTGAAGCAGATAAGCTTTGCCGCCAGACTCAAAATCAATTTCACGGCGCCCGTAGGAATCGATAAACCGATGCTTGGCTTCGACAATAAAAATATTATCAACTAAAACTGGCTCTTTGGTGTCTAGATCCACAGTTTGTTCATCGCCAGAAAACCGCTTATATTTGCCTGAGGCTGCATCAAATTCAAACTTAGAGTTGGAAATACCACCCTTTGAATATGTTATCTTAACAGATTTTGCAGCAGTACCGGTAATATTCTTACTCTCTTCTTCTGTTAAAAACGTCAATGGCGCTGGACCTTTTTCCATTGAATATTTCTTTTGCTTTGCACCTTTTAAAATATTTTCATACGTTATATAGGAGTTATGAGGTGCTTTTCTGGTCTTAGATCGTTTAAATAGCGTACCGTCGTAGACCATTCCATTTAGATTATCAATATAGTTATTATTAAGGAGTTTCTTCGCTTCCGGGCTATAACCATGGGCAATGTAGAGGGCGTTAAGTCCTTTGGCCAAGTAAATATAATAGTCCCGCGCACTTCTTACCGGACCGATGTTTGCCGGTTTTTCACTCTGAAAGACGGCTAAAAAACGGGTGATATCCCCTTCAGCAAGTATTTCATAGACGAGATCCGCTTTGTTTAGACCTGATTGCGGTCTTGCTTTGGGGTGATTATTAATCATTACTGCTACGGCTCTTGAATCTGTACTTGTTTCAGAGCCCACCCCTGTTAGTGGGTAAAAATAAGGGTCCACTGGTTTCTGTTCTGGTTGTTCTGGTTCTGTTTGTGTTACCGTTTTTTCCTTTTTTACAGGTTCCTTTTCCTTTTCCTTATTACTACACCCAGAAAGTAGTAACAGGAAAGCTAGCACGAAAACAGCCCATTTTCTCATTTTCATGAACACCCCTATTTACTTTCTTTTTACTTTTGTACTTTAATCCTTTACTCACTTACAGTTTAACGCATTATTGACGGAAAGAGTACTGTTTTATTCATTACATCGTACATTCCCTGCGGGGTAATCCGAATATAAGGCAAATGCGTCGCAGAAAAGAAGGCAAGACTGTATATAGGATCAGAAAATGCGTAACCTCGTTCTCTTAACTCGATAAGCAGTTCCTTTTCTTGGCTGATTAATTCCTCAATCGGAAGGTTTGACATGATTCCATTTAAAGTTAATGGCAGCTCGCAAACTACTTGACTATCTTCTACCATCACAATGCCGCCGCCTAATTCTTTCATTCTATTAAAAGCATGAAGCATATCTTGCTTGTTTTTTCCTATTAAAATAATATCTCCTGTATTGGAATAAGAACTAGCCAATGCCGATAATGTAGTCGCAAATCCTTTTAATAGTGTATTAATTCTCCACTTTCCATTTCTGTCCATTAAGGTAAAATAGCATTCATTATGATTCGAAGACAGTTCATCGCCTGAAGCGTCGATGGAAATAGAATATGGTTTCGTGATAACGGCGTTTTCCATCTCGATTCCAAATGGCATCGAAAACTGCAAATCATCTAATGTCAATTCCCAATCCACATCCATTGGCTTTAGCCCATATTCTTCCCATGTAACCGGTGGATAAGCATCCACGACAGGGTTTCCATCCTTTTTCACCCATTTTCCTTTTGCGAGAACTGATTTTGGTGTCGGATTCTCAATACTTGATAAAAAGTTAATATTGGCTACTCGACCGGTTGCAATAATCCCATGGAGATGCTCAATTTTGTAATAACGGGCAATATTTACTGTAGCCATATTATAAGCATCAATGGCTGGAACACCTTTTTCTATCGCAATGCGGATCATCGCATCTGTGATCCCCTGCTCGTAAAAGGTCGACGAAGAGCCGTCTGTATTAAACATGAGTCGGTCATAAGCATCAATACCTAATCGCTTCATATCATCCAGGATATTTGGTAAATCCGGTCGAATCGAGGAATACCTTAAGGACACCATATATCCTTGCATTAAGCGATTATATACCTCTTCACCCGTCATCGCTTCATGGTCAGAGTCGGCACCCAGCAGCATCATTTTGGCCAAGGTTTTTTCCGAAGCTCCAGGAAAATGGCCTTCAATTTGCTTGCGCATCCGTTTGGCTTCTTGAATCCAATGAAGCATCATATCATCGCCATCAAGGAGTTTCGGCCAACCTGTCAATTCCCCGCCCTGCAGGACCGCATCGTGCTCAAGCCATGATTTAACATTACTATGTGAAAAAATTTCTTCTTCATTCAGAATTTCAGTTTGTGAATCAAAACGGCTCCACCAAAACATTGTTGTTGGTATCGAGCGTAAATCCTTCAATAATGAAAACGCTTCCCTTTTTTCCAAGTGCAAAATAAGGGCCATATTATCATTTATTAACGTTGTCGTCCCAAACTGGGATGCATAGGCAGCAAGCGTTAGGGGATTATATAATTGAAAAGGATGAGCATGCGGTTCGATATATCCTGGAACAAGAATCTCATTGGTACAATCAATGATTTCACAGTTATCAAGATGGGGTGGCATGTTTTCGCCCACATAAACAATCCGATCTTCATAAATCCAAATATTCGCTCTCAACCACTTTCGAAACGTCTGATTTAAGTACAAGGCGTTTTTCAATAATATGGTTGGAGACGCTTTTCCATCTAAAATGGAAACATGCATGCGTAAGTTTTTATTTTTCCAGCGGTAGCGTTGTTCTAGCATACGTCTTCCTCCCTTTTCAAAAAACTATCTATATAATAATAAGTTGATTTAACAATAAAGAAAGCCCTTACAAAAAATTCTTTAGATACTATACTATCATATTTTAGTGTTTAAAGCATTAAAGAATTGATAATAATTGTAAACAATTTGTGAAGGAGTGAACAAAATGAATGTTAAACCAAATATCAGTATTATTAACGCATTAATCCGGATCACCATCGGATTAACGATTCTTTCCTGGACCACCTCTAAACTCGTCAAACAACCCTGGAGAGACTCCTTTTTATTTGTTGCTCTGTGTGGTGCAATGAAAGTGGCAGAAGGAATTGTCCGCTTTTGTCCGCTTACAGCCTTATTTCAAAGATGTCAATGTATGATTTCTGAGCACGACCGGGCAATGGATTCAATGGATGGGATGGAAGGATTAACAAACCAAAATGGCGAAGAAATGTTACCTTATAATCCAACTTAAATCGTATTTGTAGATATTCGGTTAACATTTGTAAATATTTTTAAGTTTTTGTAAAAATAATTTAAATTTTGGTTGAAAAATTCGCCATTCCGTATATTAATTCAAACTTTGGTTGAAAAATTCAATATTTCGTATTAATAGCCCAAATTTTTATAGTTAGATTCAATTTTCACCTTTAAAAAAGAGCTGACCCTAAGTGGTCAGCCCTTGATAGGAGTTGATTATTCATGTTTTGGGAGTATTTAACAGATATGTCGTTTGTATTAATTGCCATTATTGGCAGTATTGTGGCACTTCTTTATACTTTTATTCGTCGAACTAGTAAAAGGCGTGCCCGTTAGCTTTTCACGGGGTGGATCGCTTTTGCCCCGATATCTTTTCTATAAAATACACCATCAGATGTTAACTTATCGAGTTCATGATACACTTTTTCGCGCGCTTCCACTAAACTTTCAGCTTTCGCCCCAACGAGAAGCACCCGTCCCCCTGCTGTAACAAACTCACCATCCTCATTTTTGGCAGTTCCAGCATGAAACGTATAAACCTCTTGATGATTAAAATCAGCTAATCCTGTAAGCACAGCACCTTTTTCATAGGCCTCTGGATACCCTTTTGCAGCCACTACAGCGCCGATCATTACTTGCTCATCCCATTCTAAAGCAGGTGTTTCTCCACTTAACAGTTCAAGGATGACTTGAACTAAATCCGATTTCAATCGAGGCAGGATCACTTGGGTCTCAGGATCGCCAAAGCGGGCGTTAAATTCAATCACCTTTGGCCCAGCTGTTGTTTTAATCAAGCCTGCATATAACACGCCGCAAAAACTTCTTCCTTCTTTGACCATAGCTTTTGCTGCAGGAAGAAGGACCGTTTCAACCGCAATTTGAACAGTCTCCTCACCAATCTGAGGAACAGGGGAATAGGCTCCCATTCCGCCCGTATTTGGACCAAGATCCCCATCATAGGCCCGTTTATGGTCCTGAGCGATTTCAAGAGGAACGACGACCTCGCCGTTTACAAACGCCATCAAAGAGAATTCTTCACCTGCTAAAAACTCTTCAATAACTACCCGAGTAGAGGCAGCACCGAATTTCGCATCGATGAGCATTTCTTTTATGCTTGCAAGCGCCTCTTCTTTCGTAAGTGCAACAGTAACACCCTTCCCTGCTGCTAATCCGTCTGCTTTAATGACAATGGGCGCCCCTTTTTCTTCTATGTAGCTTCGGGCATCCTCATAGTTGGTGAACACAGCATAGTCAGCCGTAGGAATTTGATATTTCTTCATTAGTTCTTTTGCAAATGACTTGCTGCCTTCAATCTCGGCCGCTGCTTGCTGCGGACCGAATACAGCCAAACCAGCCGCTTCAAATTTGTCTGCCAACCCTTCAAGCAAAGGAACCTCAGGTCCGATGATCGTCAAGCCCACATTGTTTTCCTTAGCAAATTGAAGCAGTTGTTCATGGTCTGACTCCGCAATCGAGACAAGTTCAGCTACATCCGTCATCCCAACATTCCCAGGTGCAACAAATACTTTTTCTACCTTCAAGCTTTCACTTACTTTTCGGCAAATCGCATGTTCTCTACCGCCACGGCCGATAATCAGTACGTTCATTCGAATGCCCTCCAACGGATTAATGTTTGAAATGTCTTACTCCCGTAAATACCATTGCAATTCCATATTCATCTGCTTTTTTAATTGAATCTGCATCTCGAATCGATCCGCCTGGCTGAATAATCGCTGTAATACCAGCTTTCGCGGCTGCTTCAACGGTATCATCCATTGGGAAAAAGGCGTCAGATGCAAGGGCCGCTCCCTCTGCTTTTGAACCGGCTTGCTTAAGTGCTATTTCCGCAGCTCCCACTCGGTTCATCTGTCCAGCACCAATTCCAATCGTCATATCTTCTGCCGTAACGACAATTGCGTTGGACTTCACATGTTTAACAACCTTCCAGCCTAGCTTCAATGCTTCCCATTCGGCATCTGTCGGTTGTCTTTTTGTTGCGATGGTTACGTTCGCATCTTCTAAAGTGAAACGGTCCTGTTCTTGAACTAACAAACCGCCTTCAATCGTAGTCATTTTAAACTCAAGTTTTTTTGCCTCATCAAATGGAATAGTTAATAGGCGAAGATTCTTTTTCCCTGTTAAAATGGTTAACGCTTCTTCAGAGAAAGATGGTGCAATAATAATTTCTAAGAATATTTCATGAAGCTTAGTCGCTGTTTCGGCATCCACTTCACGGTTAAACGCAATAATTCCGCCAAAAATCGAAACGGGATCGGCCGCAAATGCTTTTGTGAAAGCTTCATACCCTGTTTTCCCTGTACCGACTCCGCAAGGGTTCATATGCTTTACAGCAACAGCAGCTGGTTCAGAGAACTCTTTTACAATTTGAAGGGCAGCATCTGCATCATTGATGTTGTTATAAGATAGTTCCTTACCATGAAGCTGAACCGCATTGGCAATTGAGAACGTCGAACCAAGTGGCTTTTTGTAAAAAGCAGCTTTTTGATGTGGATTTTCTCCGTAACGAAGGGTTTGTTTTAGCTCGTAAGTAACCGTTAATGTTTCAGGTGTTTCTTCTTGAGCAAGCGTGGTCATGTATTCAGCAATTAAAGCATCATAGGCTGCTGTATGACGGAAAACCTTTGCTGCAAGCTTTCTTCTTGTTTCAAACTTTGTTGCGCCATCAGCCTTTAATTCATCAATAACCGTTTGATAATCCGTCGGATCAACGACTACTGTTACATATTGATGATTTTTTGCAGAAGCGCGGAGCATGGTTGGTCCGCCGATATCAATATTTTCAATCGCATCTGCAACAGTTACATCTGGTTTTGCGATGGTTTGCTGGAATGGATAAAGATTGACACAAACGAGTTGAATGGCTTGAATTCCATGCTCGTCTAGCTGTTGTTGATGGTTAGTGTCATCCTGTTTTGCGAGCAGGCCGCCATGGATGAATGGATTTAATGTTTTCACACGGCCTTCTAAGATTTCTGGAAAGCCTGTTACATCATTAACACCAAGAACAGGTATCCCCTGTTCCTGAAGAGCTTTTTTCGTGCCTCCCGTGGAAATCAGTTCGTAGCCTAGGCTGACTAACTCCTTGGCAAATTCAGTAATTCCATTTTTGTCCGAAACACTAATTAACGCGCGCTTTTGTGTCATTTATTACATCTCCTTGTGTCAATAGCATTTGAAGTACGGATGGATAAAGCTTGTGTTCGCTTTTCTGGATTTTTTGTTGAAGGCTCTCTCTTGTCTCATTCTCGTCAAGTCGAACCCGCTCCTGAATAATAATCGGACCAGTATCCATTCCCTCATCCACAAAATGGATCGTAATCCCACTCCACTTCACTTTAGCAGCCAATGCCTGACCGACGGCATCCTTACCTGGAAAAGCTGGAAGCAATGATGGGTGGACATTGACGATTCTTCCTTTATACGCAGCTAACAATTTGGGGCCAATCAAACGCATGTATCCTGCCAGGACAATGAATTCGACATCATAGGCCTTTAATTGGGCTAAAATCTCTTCTTCATAATGGTCCTTACTAGGATACTCCTTTGCGTTAAAAACAAAACTCGGGATTTTCGCTGCATTTGCTCTTTCAATCGCAAAAGCATCCGGTTTGTCACAAACTAATAAAGAAATGTCCGCATCCAGTTTGCCTGCTTGGATTACATCAATAATAGCTTGGAAATTACTGCCGCTTCCCGACGCAAACACCGCTATCTTTTTCATAGACGGGCACCTTGAGCCTTGATCTCAATTCCTTTATTAGCAGTGACCACGCCAATTTCATAGGCAGTTTCCCCAGATTGTCTAAAATGTTCTAATACGTCGGGAGCATTTTCCCGGTCCACAGCGATAACCATACCGATACCCATGTTAAAGATATTATACATCTCTTGGTAATCAATTTGTCCATGGGAAGAGATTAGTTTAAACACAGGTGGAATCTCCCAGCTTTTTTCATTCAACTCTGCTCCAAGACCTTCTGGTAACATACGGGGAATATTTTCAATAAACCCGCCGCCCGTTATATGAGCCATTCCTTTTAGTTGGAACTTCTTCAACGCAGACAAAATCGGTTTCACATAAATTTTTGTAGGCTTAAGTAATTCTTCGCCTAATGTACACCCGAGTTCATCGACAAAATCTAGTAATGACCAGTCATTAAATACTTTTCTAACCAGTGAATAACCATTGCTGTGTATGCCGCTCGACGCTAAGCCAATCAGGACATCGCCTGCTTGAATCGATTCGCCTGTTATGAGCTGAGATTTCTCGCAGGCTCCAACCGTAAACCCAGCTAAATCATACTCATTATCACTATACAGTCCAGGCATTTCCGCTGTTTCACCGCCAATTAGCGCACAACCGGCCTGCTCACAACCATCTGCAATCCCTTTAACAATCGCCTCGATTTTTTCAGGCTGAGCCTTACCACAGGCAATATAATCTAGAAAGAACAAGGGCTCTGCCCCTTGAACCACAATATCATTGACACACATAGCGACCGCATCGATCCCAATCGTATCATGTTGATCCATCCAAAAAGCAATCATCAGCTTCGTGCCCACCCCATCGGTGCCTGACACCAAAACTGGTTCTTTTAATTGAAGAGCAGATAAGTCGAACATGCCGCCAAATCCACCTAAACTGCCAAGGACGCCAGCCCGTGCTGTTTTTTGAACATGTTTTTTCATTCTCTCCACTGCTTCATAGCCTGCTTCGATATTGACACCTGCTTGCTTATACGCATTTGCCACGCTGCTCGCTCCTTCCTACTTCTGATAATAATATTGGAGTGTATCTGGGTAAATTTCTGTTGGGTAATTCCCTGTGAAACAGCCTAGGCAATATCCATTCGTGCCTTCTTGACCTAAGGCATGCATCATACCCTCTACACTGATAAAGGTTAATGAATCGGCTCCAATAAGTTCTCTAATTTCCTCAACACTTTTATCAGAGGCAATTAACTCCTCTTTTGTAGATGTATCAATTCCATAAAAACATGGATTCTTAATAGGCGGGGAGCTGATAACAACGTGTACCTCTGTTGCTCCGGCTTCCTTCAAGAGATTAACAATTCTTCTGCTTGTCGTGCCACGTACGATCGAGTCATCAACCATGATCACCCGTTTACCCTCTACGACTCCGCGAACGGCTGAAAGTTTCATCTTGACCCCTTGCTCCCGTAAAGTTTGAGATGGCTGGATGAAGGTTCTTCCGACATAACGGTTTTTGATTAATCCCATTTCATAAGGAATACCTGCAGCTTCGGCATATCCAATAGCAGCTGAAATACTGGAATCAGGAACCCCAGTGACAACATCTGCATCAATTGGCGCTTCCATCGCCATTCTTTTACCCATATTTTTACGGGCGGTATGAACGTTGATCCCTTGAATATTGCTGTCCGGTCTTGAAAAATAAATATATTCCATGGTACAAATCGCTTTTGTGGAACTAACAGCGAATTGTTCAGATATTACTCCCTGATCGTTGATAATTAATAGTTCACCTGGCCGAATATCGCGAATATATTCCGCGCCCACAACATCAAAGGCACAGGTTTCCGATGCGACAACATAGGCATCACCCAGGGAACCTAGCGAAAGAGGTCTTAATCCGTGTGGATCAAGTGCCACCATTAATTCAGTTTCTGTCATGATAAGGTATGCATACGCTCCTTTTAACATTGAGAGTGCGTTTTTGGCACGGTCCTTTGAATCAGAATAGCCGCTTCTCTTCATTAAGTGAGCTAAAACTTCGGTATCAGAACTTGTTTGAAAAATACTCCCTTGGGCTTCCAACTGATGTTTTAATGAATTAACGTTAACTAAGTTGCCATTATGGGCCAGCGCAAGACTGCCGGTTTGGGAATGGAACAAGAGCGGTTGAACGTTTTCGTATCCCCCGCCTCCTGCCGTTGCATAACGAACATGACCAATAGCGGATGTACCTGTCAATTCCTTCATCGCTTCAGTGGTAAAAATTTCAGCAACTAGCCCTTCACCCTTTACCCCTTTAAGCTTTTTGCCATCTGAGACCACGATTCCAGTCCCTTCCTGGCCGCGATGCTGCAGACTGTGAAGTCCGTAATAGGTCAACTGTGCTGCATCCTTGTGTCCCCAGACACCAAAGATGCCGCACTCTTCATTTAATCCCTTGATTTCAGGTAGCATGGGATCGCCCCTTTCCAGGCCGCTTTTAATTCTTCAACCGATGCTTTAAGTACCGTTGACTCATCATTTGTGATTTGCAGTGTTGCTGAATCATTTACCGTCCCGATTTGGACTGCATCTACTAAACTTTCAAATTCAAGTTTATGTTCTGCATTGACTGTTATAAGGAAACGAGATTGTGTTTCACTAAATAAAGCTGAAACTGGATTTCCGGCAATCTTTACTTCTGCACCAAGCTTTTCATTCGTGAAAAGACATTCAGCTAACGCAACGGCTAAACCGCCTTCAGATAGGTCATGGGCCGATTGCACCAAGCCTGCACGAATCGCAGCAAGAACCTGATTTTGTCTTTCTTTTTCGATCGTTACATTTAATTCAGGGGCTTTGCCAAATACCCGTCCGTTCAGAAGTTTTTGCAGCTCACTGCCGCCGAATTCATCCTTTGTTTCCCCTACTAAATAGATGAGATCGCCGCTAGTTTTAAAGTGCTGTGTGGTAATATGGTCAATATCAGTTACTAAGCCAACCATACCGACGACTGGGGTTGGATAAATCGCTGTTCCGCTTGTTTCGTTATATAATGAGACATTTCCGCCAATAACCGGTGTTTCAAGCACGCGGCAAGCTTCGCTCATGCCATCAGCCGCTTTTTCAATCTGCCAGAACACTTCTGGCTTTTCAGGGTTTCCGAAGTTTAAGTTGTCAGTAATTGCAAGTGGTTCCGCACCCGAACAAACAATATTACGGGCTGCTTCAGCAACAGCAATTTTTCCGCCTACTTCTGGATCTAAATAAACATAGCGGGAATTACAATCTGTTGTCATTGCTAATGCTTTACGCGTGCCGCGAATCCTTACAACTGCTGCATCTGATCCTGGTGAAACAACAGTATTGGTACGAACCATGTAATCGTACTGTTCATACACCCATTCCTTGCTTCCGACCGTTGGCTGACTTAAAAGATTAATTAACGTTTCTTTCACATCATCCACTTCTGGAATTTCATTATCCATCGCTTGGAACTCTGCAAAATAACTTGGTTCTGTTGAAGGTTTGTGATAAACCGGTGCATCTTCCGCTAACGCATCAGCTGGAACATCCGCAACGATTTCCCCTTTATGAATAAGGCGCAGTTGTTTATCGCTAGTTACAGTCCCAATTCCGACTGCTTCGAGGCCATATTTTTCAAAAAGATCAACGATTTCTTGTTCTCTTCCTTTTTTGACAACGATGAGCATCCGTTCCTGCGATTCAGACAGCATCATTTCGTAGGCCGACATTCCCGTTTCCCGCTGTGGAACCAAGTCTAAATTCATCTCGATTCCCATCCCAGCTTTACTTGCCATTTCCGCAGATGAACTAACAAGTCCAGCTGCACCCATATCTTGAATACCGACAAGCGCATCATAATGGACTAGTTCTAAGCAAGCTTCAAGCAGCAATTTTTCCATAAATGGGTCGCCTACTTGAACGGCAGGGCGATCTTCATTGGATTGCTCTGTTAATTCCTCAGAGGCAAAGGTCGCACCATGGATGCCATCTCGGCCTGTTTTTGCCCCAACATACATGACGGTATTGCCCGCGCCATGTGCCTGGCCTTTTTTGATGTCTTTATGGTCAATGAGTCCAACACACATTGCATTAACTAACGGATTTCCTTCATAGCATGGATCGAACCCAATTTCACCGCCAACCGTTGGAATCCCTATGCAGTTTCCATAGCCGGCAATCCCAGCGACGACTTCTTTAAATAAGTAACGGACGCGGGCTGAATCCAATTCACCGAAGCGAAGCGAGTTCAACATTGCAATTGGTCTTGCTCCCATTGAGAAAACATCACGGATGATGCCGCCCACCCCTGTTGCTGCTCCTTGATACGGTTCAATCGCTGACGGATGGTTATGACTTTCTATTTTAAAAACAACGGCTTGTTCATCGCCGATATCGACAATACCCGCACCTTCACCAGGTCCTTGCAGTACACGTTCTCCTGTAATCGGGAACTTTCTAAGAATCGGTTTTGAATTTTTGTAGCTGCAGTGTTCCGACCACATGACAGAGAATAGACCTGTTTCCGTATAATTCGGTGTACGGCCAAGAATGGTTTCAACCATTGCAAATTCTTCATCGGACAAACCCATTTGCTGATAGATTTTTTCTGCTTTGATCTGATTAGGATTTGGTTCAAGCGTTGACAACATGTGCTTCCCTCCAAGCTTTTACAATCGATTGAAACAATTTTAGTCCATCTGCGCCGCCAAGCAATTCATCGACAGCTCTTTCAGGGTGAGGCATCATCCCAAGAACATTTCCTTTTTCATTGGTAATGCCAGCGATATCAGCAAGACTTCCGTTCGGATTCTGGTTATAGGTAAAGATAATTTGATTATTTTCTTTCAGTTTTGCAAGTGTTTCCTCGTCACAATAGTAGTTTCCTTCTCCGTGAGCAACTGGGATGGTAATTGTTTGGCTATGCTCATATGCGGAGGTAAACATCGTTTGGCTGTTCTCCACCTTTAATTCTACAGGCTTACAAATAAACGATAGGCTTTCATTTCGTCTCATAGCCCCTGGCAGTAACCCTGCTTCGAGCAGGATTTGAAATCCGTTACACACGCCAAGAACTGGCTTTCCTGCTTCTGCCGCTTTGATGACTTCCTTCATGACGTTACTAAATCTAGCGATTGATCCCGTGCGTAAGTAGTCCCCAAAAGAAAAGCCGCCTGGAAGCAGAATTCCATCAAATTCTTCTAAACTTTCAGCATCATGCCAAACATATTCAACTTGCTCTCCAAGTTCATCTTGAATGGCATGGAACATATCAACGTCACAATTTGATCCTGGGAAGACAATTACCGCAAATTTCACAGAGTAACACACTCCTCTACTTCGTAACGGTAATCTTCTATCACTGGATTTGCCAAAAGGTTAGTACAGATTTCATTGACCACTTCATTAATATCCCGCTCAGACTTTTCAATGGTTAATTCCATATATTTACCGATTCGGACATCGGCTACATCCTTATAGTTTAAAGAGTGCAGTGAGTTGGTGACTGCTTTACCCTGTGGGTCTAAAACACTTTCTCTTAATGTGACAAATACCTTTACTTTATACATGCTGATGTCCTCCCAATCTCGCTAAAATATTTTCATAGGCATCTGTTAAACTTCCTAAATCACGACGAAATACATCCTTATCAAGCTTTTCATTTGTTTGCTGATCCCACAGTCTGCAGGTGTCAGGAGAAATCTCATCGGCAAGTAAAATCGCGCCCTCGGCGTCTTTACCAAATTCAAGCTTGAAATCTATCAGGCGAATGCCCAGTTTGGCGAAGAACTCGGATAGTACCGTGTTAATTTCTAAGGCCTTTTCTTTTAATAGCGCGATTTCCTGTTGTGATGCCAATTTTAGTTCAATAGCATGGTCAATCGTTAGCAGTGGATCACCGAGATCGTCATTTTTTAGGTAAAACTCAACGATCGGTCCTGATAACTCGCGACCCTCCTCGATTCCCAATCTTTTTGAAAAACTTCCTGCGGCCACATTTCGAACGACCACTTCAAGCGGAATGATGGATACTCTCTTCACCAGCTGTTCCGTTTCTGAAATCCGCTTTATAAAGTGAGATTCAATTCCTCGGTCTTTCAGCTTTGAAAATAACAAACTAGTAATCTCGTTATTGAGGCGGCCTTTGCCGGTGATATCAGCCTTTTTTTGCCCGTTATACGCGGTTGCTGAATCCTTATACTCGACTAAAACAATTTGCTCATCGTCTGTTGCATAAATGCGTTTCGCTTTTCCTTCATAAAGAAGTTCTGTCATCGTGGAAGTGCCTCCTAATTTTCAATATTGGGAATCTTCGAGCTAAGAGAGTGGCATGAATGACCGAACTCTCACTATTATTTCAAGCTTCGGTCACTTAGTGCCTCTCTTTGTTACCCTGTTGGGCCGTTTTTCTCGATTTCAGTCACATAAAACCTTACTCATTCAACCCTAAGCGGTCAAAAATCGTATCTACATGTTGCAGATGATAGTTATAATCAAAGCAACCAGCAATTTCTTCTCCGGATAGCAGTGAAGTAATCTTTTCCTCTGCTTCAATCAGGCTGCGGAAGGGAACTTGTTTTTCCCACGCTTCCATTGCCTTTGGCTGCACGGTATCATACGCTTCTTCCCGAGATAAGCCTTTATCAATTAACGCGAGCAGTACACGTTGGGAATAGATCAAGCCCAGTGTGCGATCCATGTTACGCTTCATATTCTCTGGATATACAGTCAAGTTCTTCACAATATTACCGAAACGATTCAGCATATAATTCAAACCAATTGTCGCATCAGGCAAGATGATCCGTTCCGCTGACGAATGGGAAATATCACGCTCATGCCAAAGTGGTACATTTTCATAGGCAGTCAGCATATATCCGCGAATTACACGAGCAATCCCCGTCATATTCTCTGAACCAATCGGATTCCGCTTATGCGGCATTGCTGAGGACCCCTTCTGACCTTTGGCAAAAAACTCTTCCACTTCACGGGTTTCACTCTTTTGCAATCCACGAACCTCAACGGCGAATTTCTCAATTGAAGTAGCAATCAACGCAATCGTTGACATGTAGTGGGCATGACGGTCACGCTGTAAGGTCTGCGTTGAGATTGGTGCTCGTTGCAGTCCTAATTTTTCACAAACATACTGTTCCACAAACGGATTAATGTTTGCATAGGTACCAACTGCGCCGGAGATTTTTCCAAACTCAATTCCTTCTGCTGCCTGCTTAAATCGTTCCAGGTTCCGTTTCATTTCTTCATACCACAGGGCAAGCTTTAGACCAAATGTTGTTGGTTCAGCATGGACCCCGTGCGTCCGTCCCATCATTACTGTTAATTTATGTTCTTGTGCTTTGTTTTTTAAAATCTCAACAAAGTTTTCCAAGTCCTTTTGTAAAATAGCATTTGCCTGTTTTAAGATATAGGAAAGGGCCGTATCGACAACATCCGTTGACGTTAAACCGTAATGAACCCATTTCTTCTCTTCCCCTAATGTTTCAGATACAGCGCGGGTAAAGGCAACCACATCATGCCTTGTTTCTTCTTCAATCTCTTTAATACGGTCGATATTGAAGGAAGCATTCGCACGCAACTTTTGCACATCTTCCTTTGGAATATCACCTAGCTCAGCCCATGCCTCACATGCAAGTATTTCCACCTCAAGCCAAGCATTAAAGCGATTTTCCTCGGTCCAAATAGCTCCCATTTCTGGTCTTGTATAACGATCTAACATGTTTTATCCCCCAATCTTTTCTTTTGCAGTTTTCCATATGTTGCTCATTTCAGCCTCTTTTAGTGCATCCTCGACACTATTTCTTAAAATAGTCACATGACCCATTTTCCGTTTTGTTTTCGGAACTTTTTTTCCATATAAATGAATCTTCCAGTCTTTAACCGTAGGAATGCTCTCATTTAAGTCTTCAAGATGCTCTCCTAATAGATTGACCATAACAGCTGGTTTTAACAACTCGGTGCTCCCAAGCGGCCAATTACAGATTGCACGGATATGCTGCTCAAATTGTGAAGTCTCGCAGGCCTCAATTGAATAATGCCCTGAATTATGAGGACGTGGCGCCAATTCGTTGATATAAATGGCTCCGTTATCCGTAACAAACATCTCTACAGCAAGTGTTCCTACTAAACTAAGGGAATCAGCTAAGCGTTTTGCCATTTGAATCGCTGTCTCCTGAGTAGTTTCAGAAATACGTCCTGGAACAATCGTGATATGTAGCATATTTTCTTCATGCTGATTTTCCGCAACAGGGAAAATCATCGTTTCTCCGTTCTGCTTCCGTGTCACTATAACGGAGATTTCTTTTTCAAATGGGATCCATTTTTCTAACACACAGGCTCCATGTTTGAGGAGAGTCTCTCCTTGGAAAAGGTCTTGTTTGTCTTTTATCACTAACTGGCCTTTCCCATCATAACCTCCTCTGGCTGTTTTTAAAACGGCTGGAAACCCGATCGTTTCAATTTTTAAAAATAAATCATCTTTAGTGTAAATAACTTCATAGGCTGCTGTTTCCAACCCTGCCTGTTGAATGGCCCGTTTCTCTTTGATTCGGTCCTGTGTAATCGTTAAAACTTCCGGACCTTGTGGCACATTCGCCTGTTCACAAAGCCAAATTAATGTGTCTGCATCAATGTTTTCAAATTCATAGGTGATGACATCGCTGAGTTCCGCCAATTGGCTAATGGCCGCTCGATCACTGTAAGCGCCAATTACCTCAACATCAGCTACCTGTCCACATGGTGAATCCGCTACTGGTTCTAAAACAGCAATCCGGAACCCCATCGCCTTTGCTGCTAATGCCATCATTCTCCCCAATTGACCGCCGCCAATGATTCCAATCGTTGCTCCTGGTAAAATTGTTTGTTCAGCCAAGTTGATCACTACTTTCTATCACATCTCGTTTGGTAGCTTCTCTTTTAGCTTCTAATTTTTCGGCAAGTTCAAGGTCTTGTGTAGCTAAAATTTGAACAGCCAGTAATCCGGCATTAGTGGCACCCGCTTTTCCAATTGCTACAGTGGCCACTGGTACGCCTCCTGGCATTTGTACGATCGATAGCAGGGAGTCTAATCCGTTTAAAGCCTTAGAAGGAGCAGGAACCCCGATGACTGGCAAAGTTGTTTTTGCCGCAACCATGCCTGGCAAATGAGCGGCTCCGCCAGCTCCTGCAATAATAACTTTAATCCCTTTTCCCCTGGCTTCCTCTGCATAGCTAAACATCAAATCAGGTGTGCGGTGCGCTGAAACAACCTTTTTTTCATATGGAACTTCAAACTGATCTAGTATATCACATGCATGTCTCATTGTTTCCCAATCCGACGTGCTCCCCATAATAACGCCAACCAGATTCATTTGTCATCCTCCCCCTTCGATACTTACTCTATTCTAATCCTTACGAATAATCGGTTAAACTAAAAATACCCGGAACAAATAGCATCTCTGAAAGAGAAAGCCATTTGTCCGGGCATCATGTTTGATGACAACATAAAGTAAGGGATTCTCGCCCCTTAATGTGCCAGACCTATTGACTTTCCCTCATAGTCCAATAATTTACGGTTATTGGGTAGAAACTTATGGGCCATATTCCCATGGATATACGAGGGTAAAGATAAATTGTTTGTTTAAATCACTTCTATATCTTACAATCATCTCTATAAGGTGTCAACTGATTTTATCGAACAATATTTTCAAATAGAACCATAATGTTCGTGTTTTACTCTATTAATGTACCTTCAAAGATGATTTGGCGGGCTACAGGTTCATAAATTGTTTCATTGCCTGTTTTTATTTCTTGAAAAATCGGCTTCTCCGTTCGGCGTACAGGGGTATAGCCCAACTTTTTCATTCTATTCAAGCAGTCCTCTATACTTTCATTTTCCTGGACCTCAAATTGCATTTTCTTCTTTCCCATTGACATTAAGTACCTCTCTTTCCATCACTATTTTCCTTCTTTTAAAAAAACATTGTCAACCTGCTTTAGTAACATCGTATCTTCTGCCAGTCTTATTTCATAATCAAACAGAGTCTGAGCCATTATCCGCCTTGCTTCTTTTGCCGCATCCCAGTAATAGGCATCATCTACAAGGCCTGTAACCGTATATTCTATCCCCCTATATCCCGAATTTATGGTAGTCATCCCATAGACTTTAAAAGGCTCTAACGGGCAATTGTTTGGGTCTAATTTTAAACAGTCTTCGTGTAACTCATTAATTTTTTCACAGGCAATTTCAAGAATTTCAAAAACCCTCTCCGGATTTTCCCGGTAACTCACCACTATTCTTTCGATCACTCGCATTTGCTCGATATTAAAATTGTGAATCTGTTTTACTTCACCATTGCTGATGGTAAAGACCTTGCCACTCCACTCGCGAATTTTTAAGAACCTTAATCCGATATCAACAACAGTTCCATTAAAGGTATTATTGATTGTAATAAAATCACCTTTATGCAGTTGCTTTTCATAAATTAAGAAAATACCCGAGAGAATATCTTTAATAATGCTTTGGGCTCCAAATCCAACAATTACCCCGACTATCCCGGCCCCAGCCAATATTTTTCCAAAATTACTTACATATTGAGATATGGCAAAAAAGATAAAACTTATCGTTACTGTATATTTGGTTAACGAGCGGATCATGCTTTCCATCGTTTGCTCTTTGCGTTCTTCAATGAAATGGGTCTTTAGAAAAAAATTATGAACCGTTTTATTAATGATTAAAACAATGACCCTTGCAATAACAGCTGCTAAAAGGATGCTTATCAGTTTGTAGTGATGCAGCAAATCTATCCAATCCATCAAATCACCTACTTGTTTTTCAATCATGCTTAGTCTTTGCAATGTTTGCTGTTAAAAACAATTGGTGGGAAAATATTTTACAGAATTTAAGAAATAACCAACACCATTGAATTGCTCTTTCTGGTGAGGTGTCAGTGGATACGATAACTAGGATCAGCGGGCACTTTGGACCTTTCAGAGTGACCGGTCTGGGATTTTTTACTCTTGTTCGGGCACTTAGCGTTTCTTTTGTTACCACTCAAGGCTCTTTTCCTCTTCTCTGGGCATTAAAGAGCCTTTTTTGTTACCGTTCAAGGACTATTTCCTCTTCTCTGGGCATTAAAGAGCCTCTTTTGTTACCGATCAAAGACTTTTTACTCTTCTTCGGGCATTAAAGAGCCTCTTTTGTTACCGATCAAGGCTCTTTTCCTCTTCTTCGGGCACAAATGGCCACCTTCATAAGACTTTATTTGACCAACTTTATTTAATTATCAAAAATCAATCATTATTTATCTGAATACAAAAAAACAACCTTTTCAGGTTGTCCTTAATGT